>NZ_DATMTD010000064.1:0-4732 GCF_035565035.1 Oxalicibacterium sp. | reverse complement strand
GAAAAGATTCTAGTAGATAAAAACCAATTCGAATATGCCGATTTCTAAAAATCGGGCGGTTTAAACGAAATTCACAAAGTCCGCTTCATTCGCGATCGAAAAAGTTATCGCAATTGAAAACTTTTCTCCCATGTTCATGAGATACATGAACAACTGCGGCATGCGATGCAGTTTTTATACCAAGCGCAAAGTTGGGATAGCGTGACGCTTCGGGTTCCTACCCTGCGCTTCTCACCGGCATCGTTGGTAAAAATTACCGATTGCACGGCAGGCGAACGAGAAATCGAGACGGCCGCTTTTTCGCGTGCCTATAATTGAACCGGTTACAACGGCAACACTGCGGAGAAAGCCATGGGCAACTTGAATGTCGATTTTCATGTTTCGGTGTTAACCGTTCCGGATTTCGTCACGCCTGAAGACTTTCCCGCCTGGTTGCGGC
Organism: Oxalicibacterium sp.; assembly: GCF_035565035.1. Taxonomy (GTDB): domain Bacteria; phylum Pseudomonadota; class Gammaproteobacteria; order Burkholderiales; family Burkholderiaceae_D; genus Oxalicibacterium. The sequence continues at coordinate 4,293 of NZ_DATMTD010000064.1, read as the reverse complement.
ACGAGGCATCCGCCATCCAGGATTTGAGTCGCAAAAACAGTCTTACCATCGTGCGGCTTTTTCTGGCGAGCCGCATCAAGGCGGCGATTCCGCGCAAGAAGCTGGATGCGCTGCTGCAAACCGTTACCAACAGCTACCCGGCGATTTTTCGGATGGAAATGGTGGTGATCGACGAAGCGCTCGACCATGACGAGATCGAACTGATCGAATCCGATGCGGAACAGGAATTGGCGGAGATACTGGAAATTGCCGAACGCGTACAGCAACAGAAAGAAGCCAAGGGCAGGTTGCACTGACGCATTCAGCAAAACATCAAGGCAATGATCGCGGCGTCGTCTTCCAGCATCAGCAACACGGTCACCGACCACAACAGCAGCCAGGTGCGCGCTGTCGCAAGCCATTCGGGCCGGGACCGAAGGTAGGCATTTTCTTCGATGTCTGCGCATCGGCAGACGACGTCACCATTGGCAAATGGCGGCGGCGATGTGATGCCGTTTTCAGTTTTTTTCCAGCGCACTGCCTTTTTCCTTTTCCCATTGTGCCAGCGCCGCCAACGCTTCGCGCGGGTCGAAAGGCTTGGTCAAATGATGGTCGAAGCCGGCATCATAAGCCATACGCTTGTCGGTTTCCTGTCCCCAGCCGGTTGCGGCTATCAGCAACGCGGCACGCCCCCAGTCTTCGCCGCGCATGCGGCTGGCGACTTCGTAGCCGTTCATCTTCGGCATGCCGATATCGAGAATCACAATATGCGGCTTTTCTTTGGCGCCTGTCGCCAAGCCATCCAGGCCGTTATACGCAGTGAGCACCCGATACCCCGCGATCTGGAAAATCACTGACAGGCAATCGGCTGCGTCCCGATTGTCGTCGATCAGCAGGATGGTTTTTCCATGCCGTGCCGTATTGACGGGCGCTGACGGCGCAAGCACCGCGTTTTTCTGTTCAAGTGGCAGCGGCAGCCGGACGACGAATCGCATTCCCTGCCCCAAACCGCGGCTGTGAGCGGCAATCCTGCCGCCGTGCAGATCGAGCAAGCCCTTGGACAAGGCAAGGCCGATGCCCAGTCCGCCTTCCGAGCGGTCGATCGCCGAGCTGACCTGGGAAAACATTTCAAACAGATGCGGCAGATCCTGCGCCGCCACGCCGATTCCGTTATCGGAAATCGTTACCGTCAGCACGCCATCGTCGACGGCCGCGTCAAGTTCGATGCGCCCCTCGCGATCGGTATATTTTGCAGCGTTCGTCAGCAGGTTGGTCAATACCTGCGCAATGCGTAACGGATCGACGTCCAGCAGAATGGTTTCGTCCGGCAGCTTCACGTGCAGTAGATGTGCCTTGATGTCGATCATCGGCCGTACGGTTTCGACTGCACTGTCGACTACTTCCCGCAGCGTGACCGGCCGTTTCTTCAGATCGAGCCTGCCGCTGGTGATGCGTGACACGTCAAGCAGATCCTCCAGCAGGCGCGTCATATGGCCTGCTTGGCGATCAATGATTTCACGGCAGCGCTGCAGCAGTTCTGCCGTTAGCTCCGTTTCGCCCAACAAATGCGCGGCGCTGCGGATCGGTGCCAGCGGATTGCGTAATTCGTGTGCCAGCGTCGCAAGAAATTCATCCTTGCGGCGATCGGCAAGGCGCAAGGCGTCCTCCGCGCGCTTGCTGGCTGTGACATCCCATACCAAACCCGTCGTGCCAACTTTCCCGGTGATGGCATTACAGGTCGTCATGCCGCGCTCCTCCAGCCATGCGATCTCGCCATCGCGCGGACGGACAATGCGAAATTCGCCGTGCCAGCTTCCCTTTGCGGCGATCGCTGATTCGACCAAGGTGCGATGACGGGCGACATCATCCGGATGCACCAGGGCGAAACCCTGTCCGCTGTCGTGCAGCACTTCGCCTGGCGGCAATCCGAATACTTCGGTTGCGGAATCGGACATGATTAACTGATCCGATTGCAAGTCCCATTCCCAGCTTGCCATCTTGGCCGCGTTCAGTGCGGCGACCAGACGCGCATCGCTGTCACGCAAACGCCGCGCAACCAGCATCTTGGCCGTGCGTTCATGCGCGGCAACGAGCATGCCGGCCACGATGCCGTCCGATTGCCGGATGGGGCTGAAGGAAAAAGTGAAATAGCGGTCTTCGGGATAGCCGTTGCGCTCGATGACCAGACGCAAATCATAGCCGCGCACCGCTTCGCCGCATTCCATGACTTGCTGCGCAAGTTCATCCAGCTTGGGCAGCATTTCCTGCTGGGTAGCGAGCGCGGAACGGGCGTATGCATTGCGATGCCGGGCTTCGCCCATCAGCTCGCGATAGGCATCGTTATATAGCTGAATCAAATCAGCGGCCCACCAGACTGCGATAGCAAATTGCGAATCGAGACAGATTCCCGTCGTCAATCGCAATGCCTCCGGCCAGCATGAGATGTCGCCCAGCGATGTCCCGGACCAGTCGGTTGCGCGGATCAATGCCCCCATTGCGCCGCCCTCGGGCATCCACAATTCCGTTCCACCCATTTTCATGCCGTCCCCGCATTCACGCTGCTGTAACCGCTCGCATACCATGCAAATACCAGACCATAACGATAATCTTTGCACAACATTTTGCCCGGTTTCCGTCGGCCCGAACATCCCATAAATGTGTCGCCGTTAAGAAAAATTTAAAGACACATTCTTTTCGGAATCGAGGCAATAAGCGCCAGCGCCCTCAGACACGAAAACATGCCGCGAAGCGGAACGGAGAACAGAAAACGGGGAGTATGTGAGGGAAAAACAGAAGGCGAGCCTTGTCTACGGCACTTGCAGGAAATGGCTGTGGCTGCTTCGTTCCCGACCTGACCAGGTTGACCATGCCACAATGCGCAGGGGCCCGCCGACAAGTATTTTACCAGCAAAGACGCCCGCCTGCTTTCTACTTTCTCATATGAAGCGACATCGGAGCCGCGCGAATCGTTAACGCGAAACCGAACAGGCGGCCCTCCCGTCTCGTCTAGATACCGAGCTGTTGCCAGATCAGATCGACCTTCTTCCTGACTTCGTCGCTCATCTCGATTACCCGGCCCCACTCGCGATCCGTTTCACCCGGCCACTTGTTGGTAGCATCGATGCCCATCTTGCTGCCGAGTCCGCTGACCGGCGACGCAAAATCCAGATAATCGATCGGCGTGTTGTCGACCAGCGTGGTATCGCGCGTCGGGTCGACCCGCGTCGTGATCGCCCAGATCACTTCCTTCCAGTCGCGAATATTCACGTCCTCGTCCACGACGACGATGAACTTGGTATACATGAACTGGCGCAGAAAGCTCCAGACGCCCAGCATCACCCGCTTGGCATGGCCGGGATAGGATTTTTTCATTTGCACCACCGCCATGCGGTAGCTGCAGCCCTCCGGCGGCAGGTAGAAATCGGTAATTTCCGTAAACTGCTTCTGCAGCAGGGGGATGAAAACTTCGTTCAGCGCCACACCTAACACGGCGGGCTCGTCCGGCGGCTTGCCCGTATAAGTGGAGTGATAAATCGGATCGCGCCGCATCGTAATGCGGTCGATCGTAAAAACCGGGAAATTGTCCTGCTCGTTGTAGTAGCCGGTATGATCGCCAAACGGGCCTTCCAGCGCATGCTCGTAGCCGGAAGGATGCGATTCGTCTGGATAGATATGGCCTTCCAGCACGATTTCCGCCGAGGCTGGTACGCGCAATTCGCTGCCGATCGCTTTGACCAGTTCCGTGCGACTGCCACGCAGCAAACCTGCAAATTGATACTCGGACAAGGTATCCGGCACTGGCGTCACTGCTCCGAGAATCGTTGCAGGATCTGCGCCGAGCGCAACCGCAACCGGATACGGCTTACCCCTGTTAACTATAGAGTGTTCGCGAAAATCGAGGGCGCCGCCGCGGTGCGCCAGCCAGCGCATGATGACCTTGTTGCGACCGATCACCTGCTGGCGATAAATGCCCAGATTCTGCCTTTTCTTGTGCGGCCCTTTCGTAATCACCAGTCCCCAGGTAATCAGCGGCGCGATGTCACCTGGCCAGCAATGCTGGATCGGCAAGCGCGCCAGATCGACGTCGTTGCCTTCCCAGACGATTTCCTGGCAAGGCCCGCCGCGCAACTCCTTGGGCGACATATCCCATAGCGATTTGACCAGCGCACCGAGGCCCAGCACGTCCTTGAACCCCTTCGGCGGTTCAGGTTCCTTCAGGCTGGCCAGCACATGACCGATACGTCGTAACTCGCTCAGGTCCGAAGCGCCCATGCCGAGCGCGACACGACGCGGCGTACCGAAGAGATTGCCGAG
>NZ_DATMTD010000063.1:0-30889 GCF_035565035.1 Oxalicibacterium sp. | reverse complement strand
AATGTGATCAACGCATTTGCTTTGAATGTTTCACCGTAAACTGGCGATACGGCGCCTGTGGAGGCAAGGATTTTTTCAGCTTTCATATCGGCCATCTGACGCGTCCTTGTCTGAACATCACGCAATCAGCTTGCTGAACATCCGTGTTGCCATCAGACCGACTTTTGTATGGTGGTGGGCGGGAGACATCATGTTGATGAGTGTTCGCATAACCGCATCCTCGCTGTTCAACGAGGATAATTTCTGCTCGAACAAGCGCAGCTCGCTCGTAAAATCGTCAACGCCCTCATGTTCATGGGTTTTTCGAAAGATACTCCTTGCGGTGCCGATATATTGCACACGTTTGGAATCGCCGCTTCGTTTTGCTGCAGCGACCTGGCGCTGTTGCATGCGGAAACTCGGTGCACGGGATGCTGTCGCGCCAGCATCGGGTAGACGGCCTCTCTCGCTTGATACAGGCAATGCGATCCAGTCTCTCAGCAATTGCTGTTCGTATTCGTTGAAAACGCCGAACATCTCCGCGTGTTCCCCCTGAATCAGGCGCCAGAACCTGCTGTGTTCAGCGGGTTCTCCTCTGACAATCCATCCGGCATCTTCCAGTGCCTTCAGAAATGCAGGAATCTGTTCCGCATCCGATAGCCAGTCATTGACTGTACGCCCGGCGACACGGCAATAATCGGAATGCATGTTCTTTCCGACCATCGATTTTTCCCGGAAGACATCAATCACCTCTTTCTCCAGATCGAACGACCGGATAACCGACATGGTGTTCGCGCCAAGATCATTCAACCGATACCCGTCTGCCACACGCCGATAGAAAAGTTCGGCATCACCGACCAACGGTTGCAATTGTTGCAGACTGGCCAGTGCCTTGTGAGCATGGCCGGTCGCAGCATTGTCGATGGTGATATGCAACGTGAAATAGTAGGGATCGATGCCAAGTTCGTTGAGCTCGTAGGCAGTAATCAGCAAATGCAGGGGAAGTTGTTCATAGCCCAGGTTATAACCAATTACTTCAGGCAAAAACTGGTCGGCTTCATGCGCCAGACAAAGCTGAATCGCACCTTGAATGAAATGTTCTTCGTCCAAATCCCGCCACTGATCGCAACCATGCGTCGTCAGCAGTTTTTTGTAGAGCACAACGTGATTCTTTTCCGCGATACCGTCTCCCAGCTCCTCCAGATAGGTTCGGATCAGTGGAAGGTAGTCGAGATCTTTCCAGCGTGGCAGCAAGCCATACAGCCACGCACCGTCCACCAGCTTTGTGGGTGCGACAGCCTGCAAGAAGTGCAGTGCATGCGAACGATTGGTAAAAAATCGGCGAGGCGCGCCGCCTTTGCGGGCGGAAAGGTATTGCCGATATTCTTCTCCCACAGCCGCAGCGCGTTCGTGCATCCATGGAGCGAGATCAGACAGGCGTTCAGGCAACTCGTTGCGTAACGTCCGCGCCTGTGACAGTTGATCTTGCAAATATTCTTTTGCTTGGTCCCGCGCCGCGTCGCCAACCTCATCAGCAGCCAACGAAAAATACAGTTGCTTGATGGATTCATCAAAGTTCTTCGCTTGTGGCTTAAAGGTCCGGACCAGGTTCGACATCTGTTCTCTCACTATTCGACGGCTCTCTGCGAGCATATGCAGCATTATCGGAAAGAAACGTATATCGACATATCGGAGCATTCCCCGCATTGTTGTAAGAAAAGCCGCATGCAATTGTGAGCTTATTTAGTCTGTTGTACTTCCGGTCTTTCGCCGAGCAGGGGAGACCCGAGCCAGAGGATTGATGACGCCATAAAACGTTTGAGATACGGACCAGTACGACTTTTTTTGTTTCCAGCGATTTGCTCAGGGGTTCCGCAACCAATTATTTTTCCGCCTTCATCGCCAGCGTCCGGCCCGATGTCTATCACCCAGTCACTGGCCGCAATGACTCGCATGTCGTGCTCTACAACAATGACGGTATTTCCAGAGTCGACCAGCAATTGCAGTTGTTTGATGAGCCTCTCGACGTCAGCCGGATGAAGTCCGGTCGTGGGTTCGTCCAGGATATAAAGCATCTCGCCTCGTCGTGCACGCTGCATTTCTGTGGCGAGTTTGATGCGCTGTGCTTCGCCACCCGACAGCTCGGTTGCTGGTTGGCCCAGGCGCAGATAGCCCAGTCCGACTTCCTGCAACATGTGAAGCGACACCTGGACAAGTGGCTCGTCTTTGAAGAAATCACAAGCATCGTCGACAGTCATTCTCAGCACATCGGCAATATTTTTATCCTTGTACTTGATCTCCAGTGTTTTTGCGTTGTAACGCGTTCCCTGACACGTCGGACATGGGGTGTAGACGCTCGGCAGGAATAACAGCTCGACCATAACCGAGCCCTCGCCTTCACAATGAGCGCATCTACCCTTGGCGACATTAAATGAAAATCTCCCCGCGTCATATTTTCGGGAACGTGCGGTCTTGGTCGATGCAAATATCTTCCGTACGTGATCGAATAAGCCGGTATAGGTCGCCAGATTCGAGCGGGGCGTCCGTCCAATCGGCTTCTGATCAACACGGATCAGTCTGCGTATGTTTTCCAAACCGCCAGTGATGCTGCCGCCTTCTGTAACGGGTAATTGTTGTTCCGGTTCCTCTGAATCCTCGTGTTCCTCTTCCAGGGAATGGCCGAGCGCCGCGGTTACGAGCTCCACCAAGACTTGACTCACGAGGCTTGATTTACCAGAGCCGGATACACCGGTAACGCTTGTGAGAACCCCTATAGGAAAATCGACGTCCAAGCCTTTCAGATTGTTGCGGGTGACGCCTTCCAGTCTTAACTGACCAATGGCACGACGGCGTGAATCAGGCGTGCTGGAGTCTTGCGCGAAAAGGTAGCGACGCGTGATTGATTCATCCACCATTTCCAGTCCAGCCGGGACACCGCTGTACAACACGCGTCCGCCGTGCTCCCCGGCTACCGGACCGACATCAACGATCCAGTCGGCGTGGCGAATCACGTCAAGAGAATGCTCCACCACAAAGAGAGAATTGCCGGATGCTTTCAAGCGGTTCAATGCTGAGAGCAAGGACTCGGTGTCTGCCGGATGCAACCCTGCGGAGGGTTCGTCCAGTACATAGACAACGCCAAACAAATTGGAATGCACTTGCGTCGCCAGCCGCAGGCGCTGCAGTTCACCAGGAGACAAGGTTGGCGTACTGCGCTCCAGGGTCAGATACCCCAACCCCAGTTCAAGCATGACATCCAAACGCGCAACGAGATCTTCAGCGATGCGTTGAACGACCACTCTTTTTTCAGGGTGCATGCGATCTTTGCGCAACTGCGGCGCGCTTCCATCGGCATATGCGGCAAATATATTCGCAAGCCGCTTCAATGGAAGACGGGAAATTTCGGCGATATCGTGGCCTGCGAACTTCACCGCAAGGGATTCCGGTTTAAGACGCTTCCCCTGACACATTGGACAATCTGTACCGATCATGTACTGCGCCACGCGCTTTTTCATCAACGCGCTTTGCGTTGTCGCAAACGTCTGAAGTACATACTTCCTGGCGCCTGTAAACGTACCTTGATAACTTGGTTCTTCCTTGCGTCGTAAAGCCTGTTTTACCTCTTGCCGATCAAAACCTGCATAAACAGGCACGACGGGCTGTTCATCTGTGAAAAGTATCCAGTTCCGATCCTTTCGCGACATCTTCCGCCATGGCGTATCGATGTCGTAGCCGAGCGTTACCAGAATGTCCCGCAGATTTTGTCCGTGCCACGCCGTAGGCCAGGCAGCGATCGCTCTTTCACGTATGGTCAATGAATCATCCGGTACCATGGATTTCTCAGTGACATCGTAAATGCGCCCCAGACCGTGACATTGCGGGCACGCACCTTCTGCGGTATTGGGAGAGAACGATTCCGCATAAAGCAGAGGCTGCCTGGCCGGATAATCACCCGCACGCGAATAAAGCATGCGTAGCGAGTTGGATAAGGTACTCACGCTGCCGACCGACGATCTCGTCGTCGGTGTGCCACGCTGCTGTTGTAACGCGACTGCAGGCGGCAATCCATTGACTGCGTCGACATCAGGAACCGGCATCTGGTTAAATAGGCGTCGTGCGTAGGGCGATACTGATTCCAGATATCTTCGTTGTGCCTCGGCGTACAACGTTCCGAATGCAAGGGACGACTTGCCGGATCCGGATATACCGGTAAACACAACCAGTGCGTCTCTAGGGATGTCGAGGTTAACGTCTTTGAGATTGTGTTCCCGGGCACCACGAACCTGGACAAAACCATCCAGTATTGGTTGCGACGATAGAGATATTTTTGTTGTCATCGATTCGCCCGGTAACGATAACTCGAACAAATTGTTGGAGCTTATGACGTTAGAACCACGGGGAATCGTAGACAGTGCGTTAGCGAACATTGAACCAGGCGACATCTAGCTCTAAAGCGTATCCTGCTGCTGTCATATCCGGTGCAGGAGGAAAGCGATGGCCGCTTTTGGCCAAAACCGGATCACGCGAGCGTCATGCATTCGCATATTCGCATAAAGGCAGGAGGGCCATTGGGGGGCCATTGGGAGCACCCTCGGTCGCGTTTTTGATAAATGTTGGCGGCAACGAATGCTGTAAAAAAAAGGGTTATCGAATTAACGATAACCCTTTAGTTTTTTGCATATTTTGGTGGGCCTCCCGTGAGTCGAACACGGCACCAACGGATTATGAGTCCGCTGCTCTAACCAAGCATGAGCTAGAGGCCCAATAACTTGATGAGAGGCTTAGTTGCCTTCGAGGAAGCTCTTCAGCTTGTCGGAACGCGATGGATGACGCAGCTTGCGCAGTGCCTTCGCTTCGATCTGACGAATACGTTCACGTGTGACGTCGAACTGCTTGCCAACTTCTTCCAGCGTGTGATCGGTCGACATCTCGATACCGAAACGCATGCGCAACACTTTCGCTTCGCGTGGCGTCAACGAATCCAAAACATCCTTCACGACACCGCGCATCGATGCATGCAACGCAGCATCCGATGGTGCGAGCGTGTTGTTGTCTTCGATGAAGTCGCCCAGATGAGAATCGTCGTCGTCGCCGATCGGAGTTTCCATCGAAATCGGCTCTTTCGCGATCTTCATGATCTTGCGGATTTTATCTTCCGGCATTTCCATCTTGATCGCCAGCGTCGCTGGATCAGGCTCGGCACCGGTTTCCTGCAAGATTTGACGCGAGATGCGGTTCATCTTGTTGATCGTTTCGATCATGTGGACCGGAATACGAATCGTACGGGCTTGATCGGCGATCGAACGGGTGATGGCCTGACGAATCCACCAGGTTGCATACGTCGAGAATTTGAAACCGCGACGATATTCGAACTTGTCGACTGCCTTCATCAAACCGATGTTGCCTTCCTGGATCAGATCGAGGAATTGCAGGCCGCGGTTCGTGTATTTTTTCGCGATCGAAATCACCAGACGCAAGTTCGCTTCGGTCATTTCGCGCTTGGCTTTACGGGCCTTCATCTCGCCAGCAGCCATCTTCTTGTTGATGGCGCGCAGGTCGGGCAGCGGCAACACGACGCGAGCCTGCAGGTCGATCAGCTTCTGTTGCAATTCCTTGATGGTAGGAACATTACGCGCCAGCACCACGCTGTATGGATGGTTACCGGACACTTCGCCGTCCACCCATGTCAGATTGGTTTCGTTACCCGGGAAGACCTTGATGAAGTGATTGCGCGGCATGCCGCAGCGATTGACGGCGACGTCGAGAATCTGCTTCTCGATATGACGCACTTCATCAACCTGACCACGCAGCGTATCGCACAGTTTTTCGACGACTTTTGCGGTGAAGCGAATACTGAGCAACTCGTTGGAAATGATTTCCTGCGCCTTGACATACGGCTTGGAGTTGTAGCCTTCCTTCTCGAACGCCTTGCGCATCTTGTCGAATTGCATGGCGATGTTGGCGAACTTGGCCAGCGATTCGCGCTTCAGCTGTTCGATCTGTTCTGCGGTGAAGCCGGCAGCGCCCGAAGCGGAAGGCGTTTCTTCTTCTTCCTCTTCTTCTTCCTCTTCTTCCTCTTCTTCTTCCTCGTCGGAAGCAGCAGGCGCAGGAGCGGCAATGACCGGTTCGGTTGCGTTCATGTCGACCAGGCCGTCAACGATTTCGTCGATCTTGATTTCGTCATTGGAAATCCTCTCCGCGGCGGCCATGATTTCTGCAATCGTGGTCGGGCAGGCGGAAATTGCCTGGATCATGTCGCGCAAACCGTCTTCGATACGTTTTGCAATGTCGATCTCGCCTTCGCGGGTCAGCAGTTCGACCGAACCCATTTCACGCATGTACATGCGGACCGGATCGGTGGTGCGACCGAAATCGGAATCGACAGTGGACAGTGCCGCTTCGGCAGCCGCTTCGGCTTCGTCGTCGCTGGCGACGGTGGCAACGTTATCGGACAGCAGCAGCGTTTCAGCATCGGGGGCCTGTTCGTAGACAGCGATGCCCATGTCGTTGAACGTACCGATGATGCCTTCGATCGCTTCCGGATCGATGATGTTTTCCGGCAGGTGATCGTTGATCTCTGCGTAAGTCAGGAAGCCGCGTTCCTTGCCGAACTTGATCAGCGTCTTCAGTTTCTGGCGGCGCGCCTCGAGTTCTTCTTCGCTGGCTTCGGTGTCGTTGGAGAAAGCGTCTTTCAACAGCGCCTTTTCCTTGGCCTTGCGATCCTTCGCCTTTGCCTTGTCGACGGCCTTCATCTCTGCACGCTCGACGGCGTTCAGTGCGGCGATTTCATCGTTCTCAGGCTGGAATTCCTTCGGCTTGCGACCTCGACGGCCGGGCACCTTGACGGACGGCAGGATGTAACCGGACGTATCGATCGCGGCCAGTGTGGCGGCGTCCGTCGTCTGGCTGACGGTCGGCGTGATCATGACATTGACGCCAGGACGTGATTCGACTTTCGCCTCGACCTTGGCTGATTTGCTTGGTGCGGATTTGACTTCGGATTTCTTGTTTGTCACGGGGGCTTTCAATGGTGCTGACTTTGCTGCAACCTTGGTCGCGGTTTTGGCCGGAGCCTTTGCTGCAGTTTTTACTGCTGCGCTCTTGGTTGCGGGTGTTGCCGCTTTTTTACTGGGCGTGACAGCTTTTGCCTTGACTGCCGGTTTGGCAGGGGCCGCTTTTTTCACAACGGGTTTGGTCGACTTTGCCGCAACCGTTTTTTTGGCTGCGGTCGGGGTTTTCGCGGGTTTCTTCATTGCGTTCGCCATTGGATCAACTACCAAGTGGGTTGTGCTCCGGCGCATCCAGCATCCAGTCAGCTGTGCCCGACAAGCAGATTTTGCGCATTCAACTCCGGCTTCCGCCCGCGCAAGTTAACTGTTTTTTTCTTCCGTCCCTCGTCTGTAAGACGTTGAATCGAAAGCCTTTCATTATAGCATATGGGGGCATCTTCCCCCTCTACACAAGAGCAAATCAGTCGCGGCGGGCGATTTCTGCCTGTGCTTCGCGCCGCAATTGTTCCTGTTGCATGCTCAGTTCGCGATAGCGCATCTGCGCCTGCTCTCCAGCCAGACCGCCGGCTACCAGTCGGTCCAGCTCTTCGCGCAACACCTTCATCCTGCTCTGCCGAATGGCGCCGGCAAGTTCCAGCCGGGCTGCGTCGGGATTGGACTCCGGTTCTGCAGCAATTTCTGCAATTAACGGATCGAAATCCGATCCGCTTGAGCGCAACAGTTCGGCCAGCGTTGCAAAGTTGGCATGTGCTCCCAGTTCCTGACCGGTGCGCACCAGTTGCGACAGCATTTCGGCATTATCCGGAGCAACATGCAGCACGGCATCCATGGCCGTCTGGTCCAGCTCCATTGCCAGCGCCGGATGCGCAACCAGCAGGCGCATGATCTGGCGCTCCAGTCCGACCGGCGCGGTACGCTTGCCGCGTGGCGGCGCGACGCGCGCTTTTGAAACCGGCTGTGCAAGTTCGAACAATGCTTCGATCTCCGCCGGCGTGCTTTCCGTGATCTGCGCCAGGCTACGCACAATCTGCAAGCGCAGCGCCGACGGCGGCAATGCCTGCAGCATCGGCTTTGCGTCGAATTGCGTACGCGCGCGCCCTTCCGGCGTATTCAAATCGTTGTCGCCAACCGCCTGATTCAACAGGAATTGCGATAACGGCATCGCGTCGTGTACCTCTTTTTCAAACGCTTCCGTTCCCCGTTCACGGATGTAACTGTCGGGATCGTGTTCGCTCGGCAGAAACAGGAACTTGATGACCTTGTTGTCGCCGGCATGCGGCAGACTGGCTTCCAGCGCCCTGCGGGCCGCACGTCGTCCGGCCGAATCGCCATCGAAACTGAAGATGACCTGATCGGTCTGGCGCAACAGCTTCTGCACGTGAATCGGCGTGCAGGCGGTACCCAACGTCGCCACTGCCTGCGGGAAACCCAGTTGCGCCAGCGCGACTACATCCATGTAGCCTTCCGTCACCAGCGCATAACCGGCTTCGCGAATTGCCTGACGTGCTTCGAACAAACCGTAAAGTTCGCTGCCTTTTTGAAATAGCGGCGTTTCCGGCGAATTCAAGTATTTCGGTTCGCCCGAATCCAGTACGCGTCCGCCGAATCCGATGACCTGCCCCTTCGTATTACGAATCGGGAACATGATGCGATCGCGAAAACGGTCGTAACGTTTGCGATTGGCGCCTTCTTCGTCAGTGCGATCGATGACCAGGCCGGATTCGACCAGCGCGTCATCCTCGTATTCCGGGAACACCGCGCGCAAGCCGTCCCAGCCGTCCGGCGCGTAACCCATGCCGAAACGCGCGGCGATTTCACCTGTCAGGCCGCGACCGATCAGATACTGTTTTGCACGATCTGCATGACGCAATTGCTGGCGATAGTAATCGCAGGCACGCGTCATCGCTTCCGACAACGCCATGCTCTTCGCCTGCTGTTCGGCGCGCTGCGCCGGCGGCAGACGATCTTCCGATTCCGGCACGATCATGCCGACGTTTTGTGCCAGATCCTTGACCGCTTCGACGAAACCCATGCCCGAATATTCGATCAGGAATCCGATCGCCGTGCCATGCGCGCCGCAACCAAAGCAGTGATAAAACTGTTTGGTCGGACTGACGGTAAAACTCGGAGATTTTTCGTTATGAAACGGGCACAGGCCCATGAAGTTCGCGCCACCCTTCTTGAGCTGCACGTAACGCCCCACCACGTCGACGATATCGACGCGGTTGAGCAGATCCTGGATGAACGACTGGGGAATCACGCCGGCACCGGGCAGCGGATCGAATGAACGATCAGGCTTTGGTCAGTGCGGCTTTTACCAGGCCGGACACCGCCGTCATGTCGGCGCGACCGGCAAGCTTCGGCTTCAAAATTGCCATCACCTTGCCCATGTCCTGCGGACCGGCAGCGCCGGAAGCAGTCACGGCCGCAGCAACTTCCGCCTGCACTTCGGCGTCCGACAAGGCGCTCGGCATATAGGCCGTGAGCACGGCGAGCTCGGCTTGTTCGATTTCGACCAGATCCTGGCGGCCGCCGGCTTCGAACTGCGTGATCGAGTCTTTGCGCTGCTTGATCATTTTCTCGACGATGGCCTGTACTTGCGCATCGTTCAGTTCGATACGCTCGTCGACTTCTTTCTGCTTGATTGCGGCGGTGATCAGGCGAATCGCGCCGAGCTTGCCGGCATCCTTCGCGCGCATGGCGGCTTTCATGTCTTCGGTGATCTGTTCTTTCAGGCCCATATGCACTCCGCTATCGATGAATTGTTAATCAAAACCGCTGATCATTAAAACGCCAAAACCCGCTGCGGACCTTCACCGGAGCGGGTTTCAACCGACTTCTCACACTGCGCACTTGCAACGCGCAATGCGGCGAGAAATCAGTACAGTTTCTTAGGCAATTGCTGGCTGCGGATACGCTTGTAGTGGCGTTTCACGGCAGCTGCCAGCTTGCGCTTGCGTTCAGCGGTCGGCTTTTCGTAAAACTCGCGCGCGCGCAAATCGGTCAGCAGACCGGTTTTTTCGATGGTGCGCTTGAAACGTCGCATTGCGACTTCGAACGGCTCGTTTTCTTTAAGGCGAATAGTGGTCATGTATTAAACCAAACGTTGGTGGTAGTGAGTCAGCGATTATAGCAGTGTTGTCCGGCAAATGGAAGCTACTTGTCGATCTGGATTTGCCGATGCGCGCCAAAACACCACAGATGAAGGCCGGGTTCAGCCCTCGGCAATTATGTGATTGACAACAAAGGAAGCCGTCAACGCACGGGCAGCCTCATGCCAGCGCGGTATCCCAGAAAGCGGCCTCGATCTTGTGACCGTCCAGATCCCGTACGAAGCAACCGTAATATGGCTCGCCATAAAGGGGACGCGGGCCCGGCGGGCCGTCGCAAGTGGCTCCCGCAGCCAATGCCGCCTCGTGGAAAGCGTGGACCTGATCCTTGTTCGCGGCAATGAATCCCATGTGAAAACCGTTACCAACGCTGGCAGGCTTGCCGTCGTGCGGCACGCCAAGCCAGAACTCCGGATACTGGCGGCCATACGCGACTGCCCCCGGATGTTCCATGATGGTGACGATATCCAGCGTCGCCAGGACCTTGTCATAAAAGGCGCGCGCCTTGTCGAACTGATTGGTGCCGATCGACACGTGGGAAATGATGCTCGGATTTTCGCTGCTCATGACGTCTCCTTCTTGATTAGATGGAAACGATCTTAACCGCGTCTGCTGACAGCAACTGTCAGCAATGGTTGGGCGTTGTTTGCTCCTACACCGCCTGCCCCGCCGCAACACCCGAGGCCCACGCCCACTGGAAGTTGTAGCCGCCGAGCCAGCCGGTCACATCGACCGCTTCGCCGATGAAGTGCAAACCCGGCACCTTGTTGGCCATCATTGTTTGCTGCGACAGTTCGCGCGTATCGATGCCGCCCAGCGTCACCTCCGCCTTGCGATACCCTTCGGAACCGTTCGGCGTGATTGCCCAGCGATTGATCGACGTGCCAAGCTGACGCAACGACTTGTCCTGCATGTCGGCGACGCGTGCGTCGGGCTTGAACTTGTTTGCAAGCAACCATTCTTCGGCCAGGCGCGAGGGCAGCCATTGCGACAACTGATTGCCCAGATTCTTTTTGCTGGAGGATTTGCCTTCGATCAACGCTTCGGCGATATCCGTTTCCGGCGCGAGGTTGATTGTCAGCGCTGCGCCGTCCTGCCAGAAGCTGGATATCTGCAGGATCGCCGGGCCGGACAGGCCGCGATGCGTGAACAGCAGATCTTCCTTGAAATATCCCCTGTTCTTCTTCTCGCCGGTTTCCACCTCGACCGGCAGTGCAATGCCGGCCAGCGCAACCAAAGGTTGCCACGCAGCCGGATCAAACGTCAGCGGCACCAGCCCGGGACGCGGTTCGACCAGCTTCAGTTCGAATTGCCTTGCAACGCGATAGGCGAAATCGGTTGCACCGATCTTCGGAATCGACAGGCCGCCGGTCGCCATCACCAGGCTGTCTGCCGTCACGGTGCCGCTATCGGTTTCGATGCGGAAGCGCTCGCCATCCTTGCCGATTACCTCCACCTTGCACGGCATACGCCACGTCACATTGCCGAGATTGCATTCGGCTTTCAGCATGTCGATGATGTCTTCCGCCGAGTTGTCGCAGAACAGCTGGCCCTTGTGCTTCTCGTGATAGCCGATGCGATAACGCTTCATCAGCGCAAGAAAATCCTGCGGCGTGTAACGCGACAATGCGCTTTTGCAGAAATGCGGATTCTGCGACAGGAAGTTTTGCGGCGCGGCGTCGATGTTGGTGAAATTGCAGCGGCCGCCGCCGGAGATGCGAATTTTTTCGGCGAGCTTGCCGGCGTGGTCGATCAGCACCACGCGTTTGCCGCGCTGCCCGGCGACGCTGGCGCACATCATGCCTGCTGCACCTGCGCCAATGACGGCGACGTCGTAATGTTGACTCATGGCTTGCCTGTCATTCAAGAAGCCGTGATTGTAATCGCGAACTGCCTGCGTCTATAGACAGTTCGCGATTCAGGAAAAACTTGTCAGGAAGAGAACTAGGCGGAAAGACGTTCCGGCTCGTCGCGCGATATCGTTGCCAGTGCTGTCTGCGTTGCACATCGCACGACATCGCCGACAACAATGATTGCCGGGCTGCCAATCTGCGATTGCGCCAACGCCTGAGGCAGTTCCGCCAGAGTCGTGATCAATTGCGCCTGTGCCGTGCCGGTTGCCGACTGAACCACGGCAACCGGGGTATCGCCCGACTTGCCGCCCGCCAGCAGCGACGCTTGAATTTCTGCGCAACGCGCGACGCCCATATAAATGACGAGTGTCAGATTCAGCTTTGCCAGCGTTTCCCAATCGGGATTGGCGTCCGGCGTCTTGCCGTGGCCGGTGATGAAGACCGCGCCCTGGCTCCACTCGCGATGCGTGAGCGGCACGCCGATCGACGACGGCGCGGCAAGTCCGCTGCTGATGCCGTTGACGACGTCGACTTCAATGCCTTCCGCCTGCAGGTGATCGCGCTCTTCGCCGCCGCGGCCGAAGATAAAGGGATCGCCACCCTTCAGACGAACGACGCAATTGCCGGCTTGCGCTTCGGACAACAACAAGCGTTCGATGAATTCCTGCGGTGTCTGCTTGCAACCGCCGCGCTTGCCGACATTCACCACGCGCGCGGTCGCTGGCGCATGTTGCAAGACTTCCGGGTTGACCAGGTCGTCGATCAGAATCACGTCGGCCTGCGCAATGGCCTTGACGGCTTTCAATGTCAGCAACTCCGGATCGCCGGGACCGGCGCCGACCAGAAAGACCTTGCCGAATTGCCTTGCGTCTTGTTCCCGGGATTCCAATTGCTGCTTGGGTGACGATGGTGCGCGTTTCATTTTTACTACCCCAGTCTGCTTTTTACCTTCTTCGATATAAGCAAACATTGTTCCACTTGTTCCGCGATCGAAACCGGTATCGGCGCTTCGCCGCGCAGCGCCTTTTCTATCCAGCGCGCCGTCACATCGGCATCGCGCGATTCAGGCAACGGCGGCATGTCGTCAACCGGCTCCTGTTTTTGCACCAGAATCGTGCACACACCTTCATGGATCCAGTTGATCTGTTGCGCCCGCTTGGCGTTGGCGACCGTTTCGCCTTCGGTACCGCGCATCAGGAAGACGTCGCCGCGCACTTGTGGTGCAGAAGTCGTGAAGTATTCGGTCAGTGTGGTCAGGTATTCCGGATGCGTGTACGACGTCAGCCGCAACGCCGGTTGCACAAACGGCTGCATGATCTTGACCAGCGTATGCGTGGAATTGCGCACGCCGAGAATGCGGCGCATCGCCAGCAGGCGCGACAATTTCGGCGCGAGATCGGTGATCGGCATCAGCACCGGCGCACGCTGTGCAAATTGCTCTGCGGCCTGCGCCGGCGTGTTCGATACCGGATAGCCGAGTTCATGCAGAATTTCCGCCGTCGTCACACGTCCCGGATCGGTTGTTACACCGTGGATGAACACCGGTGCCCCTTCGCGCGCAAGCAACAACGCCAGCAGCGGCGTCAGGTTCGGCATCTGGCGCGAGCCGTTATAGGACGGAATCACGATCGGTGCGTACTCGCTGTCGGGCGCATGCAATTGTTCGAACGAGGCTTCCGCCGCTTCGAGAAAACCGTCGAGTTCCGCGACCGATTCGCCCTTGATGCGCATCGCCAGCATGATGCCGCCCATCTCCAGGTCGGAGACGCGACCGTCGAGCATCGCCGCATACAGTTGCTGTGCATCGTCGCGCGACAGGCTGCGCGCACCTTTGACGCCGCGTCCGATTTCCTTGATGAAACGGCCGGCGGCGAAAGGTTCGACCGGCTCGACCGCTTCGTTTGTTTCGTAGTCTTGTGAGGGAGAAGTATTCATCCGCGCAGGGTACACCGAAAGAACCATCCTTGGCAGCAGCGCCGAACTAGGCTGCCCTGGCCTGCAGTGGATGATTGACGATGATTTTCTTCAGTTCCGGCACGCACGATCCGCAGTTGGTGCCGCACTTGAGTTTCTGTTGAAGGCCGGCCAGGACCGCATCCGGTGCGATGTTCGCCAAACCCGCAGATTGCGTCATCAATGCATCGCTGATTTCGGTTTCGGCGACGTTGAAGCAGTTGCAGACGATGCGGCCGCGCGAACGGAAGTTCTGCGGCGGCGTATCGGACGGCATCAACAACAGTCGTCCCAGCGACGCCACCGGCTGTTCGCCCTCCAGATACTGCTTCAGCCAATGTTCGGCCGAGGTATCGCCGGATAAAGAAACCGCCTTCAGCTTGCCGTCCTCGATCAGGATATGTCGCGAATTGCCGCGCTTGCGGTCGTCGTAGCGCAACACCTGCGCACCCTCGATCCCGAAGCGGCTTTCGATTTCCTCAATGACATTTTTTTCTGCCGCATAATCGTCCGCCGCACGAAACAGCACGCCAACCTTGTCACGCCCGAACAGCGTGCACGATGCAAAGGCAAACCGGCGCATCACCGGCCGCAGATCGGATTGCAGCTTCAGCAGCTTGTCTTCATCGATCCAGCCGAATACCACGTAATGCCAGGGCAGCTCTGCCTTCAGAATCTTGACGGCAGCATGTTTCAGCTCCGGCTGTTTGGAACTCGGGTCGTAGGCCGGCGATGTCAGCGCGTTGACGCCGTAGGTGCCTTCGCCGTTCGAGCCGCGCCCGGAGACATATTCCTCGCCCCAGTGCATGCCGATGAACGCCTGGCTTGCGCGCATGTCGTCGCCGGCGGCAACCGGCAATATCTGCGT
Organism: Oxalicibacterium sp.; assembly: GCF_035565035.1. Taxonomy (GTDB): domain Bacteria; phylum Pseudomonadota; class Gammaproteobacteria; order Burkholderiales; family Burkholderiaceae_D; genus Oxalicibacterium. The sequence continues at coordinate 16,116 of NZ_DATMTD010000063.1, read as the reverse complement.
GCCGCGCTTGCTGGTCACATGCACGAGATCGCCGTTTTTCAACAGACGACGATCCATGTCGATCTGCGACATCACGACGGCCGGTTCCGCTGCATGCGAAAACAATTGCGCAACGGTACCGGTGCGACTCATGCCATGCCATTGATCGCGCAGGCGCCCCGTCGTCAAATGGAACGGGAAACGCGCATCGACTTTTTCCGCAACCGGAACATAAACCGTATTGACGAATTTCGCGCGGCCGGATGCCGTTGGGAAAACGGCGTCTTCATACAAACGCTTCCTGCCGCTCTGCATGCCTTCGGCGAACGGCCATTGCTGCGGCCCCTGCTGCTCCAGAATCTCGTACGACAAACCCGTGATGTCCAGATCACGACCGCGTGTCGATTCGCGATGTTCGTTCCAGATCGATTCCACATCTGAATAGGGAAAAAGCGTCTGCTTCTGTGTTTTTCCCAACAACTGTTCCAGTCGATGCGCAAAGCGCACGACAATTTCCCAGTCATGCAGGGTTTCCGCCGGCTTTGGCAAGACCGGTTTGAAGCGCGTGATGCGGCGCTCGGAATTGGTGACCGTTCCTTCCTTTTCACTCCACGTGGTTGCCGGCAACAGCACATCGGCGTAATCGCAACTCGCGGTCGTTTTGTATGCTTCCTGCACGATGACCAGTTCTGCGTTCTTCAACGCTTCACGGATCATCTTTTGTTCAGGCATCGATTGCGCAGGGTTGGTGCAGGCAATCCAGATGACCTTGATCTCGCCGTTGCGTACGGCCTCAAACATCTCCACCGCGCTCTTTCCCGGTGTGGCCGGTATGTCGTCCACACCCCACAGCCGTGAGATTTCAGCACGGTGTTCCGGATTGGCGAGTTCGCGATGAGCGGACATCAGATTGGCCATGCCGCCCACTTCGCGACCGCCCATCGCGTTCGGCTGGCCCGTCAGCGATAACGGCCCGGCACCCGGCTTGCCGATCTGATGTGTCGCCAGATGCAGATTAATGAGTGCGGCATTTTTTGCCGTGCCGGAGGATGACTGGTTCAAACCCTGGCAATACAGCGACAGCGACGCTTTCGATTCGCCGAACCAGCGCGCTGCGGTAATCAGGTCCTGCTCGTTGATGCCGCAAATCTCCGCCACCATTTTCGGCGTGTAGTCGCGCACCGTTTTCTTCAGTTCGGCAAAGCCTTCCGTGTGCGCATCGATGTAGGCCGGATCGATCAGGTCTTCCCACAGGCAGATGTGCAGCATGCCGTTGAACAGCGCAACGTCGGTGCCCGGCAGGATCGGCAGGAACAGATCGGCATCGCGCGCAGTGTCGGTACGACGCGGATCGGCGACGATCATCTTCATGTCCGGATTGGCCTTGCGGGCCGCTTCCAGGCGGCGATACAGAATCGGATGCGCGTACGCCATGTTGGAGCCGACGATGAACACACAGTCGGCCAGTTCGATATCTTCGTAACAGGCCGGCGGCGCATCGGCACCCAGCGTCTGCTTGTAACCCGCTACCGCGCTCGACATGCACAGACGGGAGTTGGTATCGATATTGTTGGTACCGATCAAACCCTTCGCGAGTTTGTTGAAGACGTAATAATCCTCGGTCAGCAACTGGCCGGAGATATAGAAGCCGACACTGTCCGGTCCGTGCGCCGCAATCGCGTCCGCAAATTTCTTCGCAATGAAATCGATGGTGGTATCCCACGAGGCACGTTCGCGATCCAGATTCCGTACCACCCGCAATTCCGGATACAGCGCACGCGCCTGCTGTTGCAATGCGGGCCGTGCCGTCAAATGCAGCGTGCTGCCCTTGGTACAGAGACGGCCGAAGTTGGCCGGGTGATCCGGATCGCCGCGCACGCCGATGACCTGCGTGCCATCGGTTTGCACGATGACACCGCAGCCCACGCCGCAATAGCAGCAGGTTGCCTTGGTTTCGGTCACGGCTGCCGCTGCGCTTTCTGCAAGCGCAGCAGATCCGGACATTGCCGCAGGAACCGAGACGTCATTCATGCTGCGGCCAGTCCTTTCGCCATCGCGGATGGCGCGTTCAGTTCTGCCATATCCAGCGATACCTGCCCATTCTCGACACGCACGCTGAACTTCTGTGTACAGCCTTCATCCGGCGCTACCGCACAACCAGACTGCAGCTCGATATTCCAGTTGTGCAGCGGGCAGGCGACGCGCTCGCCGAACACGATGCCCTGCGACAGCGGGCCGCCCTTGTGCGGACACTTGTCCAGCAATGCGAACACCTTGTTCTCGCTGTTGCGAAAAATCGCGACATTGGTCTCACCCGCGCGCTGCACCACGCGCGAACCGAGCACCGGGATATCGTCCACGCTGCAGATTACTTTCCATTCATTCGACATCTTTTTCTTCCTCAATATTTAATCGATGCGCGTTCATCGATTCCATTCGATCGATCGGGAACCGCAATCCGTCAGACGCTCAACGGAGCGAACTGGCGTGTATCGACATGCGCCTTTTCCGACTCGTGCCACGGATCTGCCTGGCCTTCGAGCGAGAACAGCAGGCGTTCGTACAGCGCCTTGCGGTTTTCCGCATCCTCGATGACCTGCTTCTTCGCATGTTCGAGACCGACACGTGCAAGGTAATGCACGGTTCGTTCCAGGTACCAGCCTTCTTCGCGATACAACTGCAGGAAGGCGCCGGTGTATTCCAGCACTTCTTCGTGCGTCTTCACCTTGACGAAGAATTCCGCGACCTCGGTCTTGATGCCGCCGTTACCGCCGACGTACAGTTCCCAGCCGGAATCGACGCCGATGATGCCGACGTCCTTGATGCCGGATTCCGCACAGTTACGCGGGCAACCGGACACTGCCAGTTTGGTTTTGTGCGGCGTGTACATCAACGCGAGTTGACGTTCCAGCTCCTGTCCCATGCGGGTCGAATCCTGCGTACCGAAACGGCACCATTCGGAACCGACACACGTCTTCACCGTACGCAAACCCTTCGCGTAACCGAGACCGGCAGGCATGCCAAGGTCGTGCCAGACTTCGCGCAGGTCTTCTTTTTTCACGCCGAGCAAATCGATGCGCTGACCGCCGGTGACTTTCACCGTTGGAATCTTGAACTTGTCGACCACGTCGGCGATGCGGCGCAATTCGCTCGAATTGGTCTCGCCGCCCCACATGCGCGGGATCACCGAGAACGTACCGTCCTTTTGAATGTTGGCGTGTGCGCGCTCGTTGATGAAACGCGATTGCGGATCGTCGATCGCCTCCTTCGGCCAGGTCGAAATCAGGTAATAGTTGATCGCAGGACGGCAGCTCGAACAACCGTTTGGTGTGCGCCATTCCATCGCCTTCATCGCGTCTGCCACGGTCAGCAGTTTTTGCGCCTTGATGGCGTCGCGCATCTCCTGATGCGTGTGATCGGTACAACCGCACATCGGCTTGACCTTGGTCGCGGTCGAATAATCGCCACCAGCAGTCGCCATGATGATCTGTTCGACCAGACCGGTACACGAGCCGCACGATGCTGATGCCTTTGTATGCTTGCGTACATCCTCGATCGTGAACAGGCCTTTTTCCTTGATCGCCTTGACGATGGTGCCTTTGCACACGCCGTTGCAACCGCAGACTTCGGCGGTGTCCGGCATCGCAGCGGCCTTGTTGAAACCTTCATGACCGGTGTCGCCCGGACGTGTCATGTTGGCTTCGCCGAACATCAATGCGTCGCGGATTTCACTGACGTCCTTGCCTTCGCGCAGCATGTTGAAGTACCAGCTGCCATCGACGGTGTCGCCATACAGGCAGGCGCCGACCAGCTTGTTGTCTCTCAGGACAAGCTTCTTGTAGACGCCGCCGATCGGATCGGACAGCATGATTTCTTCCGTGCCTTCGCCACCGAGAAAATCGCCGGCCGAGAACAGATCGATGCCGGTCACTTTCAATTTGGTCGACGTGACCGAGCCCTGATAGCGGCCGATGCCGTAGTTGGCGAGATGGTTCGCGCAGACTTTCGCCATTTCGAACAGCGGTGCGACCAGACCGTAGGCGGTGCCGCGATGATTGACGCATTCGCCGACCGCATAGACGCGCGGATCAAAGGTTTGCATCGTGTCGTTGACGACGATGCCGCGATTGCAGTGAATGCCGGTTTCTTCGGCCAGTTGCGTGTTCGGTCGAATGCCGACGGCCATCACGACCAGTTGCGCCGGGATCTCGCTGCCGTCGGTAAACTTCAATGCTTTTACACGACCATTTTCATCGCCCACCAATTCCTTCGAGTTCTTGCCGAGCAGGAAGGACAGGCCGCGATCTTCCAGAGACTTCTGCAACATCTTGCCGGCGGTGTGATCGAGCTGGCGTTCCATCAGCGTTTCCGGCAGGTGCACGACGGTGACGTCCATGCCGCGCAATTTCAGGCCGTTGGCCGCCTCGAGGCCGAGCAAACCGCCACCGATGACGACGGCATGCTTGTATTTGGTTGCCGCTTCGATCATCGCGTTGGTGTCATAAATGTCGCGATAGCCGATCACGCCTTGCAACTCCTTGCCCGGAATCGGCAGCATGAACGGATTGGAACCGGTCGCCAGCAACAGGCGGTCGTATTCAGCCGTCGTGCCGTCTTCGGCAATGACCAGACGCTTGACGCGATCGATCTTCGTGATCTTCTTGCCAAGATGCAGCGTGATGCCGTTCTCTGCATACCAGTCGACATCGTTCAGCATGATGTCCTTGATCGTCTGTTCGCCGGCCAGTACCGGCGACAGCAAGATGCGGTTGTAATTGGCGTACGGTTCGGCACCGAACACCGTGATGTCATATAGATCAGGAGCGATCTTGCGCAGCTCTTCCAGCGTACGCACGCCCGCCATACCGTTACCGACCATGACCAGTTTCATTTTTTTCATCGCTGCATCCCACAGAATTGTTGTTCGCGAATCTAAATAAGCAAAACAGATGCCAGTTTTAAAATCGTGCGTTTTCCGCGTGTCCTATTGCGCCAACGACGCGTTGCACCAATTAAATCGGCAATTCGCACTCAACAAGTGCAGCCACCACAGAAGTTGGTGCGCCGCCTTCCTCCTCGCGCAACAGGATCGCTCCCCGCCGTCGTGCACGACTCAGGTAATGCCCCATATTTGAAAGTGGCATAGCGCTTGCATATTTGAGTCCAACTCATTCAACCCTGCGAGCTCTCATGCAAAAAACATCATTCTGGAAAGCCGGTCACACACCGACCCTGCTTTCCTCCTTCTTCTACTTCGATCTGAGTTTCATGGTGTGGGTCATCCTCGGGCCGCTCGCGGTGCAGATCGCCAACGACATCGGACTGACGCCTGCGCAAAAAGGATTGATCGTCGCGACGCCGCTGCTCGCCGGCGCGCTGCTACGCATCGTGATGGGCGTGCTGGTCGATCACCTGCAACCGAAAAAGGCCGGATTGATCGGGCAGCTGGTTGTGATGGCCGGACTGGTCTGGGCCTGGCTGGGCGATCTGCACAACTACCATGCGATCCTGGCGCTGGGCGTGATCCTCGGGGTGGCCGGCGCTGCGTTCGCCGTCGCATTGCCGCTGGCATCGCGCTGGTATCCGCCGGAACATCAAGGCATGGCCCTCGGCATCGCTGGCGCGGGCAATTCCGGCACGGCGCTGGCTGCCTTGTTTGCCCCGACATTGGCGATCATGTTCGGCTGGCAAAACGTGTTCGGCCTGTGCCTGATTCCGCTCGGCGTCGCGCTGCTTGTCTATATGGTGTTCGCCAAGGATGCGCCATCCGCACCGCCGCCGAAATCGCTGGTCGCCTATCTGCAGGTATTGAAGGATCGCGACGCGTGGTGGTTCATGTTCTTCTACAGCGTCACGTTCGGCGGCTTCTCCGGACTGGCATCGTCGCTGACCATTTACTTCAATGGTCAATACGGATTGTCGCCGGTCACGGCCGGCTACTTCACCGCTGCCTGCGTATTCGCCGGATCGATGGTGCGCCCGTTCGGCGGACGGCTGGCCGATCGCATCGGCGGTATCAAGACGCTGTCGATGATGTACATGCTCGCGGCAACGTTCCTGCTGATTGCCAGCTTCGGCCTGCAATCGCCTGCAATGGCGGTCGTCATCTTCGTTGCGGCGATGCTGTCGCTCGGCGTCGGCAACGGCGCGGTATTCCAGTTGGTGCCGCAGCGCTTCCGCAAGGAAATCGGCGTCATGACCGGTCTGGTCGGCATGGCCGGCGGCATCGGCGGCTTCTATCTGGCGTCCAGCCTCGGTTATTCGAAACAGCTGACAGGAAGTTACCAGGGCGGCCTGATCGTGTTCGCCGCATTGGCGATCGTCGCCTTGCTCGGCTTGTCGACGGTGAAAAACCGCTGGCGCACCACATGGGGCAGTGCTGCAATGACGAATGCGAAAATCTGATGCAACCGTCATCCACGCGTTCATTCGGCAATAAAACAGGCATGCCATGTCACTGAAAATCTCGGCAGGCCACGCCACGCGCGCCGGTCAGCGTCCGGTCAATGAGGATTTCGTCGGCATGGCGTTGCCGGACGAACCCGAACTGTCAGGCAAGGGAATCATCGCGGCGATTGCCGACGGCGTGTCCGGCAACGACGGCGGACGCGAAGCATCCGAATACACGGTACGCGGCCTGCTGTCCGATTACTACGCGACGTCTGATACGTGGCCGGTGACGCAATCGCTGGACCGTGTGCTGAAGGCGATCAACACATGGGTGCAGCATCAGGGCTCGATCCGCGCCGAACTGGCCGGCATGGCAACAACACTGACGACGATCGTGTTGCGCGGCCGCTTCTATTATTTCGCGCATGCCGGCGATTCACGTCTCTACCTGTTACGCGACAGCAAGCTGACACGGCTGACCACCGATCACGTATGGGACCGCCCGGAAATGCAGCATGTCCTGACGCGCGCGATCGGACTCGACTCGCGCCTCGCAGTCGATCACGGCATGGGCGAGCTGCATGAAGGCGACGTCTTTCTGCTCGCGACGGATGGCGTATGGGCCGCCATTTCCGAATACGATCTGACGGCACATCTGGCCGACTTTGCGGCAGGCAAATCCAATGCAGAGGAAACCGCCAACGCGCTGCTCGACGCCGCACTCGCAGCCGATTCGCACGACAACATCAGTGCACTCGCGATTCACGTACAGGCCTTGCCGGAAACGAACCTGCGCGATGCGCTGTCCGGTTCGCAGCAATTGCCGGTGCCGCCGAAACTGAAGGTCGGCCAGACCATCGACGGTTACACGATCGAGGAACAGATCCACGCATCGACCACCACGCTGCTGTATCGCGTATCCGAACCACCGCACGGCAGCAATCCGCCGCGCAAGCTTGTCCTGAAAACCCTGCACCCCGATCGCGCCAACGACGAACACGAACGTTCGGCCTTCGCGCATGAAGAATGGCTGACGAAACGTGTGGTCGCACGCTTCTTCCCGCAAGTCATCACGCCGGAACAGAAAAGCTATCTGTACTACCTGACGACCTGGCATGACGGCAGCACATTGCAGCAACATCTGGATGTCGGCGAACACTTCACGATTCCCGACGTCATCGCGCACGGCACGAAACTGGTCCGTGCCATCGGCGCACTGCATCGACGCAGCATCATCCACCGCGACATCAAGCCCGGCAATATTCATCTCGGCAGCGACGGCGAATTGCGCATTCTCGATCTGGGCGTGGCGCAGTCCGGACTGGAAGCGGAAGACGAAGTGCGTGCACCGCGCGCCGGCACGCCCTCCTTTCTCGCGCCCGAGCAATTTGACAATGCGCCACCGTCGCGCCAGACCGACCTGTATGCAACCGGCGTCACGCTGTACCAGTTGTTGACGCGCCATTTCCCGTACGGGGAAATAGAGCCATTCCAGACACCGCGTTTTGGCGAGCCGGTCACGCCAAGCCGTTACCGCCCAGACGTGCCATTGTGGCTGGAAAATGTCTTGCTGAAAGCCGTCGCGCGCGGTCCGGCCGACCGGTTCGAAACGGCGGAAGAATTCCTGCTGGCGCTGGAACGCGGGGCGACACGACCACTGGCTGCGCCGGCAGCAAAGCCGCTGGCGACGCGCAATCCGCTGTCGCTATGGCGCGCGGTTGCCGCGATTTCCATCGTGATCAATCTGTTGCTGCTTTACCTGCTGATCTTGCGATAACACGCTGCAAAATAAAAAAAGCCGCATTCTGCAATGCGGCGTTTTTCCGTTCTTATTTTCGTGACCAGCATCCTCAAGCAGCTTCCTTCGCCGCCGGATGCGACTGACGGTGATACAGGAATTCCAGCACTGCGGTACGGTATGCCGAATACTTCGGATCCTGCGCCAGCGCAACGCGTTCACGCGGACGCGGCAGATCTACTTCCAGAATTTCGCCGATCGTTGCCGATGGTCCGTTGGTCAGCATCACGATGCGATCCGACAGCAACACAGCTTCGTCGACATCGTGCGTGACCATCACGACCGTCGAACCGGTTGCTGCGACGATCTTCAGCAACTCGTCCTGCAAGTGTGCGCGCGTCAATGCATCGAGCGCGCCGAACGGTTCATCCATCAACAATACTTTCGGCTCCATCGACAAGGCACGCGCAATGCCGACACGCTGTTTCATGCCGCCGGAAATTTCGTTCGGCCGTTTCTGTTCCGCATGCGTCAGGCCGACCAGCGCGAGTGCCGCTTTTGTGCGTTCCTTGAGTTTGGCTTTGCCTTCTACCTTGCCGAAAACGCGTTCGACTGCCAGATACACGTTCTCGTAGCAGGTCAACCAAGGCAACAGCGAATGATTCTGGAACACGACCGCGCGTTCCGGCGACGGTCCGGCGATCTCGCGATTGGCACACAACAGCATGCCGCCGGTGGCGTGCGTCAATCCTGCGATCAGGTTGAGCAACGTCGACTTGCCGCAACCGGAATGACCGATCAGCGTGATGAACTCGCCTTTGCCGACCGTCAGGTTGATATCGGTCAGTGCGTTGAAGACGCCCTTCTTCGTGAAGAAGGACATTTCGGCGTCCTGGATTTCAATGAACTTGTTCCTGATGATATCCATGATGGTTTCCTTTTCCGTTATCCGAATCAGCTCTTTACGTCTTCATAGGTGAATGCTTTCGCCAGTCCGACCAGAATCTGCTCCAGCACCAGACCGACCACACCGATGACGACAATCGCGATGATGATGTGCGCGACGTTCAGGTTGTTCCATTCATCCCAGACCCAGAAGCCGATGCCCACACCGCCGGTCAGCATTTCCGCCGCGACAATCACCAGCCACGCCGTACCGATCGCCAGTCGCACGCCAGTCAGCATGTACGGCAATACCGAGGGGAACAGAATCTTCGTGATGATCTTCCACTCCGACAGGTTCAGTACGCGCGCCACGTTCATGTAATCCTGCGGCACGCGCTGCACGCCGATCGCGGTGTTGATGATCATCGGCCAGATCGAGCAGATGAAGATTGCCCAGATCGCAGCCGGGTCGGCCGCCTTGAATACCAGCAGGCCGATCGGCAGCCACGCCAGTGGCGATACCGGTTTCAGCAGGCTGATGATCGGATTGAACATGCCGGACAAAAACTTGAAACGGCCGATCATGAAGCCCAGCGGAATGCCGACGATCGCCGCCATGCCGAAGCCGATGCCGACACGCTTCAACGACGCGTAAATATTCCAGCCGATGCCCTGGTCGTTCGGGCCGTTGCTGTAGAACGGATCGGCGAACAGCTCCATTGCCGCTTTCAGCGTGACGAGTGGCGATGGAATGCCGCTGTTCTTGATCGACACGATCTCCCACATCAGGCAGAGAAACAGCACGCCGAACACCGGTGGCAGCACCAGCAGCGTTGTCGAACGCAACCATAAACCGTTGCCCTTGCTGCGTTCTTTTTCGACGGCCGCTTTCGGTGCTGCTACGGCCGGTGCTGCAACGACGGTCGCCGTAGCGGCCGGCTTGCCCGCCATCGGTGCTGCCGATTCGTTGATGGACTCCATGATTGCGCTCATACAACCTCCTTATGCCCTGACCTTGAACGATGCTGCATACGCCTTTGGATTCTTGCCGTCCCACACCGAACCATCGATCAGCTTCGATGTGCGCATGACGTCCTTCGGCACCGGTACTTTCGCCATTGCTGCGGCTTCCTTGTACAGATCGATGCGGTTGACCGACTTGGCGACGGCCAGATAATCGGGATCGTCTTTCATCAATCCCCAGCGCTTGTGCTGCGTCATGAACCACATGCCGTCCGACAGATACGGGAAGTTGACCGCACCATCGTTGTAGAACTTCATGTAGTTCGGATCGTCCCAGGTCTTGCCCATGCCGTCGGAGTAACGACCCAGAATGCGCTGGTTGATGACATCGACCGACGTGTTGACATACGACTTGGCCGCAATCGTTTCCGCCATCTTGTTCTTGTTCGACAGCGATGCATCGATCCAGCGGCTGGCTTCCAGAACGGCGGCCATCATCGCGCGTGCGGTGTTCGGATTCTTCGCGACCCACTCCGAAGTGGTGCCAAGTACTTTTTCCGGATGGTCCTTCCAGATTTCCTGCGTGGTCGCTGCGGTAACGCCGATGCCGTCGACAATCGCACGGTGATTCCACGGTTCGCCAACGCAGAAACCATCCATGTTGCCGACACGCATATTCGCCACCATTTGCGGCGGCGGTACGGTAATCACCTTGGCGTCCTTCATCGGATTGATACCGTAGGTCGCGAGCCAGTAATACAGCCACATCGCATGCGTGCCGGTCGGGAAGGTTTGCGCGAAGGTGTATTCGCGCTTCTCCATTTGCATCAGCTTCGCCAGCCCCTGACCGTTGACGGCGCCAGCATCCGCCAGCTTTTTCGACAGCGTGATTGCCTGACCGTTGTTGTTCAGGCTCATCAACACCGCCATGTCTTTCTTCGCGCCGCCAATGCCGTTGTTGACGCCGTAGATCAGACCGTACAGCACATGTGCCGCGTCCAGTTCGCCATTGACGAGCTTGTCGCGCACACCAGCCCACGACGATTCCTTGCTTGGCGTGATCTTGATGCCGTACTTCTTGTCGAAGCCCAGCACCGAAGCCATCACGACCGATGCACAATCGGTCAGCGGAATGAACCCGACCTTGACCTCTTCCTTCTCCGGTTTGTCGGAGCCTGCCGCCCAGACGCCGCGTGTTGCCAGTCCGCCAAAGGCGGTGGCGACGGCAGCTGCCTTGATGATCGTGCGCCGCTTGTTATCAATGTCCTTGTCAACATGCGTGTCAGTTTTCTTGCCAATGTTTCCGTCATTCGTCGTCATGGTTTTCCCCGATATCGTTTGCAAAAGAGATAAAAAAAAGCGCCCGCGTCGTCTTGAGCGAATCTGCTCAAGCGATGCGGACGCCTTTGTCCGGAATGTCCCGGCCATCGTTGGCCGAAGCATCATGTATTTAGTTGCACCGTCATTAGTGCATTCCATATGCAGCAATGACCGTGCCAGCTTTTTTTCTTTTCGGTTTGCGCGGTGTCAGCCTCTACTGACGTCAGCGCACAGCGAATGTGCTCTATTTATGTGCGGTTCAAGGCACCACACGCAACCATGCAACAAAATGATGCGCCGCAAATGCAGCAACTCCCGTCAAGTCCCTTCTCTATAAGCATCAGCCCAGCAGATCCGCAATGTCGATAATCCGTTGCGCCAGCTCGGACAACTTCAGGTTCTTGTCCATCGCCATGCTGCGCAACTTGCCGTACGCCTCCTCTTCCGAAATCTTGTGGCGCTCCATCAGCAAACCCTTTGCGCGCTCGACGGTCTTGCGTTCGGCCAGCTTCAATTTGGTATCCGACAATTCATTGCGCAACTTCTGATCGACATTGAAACGCGCCAGCGCAACGTCCAGCACCGGCTTCACGCGTTCGGACGACAGGCCGGCGACGATGTACGCCGATACGCCTGCAGCCATTGCCGCTTCCATGCTGGAACGCGCCTGATCCTCGGTAAACAGGACGATCGGGCGTGGCGCTTCACGCGTTGCCATCACGACATGTTCCAGCACATCGCGCGCGTCGGATTCGGCGTCGATGATGATCATGTCCGGCTGCAACTGCGCCACGCGGTCGGGCAAGTGCATATCGGCCGGAAATACCGCGACGATGTTGTAGCCCGCTTCCAGCAACCCGATGCGCAATGCGCGTGCACGCTCATCCTGCTCGAGCGCCAATGCATCGACCTCACCGTCATCCATCGACAGCAGCGTGTTGACGATGACAATGCGCAAGGATTGAACGGCGGAGCGCATTGCAGGACGCGTAACAGAACGTTCGCCGGACGGCATCTTGCCAGGCGTTTCAGGCCGCAAATCGGTTTTATCGGAACGTGTCATTGCAATTCTGCCGAACGGTTCGGCAATGGATTGAAGGGGAATACGCTACAATCCACGCAAGAATCGCACCAACATCCCCGTTCCCAATTTCCCATGCTCGTTCTCGGTATCGAATCCTCCTGCGACGAAACAGGCCTTGCGTTGTATGACACGCAACATGGCCTGCGTGCGCACGCGCTGTACTCCCAGGTCAAGATGCACGAGGAATACGGCGGCGTGGTGCCCGAACTGGCGTCGCGCGACCATATTCGCCGCGCCATTCCGCTGCTGGAACAGGTGTTCGCCGAAAGCGGCGCTGCGCGCGATGACATCGATGCGATTGCGTATACCCAGGGTCCGGGTCTGGCCGGCGCGCTGCTGGTCGGCGCATCGGTCGCCTGCGGCCTCGGCTTGGCACTGGATAAACCGGTGCTTGGCGTGCACCATCTTGAAGGCCATCTGCTGTCGCCGCTGCTGGCAAGCGAACCGCCGGAGTTCCCGTTCGTGGCGTTGCTGGTTTCCGGCGGCCACACGCAATTGATGCGCGTCGATGGCGTCGGCCAGTACACGATGCTGGGCGAAACACTGGACGATGCTGCGGGCGAAGCCTTCGACAAATCGGCCAAGCTGCTCGGCCTCGGTTATCCGGGCGGCCCGGCCATTTCGCGCATGGCGGAATTCGGCGATCCGACCGTCTACACATTGCCGCGTCCGATGCTGCATTCGGGCAATCTGAATTTCAGTTTTTCAGGATTGAAGACGGCGGTGCTGACCGTCGTGAAGAATCAACTGACCAACATCTGCGAACAGGACAAGGCGAATGTCGCGCGTTCCTTCGTCGATGCGATCGTCGATGTGCTGACCGCAAAATGCGTAAACGCGTTGAAGCAGACCGGATTGAAACGACTGGTGATCGCCGGCGGCGTCGGCGCCAACCGGCAGTTGCGCGAATCGCTGAACGCGGCCGCGGCAAAAAGAAAATTCAAGGTGTTTTATCCGGAACTGGAATTCTGCACCGACAACGGCGCGATGATCGCCTTCGCCGGCGCGATGCGCCTGCAGATCAATCCGGATGCGGCAAAAAAGGATTACGCCTTCAACGTCAAACCACGCTGGCCGCTGGACAGCATCAGCGTCATCTAGCGCAACGCCACAAATCCCGTTTTAAAAACGCGGACTATCGTCCGCAAGCCAGTCGACCACCACACGACTTGCCGCCGCAATCGTGTCGCTGCGCGGCTCGGCATTCTTCGCGTTGCGCGTCGTGTAGATCGCAACGATGACCGGCGCACGACCGACCGGCCACACCACCCCGACATCGTTGGCCGTACCGTAATCGCCGGTACCGGTCTTGTCACCGATCTTCCAGTCGGACGGAATCCCGGCCTTGATGCGCGTCGCGCCGGTCGTATTGCCGAGCAACCAGTCGCACAGTTGTGCGCGCTGCGCCGGTTGCAAGGCATCGCCCAACGCCAGACGGTTGAGACTGTTGCCCATCGCTTGCGGTGTCGTGGTGTCGCGCAGATCGCCGGGGATGGCGCTGTTGAGTTCCGTTTCCCAACGATCGAGACGAAAAACATCGTCACCGATCGAACGTGCAAATGCCGTCAACGCGTCAGTGCCACCCAGATTCGCGATCAACAGATTGGCCGCCGTGTTGTCGCTGTATTGCAGCGCGGCTGCGCACAGTTCGGCAATCGTCATGCCTGCGTCGACATGCTTCTCCGTAATCGGGGAATACGTCACGAGATCTTTTTTTGTGTAAGCGATGCGCTGTTGCAGCAAACCCGGCATCTGCACACTCTTCGCCAGAATCGCCGATGCAGCAATCAACTTGAACGTACTGCAGAAAGCGAAACGTTCGTCCGCACGATAGGCGAGCTGCCCGCCAGTCGCCGTGTCGAGAGCGAACACACCCAGGCGTCCGCCCAAGTCCTTCTCGATTGCCTCCAGTTGCTTGCGTGCAGACATGGCGCTCAACCTTTCAGTTGCCCAGGACATGCGGCCTGAAGAAAGAAACAATGCCGTTGTTGCAGCGATCAGCGAGCGTCGCTTCAGAGAAGTAGTCATCGGTAGCATCTCCTCATGTTCTGCTGGGCGATCGGCTTTCTTTTTTCGCACGGCAGAAAGATCAGGCACGTCCGCGTCATGCGAACGACGTATGGTTTATTTTTTCTTGCTGCCGAGACGGCTTTCCTTGCCTGCCAGCAGATTGCCGATGTTCTTGCTGTGGCGGAAAATCAGCAGCGCACTCATCGCCAGTACGGCCAGCAGAATCGCATCGGTGCCGAACATCAGGCAGTAATAGAACGGCGCGAATACCGCAGCAATCAGTGCAGCCAGCGACGAGTAACGGAACGCGTATGCAATGACGACCCACGTGATCAACGTCGCCAAACCGAGCCACCAGTGAATCGCCAGCAGCACACCCAGCGCAGTCGCCACGCCCTTGCCGCCAATGAAGCGGAAGAACACCGGCCACAGATGACCGAGAAACACCGCGATCGCCACCAATGCAATGCCGGTGTCATCGATGCCGTACCGCGGCCCGAAATATTTTGCCAGCAGCACCGCCGCTACACCTTTCAGGCAATCGCCAAGCAGCGTCAGGATCGCCGCCTTTTTGCTGCCGCTGCGCAGCACATTGGTCGCGCCCGGATTTTTCGAACCATAGCTGCGCGGATCGGCAAGACCCAGGACCTTGCTGACAATGACCGCGAACGAGATCGAACCGATCAGATACGCCACAACGACAAACAACACTGTATTCATGTTCACCTTCTCAAATGGCCGCCATCGCGGCCGATACGGCACACACTATAAAGCACCGCACCTTAATATTTCGTTATCTGTTTGCATGCTATTCCACCAGCGCGCACTGCACCGGCTTCGCACCCAGTTCGCCGGACAGCACAGTCGGCGCAATCCCGATCAGATAGCCGCGGCGACCGCCATTGATATAGATGCGCTCCAGCGCCAGGATGCTCTCTTCCACATACACCGGCATCGCCTTGCGCGTACCGAACGGCGACGTCCCGCCGATCAAAAAACCGGAATGACGATTCGCCACCTCCGGTTTGCACGGCTCCACCGACTTGCAACCAATCTGCCGCGCCAGATTCTTCGTCGACACCTTGCAGTCGCCATGCATTAACACCACCAGCGGCTGCGCCTTCTCGTCCTGCATGATCAATGTTTTGACGACAGCGTGTTCATCGACACCGAGTTCACGCGACGATACTGATGTGCCGCCGTGGTCTTCGTAATCGTAAGGGTGGTCGGTGAAGGCGATGCCGTGCTTGCGCAGCCATTGTGTGGCGGGGGTTTCTGAGACGTGGTCTTTCTTTGCCATGTTGCTTTGGGGGCGGTGAAAAAGGTGGACATTATGCCGGAAGACGAGAATGAAACGGCCCTCCAAAATTGGCTTAGGTCTTGGCAACAATCAATTGTTACTTTTTGTCAATCTCCCATGTTCATGGGAGATGTTGTTAATGACAAGCACACTAAAATGCCGGCAAACACCCGAATCCATTAGGTAATTAATTGAGTAAATCTGGAAAAGCACACCAAGCATGGATGCACAAGATCCTCGTCTTCTTAAAATCTGGCAGCAAAAAGGCATACCGGTTATCTATCGGCAGAGCCGGCCGAATCCAGTCTTAGTACGCATTCCATATTCCTCGAATAATTTTGCATGGATCCGTGGAGAGAAACGTCATAAACCTGAATGGAATTTAAATTACAAATGCTGGGAAACTCCAGTCGCATGGTTCGACGATTTAATTGAAAGAACACTTCG
>NZ_DATMTD010000062.1:0-27026 GCF_035565035.1 Oxalicibacterium sp. | reverse complement strand
CCTCCTTTGATATAGATTTAGCCCGCCACCTGCGCGGGCTTTTTTTTGCCCGTCTTTTGCGACAAGTGCCCGGCATCGATATCCGCAGTTCCGAATGCCGGTCGAATCGCCAGACTTTCAAACGAGTTACGCTTTTGATATTCACAAAACAAATAACGGATATCAGAAAACGAAATTGGCCGGAAAACCGCGCGCTCCCTATACTTGCATCTGTCTCCTCTATGTCTCCTCCTTTGATATAGATTTAGCCCGCCACCTGCGCGGGCTTTTTTTTGCCCGCTGCTTTGCCGCACTTTATTTCCTGCGCGTTGCCTTCAACGGCTTATGCCGAAAACAATCGCGGGCATGATCGTTGACCAAGCCGATCGCCTGCATGTACGCATAGACGATCGTCGAACCCACGAACTTGAAGCCGCGTTTTGCCAGATCCTTTGACAACCGGTCCGATAACGGCGTCTTGGCCGGCGTGTCCGCAATCGACATACGATTGTTCAGGATCGGCTTGCCGTCGACATACGCCCACAAAAAGGGATCCAGCCCGCCCACTTCATCGCGCAGTCGCAGATAGGCTTGCGCATTGGTAATGGTCGCCGCCACCTTCAGGCGATTGCGCACGATGCCGGGATTCGCCAGCAATTCGGCCACTTTCCTTGCGTCGTAGCGTGCGATCTTCTCCGCATCCCATTGATCGAAGGCTTCCCGATACGACTCGCGCTTGTTGAGAATCGTCGACCAGCTGAGGCCGGCCTGCGCACCTTCCAGATTCAGCATTTCGAACAGTTGCGTCTCGTCATGGCAAGGCACGCCCCATTCTTCGTCGTGATATTTCAGGTAGCGTGGATTGGCCGGGTCGGCCCAGCGGCAACGCGGAAGATCGGTTTTCATGGCGTGGATCGGTTGATGAATCGAACAACGATTATCCCCGATGCAACTGCCATCTCGTGTCAGCAGGCAGGCGTTAGAAAATGCATCTTGTGCAAATACCGGCGTTGATCAAGAATGGCGCCTTCTGCGCGGCATTGTCTCTTTATTGCCTCATGTATTGCCTTATGTATTGCCCCATTCCCCCCTTTCCGCACGATTGACTCCATGCCCCATCCTGCTTCCCGCACTTCTTCTCCATCGGTTGCCGTCATCGGCGGCGGCCCGGCCGGATTGATGGCGGCGGAGCAACTGGCGGCGAACGGTGTGCATGTCGATCTGTACGATGCGATGCCTTCGGTCGGCCGCAAGTTCCTGCTGGCCGGAAAAGGCGGCATGAACCTGACGCATGGCGAATCGTTCGATGCCTTCGTTGCACGCTACGGCAAACGTGCGATGTACGTTGCGCCGATGCTGCAGGATTTCGGCGCTGATGCATTACGTTCGTGGGCGAAGGAACTCGGCATCGACACTTTCATCGGCAGTTCCGGCCGCGTCTTTCCGACCGACATGAAAGCCGCGCCGTTGCTGCGCGCATGGCTCAAGCGCCTGCGCGACAGTGGCGTGCAGTTCCACATGCGACATCGCTGGCTCGGCTGGAACGACCAACAGGACCAACACGCATTGCGATTTGCCACGCCGGACGGTAGCATCGAGGTGCGCGCCGATGCGGCGATTCTTGCGCTTGGCGGCGGCAGTTGGGCACGGCTTGGCTCGGATGGGGCATGGTTGCCGCTGCTGATCGAACGCGGTATCGATAGCGCACCGCTGAGACCGGCGAACTGCGGGTTCGACGTGAACTGGAGCGAACATTTCCGTGAACGTTTTGCCGGCCAGCCGCTGAAGGCAGTCACGGCGAGTTGCGTCGACGGCGACGGCATTGCGCACAAACGCCAGGGCGAATGCGTCATCACCGACAGCGGCATCGAGGGCGGCCTGATTTACGCCCTGTCCGCGTTCCTGCGCGATCGCATTGAGGCGGATGGCAGCGCCACACTGACGCTGGATATGGCGCCAGGCAAGGCGGCAGAACGCGTTACTGCGGAAGTCAGCCATCCGCGCGGCGCCCGCTCGATGGCCAGCCATTTGCAAAGCAAGGTCGGCATCGCCGGCGTCAAGGCAGGATTGCTGCGTGAAATGGTGGCGAAGGAAGATTACGCCGACACGCAAAAACTAGCAGCTGCAATCAAGTCACTGCCGCTGACACTGACAGCCCCTCGACCGCTCGACGAAGCGATCAGCAGCGCCGGTGGCGTACGGTTCGAAGCACTGGATCAATCATTGATGTCGCATAAGCTGCCGGGCATTTTCTGCGCCGGCGAAATGCTCGATTGGGAAGCACCGACCGGCGGTTATCTGCTCACCGCCTGTTTCGCCAGCGGCCGCACTGCAGGTCTGGGCGCATTGAACTGGCTGCGAACGCAAACCGGGCTGCCTACACCAGACCGCGATCCGACAGCTCTCTCTTGATGTACGCGTAGAACACCGGTGCCGCAATCACGCCGGGGATGCCGAACATCGACTCCATTACCAGCATTGCCGCCAGCAGCTCCCACGTTTTCGCATTGATGTGCGCACCGATGATGCGTGCGTTCAGAAAATATTCCAGCTTGTGAATGGCGATCAGGAACACCAGCGACGCTGTCGCGATATAAAGCGAATGCGATAGCCCGATCACGACCAGCATCGTATTTGAAACCAGATTGCCGATCACCGGCAGCAGGCCGATGATGAAAGTCACCACGATCATCGTCTTGCGCAATGGCAGTTCGATACCGGCCAACGGCAGGATCACCATCAGGTAGATACCCGTCAACACCGCATTGATCGCGGCAATGCGCACCTGTGCGAACACGACATTGCGGAAGGCGTCGTGCAAGATCACGATACGTGCATGCAGTGCCGCTGCCAGCGGCCTGTAAGCCGACGTGCTCGTCGTGTCATACAGTGCTGCCATCGCACCGATGATCATGCCGATCAGGATGTGCGCAAAAATCCGCCCCGCCATGCCGCCCATTGTGCGCGCCTCGATGGCGTGCTGATGCAGCCAGTTGACGACCATTTCCCGCAATGCCTCGGCATCGACGGGAACGTAGGCTGCCAGCCAGGCCGGAATCTGGCTGCGCGATGCTTCCAGAATGTCTGCCATCTTTTTCATCAGCACCGGAATGCTGCCGGCATCGCTGCGGAAGAAGGCAACTGCGCCCCAGATCGCCGCGATCAGCGTCGCCACGATCACGGCACTCAGCAATGCCACTGCCACCACCTGCGCACGTCGTCCGACCAGCTTCTTGCCCAACTTCGGCGCCAGCAATTGCACCAGCGAATAAACAAGCAGCCCGGACAGCAGCGCCGCCAGCAAACCCTGATACAGGATGAGCCACAACGCTGCGGCGGCCATCACATAGGAAGCGATCACGACGGGCTCAAGTCTGGAATCTTGGTTCATGGATGGCGAGGGATGAATGACGAAAATTATTTTGCGAGCGGAATCGGCGTGCTGCGCGACACCGGCAGCGCCGTGATGCTGTTCTGCGGGCTGCCTTCAATCAGTTTGTCGGAATAGGTCAGGTACACCAGCGTGTTGCGCACAGGGTCGACCATGCGCACGATATGCAGGCGCTTGAACAGGATCGACATGCGTTCGGAAAACACGTCTTCCTGCTGCGGCAATTTTCCGTTGAAACTCAACGTGTCGCCGACCTGACGGCAATCGATCGAGGCATCCGACTTGTCTTCCGCCAGGCCGACCGTTCCCGACACGCCGCCGGTGCGTGCGCGCGAAACATAACAGGTCACGCCGTTCACTTTCGGATCATCGTATGCCTCGATGACAATCCGGTCGTTCTTGCCGAGGAAGCGGAACACCGTACTGACTTCGCCGATCTTCTCGGCGTGCGCCGGCAGCGACGACGCCGCAATCGTGAGTAAAACGGCAGCAACAGGCACACGCATGATTTCTCCATTCACGTCATTGCCCACCACATCGGTACGCAATGTATTTCTTCAAGGTCGATTTCTGCAATACAGGGTACGCAAATCGCCGGCAATGCGAAAGCGGAACGTGAAATTCGACGGCGCCTGCATTCTCCGAACCAAAGTGCAATAATCCCGCATCCGTCCACCCTCACAGGAACCCAACATGATTCTCGAACTCGTCGATATCCGTATTCAACCCGGCAAGCAGGCCGAATTCGACGCCGCGGTCCAGCGCGGTCTGCAGGATGTGATCGGCAAGGCCAAAGGCTACAAGGGTCACGTCATCAACAAGGGCATCGAAACACCGGAACGTTATGTCATACAGATTTACTGGGAAACGCTGGAAAACCATATCATCGATTTCCGTGAATCACCGGCCTTCCAGGAATGGCGCGGTATCGTCGGCCCGTTCTTTGCGGGTCCGCCTGTCGTCGAACATTTCAACCAATTGGCAAAGTCGGCCTGAGCGTCAAACTTGCCGCAAACAAAAAAGCCTCGATGCCGCAGTGCGGATCGAGGCTTTTTTCATGGCATCCGAATTTACTTTTTCTCTGGATGATAGCTTTTGAAATTTTCTGCGTAATCGCGGAAATTATCGTGCAGCATTTTTTCGTACTCAGTGCGGAAATAGGTCACCGCACCATCCAGTTGCTCCTTGAATGTCGCTTCGTTCGGTGCATCGATGGAGGCGGTGAAGGCGCCGAAACGTGCACTGGCGTACATCATCGATGCACATACCTGGCCTAGCGTTGCGCCCTTGCAGTTCTCATTTGCCAGCTGGATAAAGGTATCCGCAAGATCCCAGAACTTGTCGTTTTCATCTGGCTCTTTTGCCGGTTTTCTGGTGACTTCCGTCGGTTTGAAGTTGTCTTCGCTCATGATCAATATTCTCGGTAAAAAATGACGCTGTCTTGCGCTGGCAGCACTATAGCGTAAAACAGGTGTTCAATCGGTTGCTCCGGCAAGTGCGACAAATTCGCCAGTCAGCCTGCCGGCCTGTGCGCCGTTGTATTCGAGCACGGACGATACCGAGATGCGCGCCTTGCCCTTGCGCGTCAGCATGCGGATGAAATGCCGCCAGTCGTCCTCCTGCTCGATGAAGGCGCGTGCAGTGAAATCTCCCGCAATCGGCAGATCGTAATGCATCGTGTTGCTTTGAATGACGAGCCGGCTCTCGATCCCGGCGCTTCGCAACCGCGTATGCAACAACGACCAGGCAGCGAGGATGGCGACTGCCGATGCACTACCGCCGAATACGGTTTCGCGGTGATTGATGTTCGGCGCCAGCGGCGCGGCAACCGTCACTTCATCCGCATGTACGCGTTTTACTTCGACCTGCATCGCCTTCGACAAGGGAATATGGTCGTACAGATACTGCTGCAATGCCTGTTCGTTCAATGACTTCCCCTTCTAATTTCCACACCCTGCAATCGCGCGATCTGGCCGTCATGCCAACGCGAAAGTATCAGCATGGCGACCAGCGCGCCGATGAACGCCATGCACATGTCCGATTGCGTATCCCACTGATCGCCCTGCGTGCCGAGAAATTCATCTGCGCCCTGCCCCATGATCAGCGCCGCCCACCATTCAATCAGTTCGTACCACGCACTGATCGCCATGGCGATGCACACTGACAGAAAAGCCAGCATTTTGCCACCGAGCTGCTTGCCAACCGGCGTATTGACGTACCCGCCACGCCACAGGATTTCCTTCGCCAGCAGGGCAGGAATCAGGCCTTGGGCAAAATGTCCAAGCTTGTCGTATGGATTTCGCGCCAGCGAAAGCATATCCTGTACCCAGAACCCGACCGGTACGCGTGCATAGGAATAGGTGCCGCCGACAATCAGGATCAGCGCATGCAGAAAGATCAGGCAATACAGCAAATGCGTCAGTGGAAAGCGACGGTACGTCCACGCAAGGATCGGCAGCGCGATGATCACCGGCAGCACCTCCATGATCCAGGTTGCACGATCGTGCGGATGCATGCCCGAGAAAATCAAGGCACCGATCAAGGTGAGCGCGGCAATCGTCAGAACCGTTTGTTGCTTGGCTGTAGAAACGCTTTGCATGATGGCAATCAAGTATCGTTGAATGAATACGGATGTCGCTTTTTGTTGCACGTGCATCCGCCCGGACCTGTCAACCCGTCAAGGTCCCGCATATAATACGCCGCAAGCCCTGCCGGCTGGGCTGCGCGGCGCCACCTCGTTTCGGTAACGCATACACGATGAACATGACGAAATCGATGCATCGCCTGACCGTCTGGATCGCTTCCTTTGCGATCCTGCTGGCAGCGCTCGCGCCATCGATTTCACATGCCGTCGCCGCCGCTCAAGGTGTGCCGAACGGCTGGATGGAAATCTGTACGATCGAAGGTGCCAAGCTTGTGCAGATCGACGATGGCCAGCCTTCCAGATCGACACCGGGCAAAGGTGACAAGGCCACGCATTTCGAACATTGCCCGTTCTGCCTCAGTCATGCCGTCAGTCCGGCACTGTTACCGACTGCCGATTTCACGATTCCGGTGGTTGAAGGTTCTGCCGTTCTTCCTCTTCTGTTCTATCAGGCGTCGCACCCGCTGTTCGCATGGACTGCGGTCCAACCCCGCGCCCCCCCCGCATTTTCCTGAATCTTGCCGAGTACCGACACGCACGATCATTGATCAAGCATCGGTTTCTCGCATCGATCCATGACCCGTGACAATCACCGGTCGTGTCCATTGTTTCGCTGCCTCATTCAAACAGAGGCCGCTTTCAGGAAAAAACATGCGTACTTCCGTCCCACGCCGGCACCGATCCGACCGTCGTCTTCGCGCTCCTATTCAGAGTGCACCCATGTTGCTGCTTGGTGCGATGGCAATCCAGCCCGCGTTTGCAGCCGATACTCCACAGATATTGCCAGCAATATCGGTCACTTCCCCAAGCAGCGGCCTGCAGGCGCCGATTACCACCGGATCAAATCTGGACATGACGTTGCTGCAAACGCCCGCCAGCGTCGACATCATCGACCGCGCGCAACTTGAAGAACGCGGCGATGCAAATGTGATCGATGCGATCACGCGTGCCGCTGGCTTCAGCGGCATAGCGCATCCGGGTAACGGCAACAGTTCGGTTTCCTCCCGCGGCTTCACCGACGCCAACTCGATCACGCGGCTGTTTGACGGCACGCGTCAGTTCGGTGGCGTCGGCGTCACCTTCCCCTTCGATACGTGGTCGGTCGATCGCATCGAAGTGCTACGCGGTCCGGCATCCGTCATCTATGGCAACGGCGCGATCGGTGGTGTCGTCAACGTCGTTCCGAAAAAGCCGGCACGCGGCCCGATCCGGAATGAAATCTCCACCACGATCGGTACCGAAAACACGCAGCGACTCGGTTTCGGCAGCGGCGGCGCAATCAATGACAAGCTGTCGTATCGATTCGATATTGGCGGCAACCGCAGCGATGGCTGGGTCGATCGCGGCGATACACGTGACCTGACCTTTTCCGGCACCTTGCGTCTGGACATCTCGCCGGAATTCAACCTGCAATTGAGCCATGCAGAAGGACGGCAGCATCCGATGCGCTATTTCGGCACACCGCTGGTCAATGGCAAGCAGCTTTCTTCACTGCGTGACAAGAACTACAACGTCGAGGATAGCCGTATCGACTTCGCCGATCGCCGCACGGAAATTTCCGCGCAGTGGACGCCAAATGCGGACATCACGGTGCGCAGCAAGCTGTATCAGATCGACAGTCATCGTTACTGGCGTAATGCGGAATATTACGATTACATTCCAGCAACCGGTTTGATCCGACGCTCTGCCGACACCAATATTCGTCACGATCAATCCGAGGTCGGCAATACGACAGACGCCACTTTCCGCGGCAGCCTGCTCGGTCTGAAAAATCAGGTGTCGATCGGATTCAATTTGAGCGCCAGTACTTTCAAGCACACCAACAATACCTATACCGGCACGCCTGATCCGGAATTCGTCGATCCTTTCGATCCGGTCGCGGGCGGCTATGCCAGCGCAATTCCGTTTCTCCCGCGCTATCGCAACAATGCACAATCGTATGCAGTATTCGGCGAAGATCGGCTGGAATTGAACGACCGTTGGTCGATCGTGGCCGGCCTGCGCTATGACCACGCGAACGTCACACGTCGCAATCTGCAGACGGATGTTGAAGAGCTCGATCAGAACTATTCCAACGTCGGCTGGCGTCTCGGCACCGTCTTCGCACCTCGACCGGACCTGTCGTTCTATGCGCAATATTCGGAAGCGGCAGATTCCGTTGGCGGATTACTGATGATCAGTCAACCCAACAGTCGCTTTGATCTGTCCACCGGCAAGCAACTCGAAATCGGCGTGAAGAATGCATTTGCTGAAGGAAAGGGCGAATGGACGTTGGCGCTATATGGCATCCGTAAGGACAATTTATTGTCCCGTGATCCGACAAATCCCAATCAAAGCATACAAGTTGGCCAGCAATCATCGCGCGGCATCGAGGGCACGCTGTCGCTTGCATTTGCACGCAATTGGCAACTCGATGCCAATGCGTCCATCCTGCATGCGCAATTCGATGATTTTTCAGAAAAGCTCGATAACACCACAACCGTATCGCGCGACGGCAACGTTCCGACCAACGTTCCAGAACGTCTAGCCAACGCATGGTTAAGCTGGAAATTCCAGCCGCAATGGACCGCCAGCGCCGGCTTGCGCTATGTCGGCAAGCGTTACGCCGACAATGCCAACACGTTGAAGCTGCCATCGTATACAACAACGGATATGGCATTGCGGTGGGATGTGGCATCCGATACCACGCTGACTCTGCATGGCTTCAATGTGTTCGATAAACGCTATTACACCACCGCGTATTACAACAGTACGCAATGGCTGGTCGGCGCTGATCAACGCTTCGAACTGACACTGAACCACCGCTTCTGATAACGCCATGTCGTTTGCCACACGCACACGTCGCCTGCTCTATCTGATTCATCGCTGGATGGGAGTGGCGGCATGCGTGTTGATGGCATTGTGGTTTGTCAGCGGCATCGTGATGCTGTTCGTCGGTTATCCGAAATTCACGCCGTGGGAACGACTCGGCGCGTTACCGGCGTTGCAGGCGAACAGCATTCGCGTGCCGCTCACGCGGGTGCTTGACGCGATTGATGTACCAGTCAGCGAAGTCGTTCTGACTTCGATCGGTGGCCGCCCCTGCTATCGGCTGCAATTGCGTGATGGCCGTCTTATCGCCGTCGATGCGGCAAGCGGCACGCGGTTGTCGGTCGATACAGCGCATCTGCTGGCATCGGCACGGTCGTTTCTGTCGCAGGTGACGGCACAGGATCGCGGGTTAGTGCAGGAAGATCGGTGGACACACAGTCGTGCGCTCGACCCGCACCGTCCGCTGCATGTAATCGACATGCATGATCCCGATCGCACGCGCCTCTATCTGTCATCGGTCACCGGCGAAGTTGTGCTCGATGCCCCGCGAGCACAGCGCGGATGGAATTACGTCGGCGCCTGGTTGCACTGGCTTTATTATTTCCGTGACCGGCCAATCGATCCGGTCTGGAGCTGGATCGTCATCGTGCTGTCGGCGGCCGGCACGCTGGTCGCAATCAGCGGCACCGTGGTCGGTATCTGGCGCTGGCGTTTTAGCGGCCACTACAAATCCGGCGGGCATTCACCCTACCGTGAATCGTGGTTGCGCTGGCATCACATCCTCGGACTGGCATTCGCCGCGATTATCTTTACGTGGATTTTCAGCGGCCTGATGTCGATGAATCCGGTTGGCATCTTCGATGCCCGCGGACAGAAACCCGATCTCGCCGCCTGGCGCAATGGCGATCCTGTTGTCGATCGCTTGCCGCTGCAAGCGGGCGCTGCGGTTTCCCTGCTGGAACAGCATGGCTTTCGCGCAGTGGAAATATACTGGCGCGTTCTGAACGGGCAGCCCTATCTGCTGGCGCGTAACGCCAAGGCCGACACACGCCTGATCGTCCTCGGCGAGGACGGCAGCCCCACCGTGCGCACACAATGGGATCGTTCAACGCTGCTGCATGCCGCAACGCGCCTGATGGCCTCGACCATCGCCTCACAACAAGAGCTGGCACGTTACGACAATTATTACTATGCCCGTCAGCCGGAGGCGATGATGGGTGCCGCAGAGCGGCGTCTGCCGGTATTGCGTGTCCGGTTCACCGACGCCCATGCCACCTGGTCCTATATTGATCCATTTACCGGCGAAGTTGCGTTGAGCGTGGATCGTGCGCAACGCGCGGGACGCTGGCTGTTCAATTTCCTGCACAGCTGGGATGTGCCGGTCATGCTGACATCCGGCATCGGACGCGACGTGATTCTGATTCTGTTGAGTCTGGGCGGACTGGCCATGAGCATTACCGGCGTCGTGATCGGTTATGCGCGGCTCCGTATCTGGAGCAACAAGCAAGGCAAAAAGCGTCCTATCGCGACACGTGCCTGACGTACGTCCAAGAGTCCACGCACAATTCCTCCAACAGCGAAAAGTCAGGGTGTTACTATCGTAAAACTGTGTCGCCGGGAAAATCATGACGATCGTTACCGTGTTCAACCAGAAAGGTGGTGTGGGTAAAACCACGACCGCACTCAATATCGCCGCGGCATTGGCGCGGCGCGGTTGCCAGCCGGTCGGCATCGATCTCGATCCGCAGGCACATCTCAGCGCCATCGCCGGCGCAACCGCCGACTCCGGCGATGACACCATCCTCAGCCTGTTTCAACGCAATCGTCCGTTACGCGAATTACTGCGCACATCGCCCACCAACGGCATCGATATCATTCCGGCCCATCTGGAACTATCAAAAATCGATACGCTGTTCGGCAAGGGATACGACGTCGTCAACAAACTCAACACCACGTTGCGCACGGAAAAATTCGGCGGGGATGACAGCCCGGTCATGATCGACTGCTGCCCGCTGGTCGGCGTGCTGTCGTTGAATGCGATTTTCGCCTGCGATTGCCTAATCGTACCGGTGTCGGCAGATCATCTTTCCGCTAAGGGTGCCGTGCAGATCGAGAAAACACTGAAGGCGCTGGAGCCGGTATTGAAACGTCGCGTCAACCGGCGCTATTTGCTGACACGCTTCGATGGTCGGCGCGGCATGGCGTGGGATGTGTTGAAAATTCTGGAAGAAAAATTCGGTGCTGATGTCTGTCGCTCGCGCATCGCAGAGAACGTCAGCCTGGCGGAGAGCCCGGCTTTCAACAAGACCATCTTCGAACATGCGCCAAGCAGTCGCGGCGCGCAGGATTACGAAACGTTACTGGATGAATTGCTGGCCGATGGATTCATCAAGGCCGTTACAGCGCCAACAGGATCAGCGCGAAATCAGTGACAGGATATCGTCGACGGAATTGGCAAAGCCGGGGCGCTGCACGCTGCCCTTGATATCGCATCGCAACACTTCGCAGTGTCGATACATCTGGCGCAGCTTGCGTTCGGCATCCTCGCGATCCTTGCCGCCGATGACAATGCTCTCAAGGCGCTGTCCTTCGCGCGTCTTGACCGAAAAATCATATTTCAACATGACATGTCCTCCTGATTGGAGCGGTTCGGATTGCACCTGCCCGGTGCAATGAAAGAAAAGATTACCACGACACAAGCAATTTGCTTGCCTGAATGGAACGTTTTACAACAGAAAATCGGGCATTTTGTGTAAAAAATCCGGCTTCTTCAGGCATTTCCTTCCGTTTCACTTGGCGAAATCCCGAAAAACGGGTTGCGCCGCGGTTTTCTTCGGTTTTTCAGCGAGCGAAAATTCGCAACCTTTCCTGTGTACCGCGGTCACAAAAATTCCTCCCACCCTTGCGAAGGAATTGTCATGCGCGTTGATATCTACAGAAGGGCAGAGCAAGCCGGCCATTTTTCCTATCTGGCCGTACCGGAGGGAAAGATGATTCCAGAAGAAGTCGTCAATACGGATTGGGAATTATCGGATCGCTGCGTCGATGTGGATGACGGTGCCACGCACCTCGCGGATTTCGCAATCGATGCTCCGCTCGAACAGATCAGCGCGAAAGGTTATGCCATCACCAGCGTAAGGGAACTCGACAAACCCTGATTCGCCCCCTCGCGATCCACCGTCGCAACCATCCACTCCCCGATCCTGCAACACATGCGTACGTCGAATCATTACGCATGCGTTGCGCTTTGCTAACGGATTCCTGGAAGCGGTGCAAACGCAACGCTCTTTTGCAACACTCCCCTTACAATGGCGACTCATGCAAGGGAGCAACCATGCAATTCCGACATTTCAAGGGCGGCATTTACGATTTCGTCTGTGCCGCCAAACTCGAATCCGATCCGGAGACGACGATGATCGTCTACACCGCCGCCGACGGTTCCTACTGGACACGTCCGGAAAAAGTGTTTTTTGAAACGATCGAACACGACGGCAAGCGGGTGCAACGCTTCACGCCAATCGAATAATCCGGAGCAGCACGTGTACGCACTGATCATCGAAGACAATCCGGATATCGTCGCCAATCTGTACGGCTTTCTCGAGCCTCTCGGCTATACGCTGGATGTGGCAATCACCGGCTCGGCCGGCGTCACGCTCGCCACATCTGCACCGTATGACGTGATCGTGCTCGATCTGGAATTGCCGGGACTGGACGGCGTGGAAGTCTGCCGCCAGCTGCGCAAGGAACGGCGACTGGCAACACCCATCCTGATGCTGACCGCACGCGACACGGTCAAGGACAAACTGGTCGGCTTTGAAGTCGGTGCCGACGATTATCTGGTCAAGCCTTTTTCCCTGGTGGAGCTGGAAGCGCGACTGAAAGCGCTGGTACGTCGCGCCCGCAACGAGACTGTCGAACACATTCTCGAATTCGGCGAACTGCGTTTCGATCTCAGCCGCAGCGAAGTCACGCGTGCCGGTCGCAAGCTGACACTGACACCGACCGGCTACAAACTGCTGGAAGCGTTGATGCGCAAGGCGCCGGCCATCATCTCGCGCGATGCGCTGTTGCGCGAAATCTGGGGCGACGATCCGCCCGACAGCGACGCGCTGCGAACGCACATTCATGCACTGCGGCAGGCGATGGATCGACCGTTTGTCACGCCGATGTTGCGCACGCTGCCCGGCAACGGCTATCGACTGGTGAATGACGATGAAACGTAATCATTCTCTCGGCAAGCGGCTGACTGGCGCGTTCGTCCTGCTGACATTTTTGATGTGCGTCTTCTTCTCTGTGACCGGCAAGCTCGCCGTGGATATTTCGGAGAAGCAGCTGGTCAATGAACGCCTTGAAAAAGTCACGACGCAGCTGATCGACCAGTATCACCGTCATGAACTTCTTTCCACCGTCGAAGACAACTTCTACGTCAATGACGAAATTCCCGAACGCTTTCGTCACAAACGTCCCGGAGTGCATGAAGTGCATGTCGGCAGCAACGAATACACCGTGTGTATTCGCAAGATCGGCAACGATACGTTTGCCGTCATCGACGACACCAGTGATTTCGCCATCACCGAACACACCATCTTTACCGCGCTGGGTGTCGGGTTCATTGCCAGCCTGTTACTGTCCGCCGCACTCGGCATCTTTACTGCACGCCGCATCATCGGACCGCTGACTGCACTGGCCCGGTCGATCGAACGTGACGACCCGCCCTCCAAACTGCCTGCGCTCGAGTTACGCAACGAAATCGGCTCACTGGCACGTGCATTCGCCGGCCGCACGGAACAGCTGCAGCGATTTCTGGCGGATGAAAAACTTTTCACCGGCGATGTCAGCCACGAACTGCGCACGCCACTGACCATCATGCTGGGCGCGGCCGAACTGCTGGAAGTGCGTCTCGCGCAATCGCCGGAAGATCGCGAAGTTGCGACACGCATCCGTCGCGTCGCGGCAGAAGCATCGGAACGCGTTGGCGCATTACTGCTGTTGTCGCAATCGCCGGACATGCTGGGTGGCACGCAGGTTTCGCTGACGCATCTGGTCGAGCGCGAAGTCGAACGCTATCGACAGCTGTTCAGCGACAAGCCAATACAGATTCTGTTCGACGTCCCGCATGACGAAGTATGGGTGCACGCACGTGTCGAACTGGCAGGGATCGCCATCGGCAATCTGCTACGCAATGCATGCCAGTACACCGAGCAGGGCATCGTGCATGTGCAATTGACAGCACGCCAGTTAACGATCGAAGACAATGGCCCTGGCGTGCCGGAGAATGTCCGCGTACGCCTGTTCGAACGCTTCGTGCGCGGACATGACGCGCGGTATGCCGGCTCCGGACTCGGCCTTGCCATCGTCAAGCGCGTGGTCGATCACCTGGGCTGGCAAATTCATCACGAGACGCCGGAAAAAGGCGGCAGCCGCTTCGTCCTGCATTTCTCTGCCGATAGAAACACATCGCAAGCCTGATTCTTCGCAGCTCGCTTGATATGGAAATGACAAGCCTGCCAGCCTTAACGGCCCCTTAACGGCGCGCTGGATAGCGTACCGACTTCTCAATTAGAAGTCGGTGTTCACCTTGAAACCAACTCGCACTGTCGGCCCGGCCGACGCCACACTCGGCCGTTCCACAGCAGGACTGCTCGATCGCCTCCCTCCTGTCGGCACCGAACAGCTTGCCGTACTCGTCAGCCTGTTCTTTTCACTGACGTCCAACAATCTGTTCTTTTCCGCCGCGACCGCCGGACGCAACTGGTCGCATCCGGCGAGCTGGCTGTTCGCGGCCGCGATCTTCATCGGCATTACCGCCTTCCAGAGCGCTGCGCTGATGATATTGCTCAACCGCTGGAGTACCAGGCCGATCCTGACCGTGCTGCTGCTGGTTACTGCGGCGGCCACCTATTACATGAACAAGTACACGGTGTTCTTCAACAGCGATATGGTGAGAAACATCCTGCGCACCGATGTAAAGGAAGCCAGCGAACTGTTCTCTTTGAATTTCTGCCTGCATATGCTGGTATTCGGCATCGCACCGTCTGCACTGATCTGGCGACTGCAGTTGCGTAAAGTATCGTGGCGTCGTGCACTGACGGTACGCACGCTGTATATCGCAGGCGCATTGCTGCTGGCGATCGGTTCGATTCTGCTGGTGTTTCAGGATTTTTCCTCGATGATGCGCAACCAGAAAGAGATGCGCTATCTGATCACACCGAGCAATTATCTGATTTCGCTGGCACGTGTCGTCACTGCCGATACAGAGGCCGCCAACAAGCCGAAGATTCCGATCAGTGAAGATGCCAAACTCGGTGCAGCATGGTCGTCACGCAGCAAGCCGATGCTGTTCGTCCTGGTCGTCGGAGAAACGACGCGTGCCGCCAATTGGGGAATGGACGGTTATGAAAGACAGACGACACCGGAACTGAGCAATCTCGGCGTCTTCAATTTCAATCACATGACCTCGTGCGGCACCAATACCGAAGTTTCTGTGCCGTGCATGTTCTCGACCTATGGTCGCCGCAATTACGATGAAAAGGCGATCCGCAGTCATGAATCGCTGCTGCATATCATCAACCATGTCGGCATCAATACGGTCTGGCGCGACAACCAGTCCGGTTGCAAGGGTGTTTGCGACGGACTCGGCCAGGAATTCTTCGACAGCAGCAAGAATTCCGAACTGTGTGATGGCGAGCGCTGCCTCGATGAAATCATGCTGGACGGTATGGATGACGAAATTCACAAGACCAAGGGCGGCAATCTGTTCGTCGTGTTGCATCAACTGGGCAATCACGGTCCCGCCTACTACCGTCGTTATCCGGCGGCGATGAAAAAATTTACGCCGACCTGCGACACCGCAGACCTCAGCAAATGCTCGCAACAGCAGATCGTGAATACCTACGATAACGGCGTGTTGTATACCGATCACTTCCTGGCGAAGACGATTGATTATCTGAAGAAGCAGACAAAATACGATACCGCGATGTTGTACCTGTCCGACCACGGCGAATCGCTGGGTGAACATGGCATTTACCTGCACGGCATGCCCTATTCAATCGCACCGAAAGAGCAAACGCATGTACCGATGGTGATGTGGATGTCCCAGGGCTTTTCTGCCGATTTCGGCGTCAGTCGCGACTGTATGGAAAAGCATGTCAACGATTCGGTCAGTCAGGACAATTTGTTCCATTCGATCCTCGGCATGCTGCAGATCGAGTCGAAGCATTACGACAAGTCGATGGACATCACGGCGAGCTGCCGTGCATCGCATAAGGTATAGAAATGAAAAAGACATCTGTCTTGCGACAGATGTCTTTTTCGATGAAACGTCATGCTAGTCCTGCCCGGCTCTGCCTGTGGCACGCGTCAAAGTCGTTTTCGAGGCAGCGAGTTATCCGGGGCGTTATTCCACTCACCCTCCAGATCGGCGGGACTGTCGATGTCGTGATGAATTCCCTGATCGTCAACTTCGACTGCGGTCCATGGATTTGCGTGCAACAACGCGCGCGCGCCCTGATCGCCTTCCACCTGCAGTAATTGCGGCAGACGTTCACGACCAAAACCCACCGGGTTGCCGCGCCTGCCATTACGCACCGGCACCGCGATATCGGCCCCGTCCATCAACGCGTCGCGCAACGCAGCAATTGTGGTCGGTAGCACATACGGCATGTCGCCCAGTGCGATCACCCAGCCGGATGCGTCGACCGCTTGCCGCAGCGCGCAAGCCAGTGAAGCACCCATCCCGCGATCCGCATCTTCGCAAACGACGACCGTGCAACCCAGCGCACGCAATGACGCAGCAACGGCATTTTCCACACGCACCACTGCAATCACATCAGACAGTACCGCCAGCATTGTCCTGGCCGCGGCGACGGCCACCTTGTCGCCGTCCGGCAATGGCTGCTGCAACTTGTCCTGCACACCGGACGGATCGAAACGTGTCCCTCTTCCTGCTGCAAGCAGGACGCCGATGATCGGCAGCAAAATCGGTGAAGTCAAAATTGAATATCAGGAAATGTATTGAAATAACGCTCGCCCGGATCGGGCATTCTCAAACCAGCTTGCGTCCTGTCAGCCTTTGTAAAATGGCTAGGGGACTTTGCGTCGAATCATATTGATTTTCCGGTTGCAAATGCATGGTCTGTTCCATCATGTACTGTCCGGACATCGCGGCGTGCAGAGTGTGATCGGAGAAACAAACCCACACACTCCCTGCCGCGAAGGGCATCGTAAGTTGCGGCGCGTTTCTTTGATAATCCTCGTCAAGCTTCATGTTGTCATGGAGCTGCAGCATCAAATGATCGTATTCGGTCCGAAGTTTTTTCGTCTTGCGCAACAACTGCTGCATGCGTGCGTGAAAAGGCCGATATTTTTCCAGGCGCGGGAGAAATTTTCGCGCCATTTCTTCGAAAGGTTCGCCAACACGCCACACGCGTGGCACGCCTTCCTGATTGATGTTCGCGAACACGCGCAAAATACGTTCGCCATGATTCGGGCGGCCGGCGAATGCATCAACGTGCAGTCGCTTGTCGTCCGCACGCCAGGTTTGTATGCGCGTTTCGACCTGCTTCGGTCGATAACTGGTCGTCGCCATCCTTAATGAATCACGATAATGCGGCAGTAGCGAGTCGACCAGTTGTTGCGCGTCCGCGCGGAAGCGGCCCACCATTGCGGCTACTGCTGCCTGTACAGCCTCGTCACCGGCCACTCCCTTGAAACGGCCGCCTGTTTCCAGCGTGATGCTGCGCGAACCTTCGGCGTTGATATCCGGATTCAGAAAACGATGTTCGTCTTCCTTCAGGCGAAACGCCAGATGCGGAAAATACAGCACCTTGCCTTCTTCCAGCGCATCGATCCATGCCGGATCGACCGTTTCAAGCCGCCAGTCACGTGCGTCGATCGTCACGATGGGAGAAGGGAAATTTTCGGTGGCAGGCGATTCTGCCCGGCGATTAAGGACGGTGTCTGACATAAGAAGATTCCAGTGTTTCCAGCCAGTTCCGGCTGGGTGCCGATGCCCACAGGCCAGCCGGCACGGTCATTTTTTCAGATATTACTGCAAGCGGACGCGGGCTCACGCAAAAAGTGAAACAGGTACTTACAGACGTCCGCAAAGCCGCGCATATTCTTCTTCCAGCGTATTGTTCGGTAACGTGCTGTTGCCACGTCCGTACCAGTAACGTGCGTTGCCGAGATCGCCTTCGACGCGATGCAGATAGCCGTGGATCTGACAGGAGAGTTCGTCGCCGTGCATCTGCACCAGCGCGTGCGCCTCTTCCCAGTTTCCTTCCTTTGCCAGATCCAGCACTTTCCTGTGGTCACAAGCCATGTCGATTCCTTGTTGCATTCGGGTGTTTCGGCCTTCAACCGAAACGTTCCAGTTCAAAAAATTCCGCGTATTGCGCATTGACCGTCGCACCGTCCTTGCGGTTGATGGCCAGCACACGCTCGTCGAATCCGCTGCCGCGCGTATTCAGGTTGCGCTGATGCTGCGATTGATGCAGGCGCAGCAGTTCGGCCTTCCAGGCGGCATCGTCTTCGTTGAACGATGTAAACAGGTCGGTGCGCATCGTAACCGTTTTTGCATCTTTGTTCAGGACTGCCCATAAAGACCATTTTTCGGCGAGGGCAACCGCACGAAACAATGCGTAAGTACGTTGATGCGTGACATTGCTATCGTTCCCGTGCGGCATGAAGACGAGATCCGGTTTGCGCACGGCCAGGTAATCGCGGATGCGCGCATGGTTGGCGTCGTCCAATCGCGGATTGCCTTTTTCGTCGGCAGGCAAACGCAGGAAAGATAGACGGTCGAGCGGCAAACCGAAAAAGGTACAGCTCGCAGTCTGTTCGCCTTCGCGCAATGCCGCCTTCTGTTCTGGTGTGACAGCGCCGGCATGGCCATCTTCGACACCGCTGGCGCCGGTGGTCAATACCGCGAGATGAATCGCATCACCCCGCAGGTGAAAATGGCGCAGCGTCACACCGATTGCGTCGAAATCGTCCGGATGCGGCGCCAGCACGACGATCGTCAGCGGCCCTGGTAACGACAATGTGTTCAGATCGAGCGGGCGATCGTGCGGTATATCCAGTGGTGATTGCATCGCACGTTCCTTTCCTTGTTTCGGCTTGTTTTATACGGTCGCTATTTTCCACTCATTTCGGTGAAATCGTCCCGGCCTGCAATGCGGCAACCGTTTCCTTGTAGCCGCCGATCAATACGCCATCGACAAACACCTGTGGAAACGTCGGCCAGCCGCTCCACATTTTGATCGCCAGACGCGGTTTCCACAAAGACAGATAACTGCCGTATTCCAGATAACGGAAATCCGTGTTCGCTGCATTCAATGCCGCACGCGCTTTTTTCACGAAGGGATTCTGCGCCATGCCGACGACGACGATTCTGTTCGCCGCAATGGCAGCCGTCACTTCCTCAATGGTTTGGCGGTGATAGCCGGCAATGAAATTCTGCACGTCGGCTGTTTGATTTTCCTGCTTCAGTAAAGGGCGGCTCATGGTTTTCTCGCAATGGTTAATCAGTTTCGTTCGGGCGCGGCAGTTTTGCAATTTCATGATGTTCGTCGGCTTTCTCGTGGTCGATGCCGCGCATCTTGCGCATCGTGCGTTTCAGCCATTGCTCGAGATCGTCGATGTAAGTGAAAACTGCCGGCACCACCAGCAGGCTGAGCAGCGTCGATGTAATCAGTCCGCCGATCACGGTGATGGCCATCGGTGAACGGAAGCTCGGATCGGCACCCCAGCCCAGCGCAAGCGGCAACATGCCGGCACCCATTGCAATCGTCGTCATGATGATCGGCCGACTACGCTTGTGGCAGGCGTCGACCAGTGCGTCGAAACGATTCATGCCGGCCTGCCGCGCCAGAATTGCGTAGTCGACCAACAGAATCGAGTTCTTCGTGACGATCCCCATCAACATGATGAGGCCGATCATCGACGGCATCGACAACGCGCTTCCTGTTATCAGCAACGCGACAAATGCACCGCCGATCGACAACGGCAGCGCGGCAAGAATCGTGACCGGCTGCATGAAGTCCTTGAACAGCAATACCAGCACGCCGTAAATACACAACACGCCGATCGCCATCGCCAGGCCGAAGCTTTCGAACAGCAGCAGCATTTCCTGCGCATCGCCCAGTTCGGCAATCTTTACCGACGGCGGCAGATTGCGCATCGACGGCAAGGCGCGCGCTTCGGTATTCAATTCGCCGAGCGAACGTGAACCGAGTTCGACATCGAGCGTGACGTTGCGACTGCGGTTCAGGCGATCGATCTGCGCCGGTCCGCTTTCCATCGTGACCGAAGCGACCGTACCGAGCATCACCGGGCCGTTGCGTCCCGGCACCGTCAAGCGTTCGATTGCCGACAGGTCGGCGCGCACGGCGTCCGGAAGCTTGACGAGGATCGGCACCTGCCGTTCCGTCAAGTTCAGCTTGGGCAGGTTCTGGTCGTAATCGCCGGCTGTCGCAACGCGCACTGTTTCACCGATGCTGGCGGCGGTCACGCCGAGATCTGCGGCGCGCGCGACATCAGGACGCACGATGATTTCTGGACGCACCAGCGACGCACTGGAGGTGACGTTGCCGATACCGCGCAAGCCGCGCAATTCCGTCTCGACTCTTTTCGCTGCAGCCGACAAGGCGACCGGATCTTCACTGCGCAGCACGAGTTGCATCTTGACGCCGGTATCCGGCGGACCGACGGTGAAACGCGCGCCCGGAATGTTCGCGATGTTGGCGCGTATACCCGCATCGATATCGGTCATCGTCTCGTGCCGCTCATCACGGTGGGTAGTGGTCACTGTCAGCACGGCGCGTCGTGCTTCGGCCGATGCGCCCGGCGCGAAGGCATCGCCGCTGGAACCGCCGCCGATCGAGCTGAAGACGCTCGTGATGTTCTTGTCTTTCGAAATCGCGAGACGCACGCGCTCGGCAACGGCCGTCGTTTCCGCCAGCGTACTGCCGGGCGGCAGCTCGATATTGACCTGCGTCTGCCCTCGATCGGCCGGCGGTACGAAGCCCGTCGACAGCAAGCCTGTCAACAGGATGGACCCGATAAAGAACAGGCCCGATGCAATGGCTGTCGCCAGACGATGCCGCAGACACCATTTCATCGTTGCCATGTAGCGTTGCATTACCCAGCCATCTTTTTCCTCGCGATGCGTACTTGGCTTGAGCAGATAAGCAGCCATCATCGGCGTCAACAGACGCGCGACCACCAGCGATGCCAGAATCGCCAGTACCGCCGTCCAGCCGAACTGCTTGAAAAACAGCCCGGGAATGCCGGCCATGAACGCCGTCGGCAGGAACACGGAGACCAGTGCGAACGTGGTGGCGATGACGGCCATGCCGATTTCATCCGCCGCTTCCAGTGCAGCCTGCATCGGCGTCTTGCCCATGCGCAGGTGGCGTTCGATGTTTTCGATTTCGACAATCGCATCGTCGACCAGCACGCCGACCACCAGCGCAAGCGACAGCAACGTCACCGTGTTCAGCGTGTAACCGAAGTAACTGAGGCCGAGGAAGGTCGGGATCACCGATAAAGGTAGCGCCGCAGCAGCAACCAGCGTGGCGCGCCAGTTGCGCAGGAACCACCACACCACCAGCACGGCGAGAATCGCACCTTCGTACAGCAGTTCCATCGAGCCGTCAAAATTTTCCTCGACCGGTTTTGCATTGTCGATCGCCTGCTTGAAGATGACATTGCTGTGTGCCGCCTGCAGTTCTTCCACCGCCTTGCGTGCACCGTCTGCGACTTCGGTTTCGCTGGCGCCCTTGGTACGGAATATTTCAAAACCAACGACGGTCTTGCCATCCTGCGATGCTGTCGAGCGACGCTCTGCGATAGTGTCGGTCACCGTCGCGACCTGGTCGAGCCGGATATGTCGGCCATCGGCCAACGGAATATCCAGCAAGGCCAGTTCAGGTGCGGTCTGTACCGTGGCGATTGTGCGCACCGCCTGCTCGGCACCGCTGACATCACCGCGGCCGCCCGGCGCTTCCTGCTGCACCATGCGCAGGCGACGCGAGACATCAACGGCGGCAACGTTGAGCGCAGCCATCTTGGCGTTATCGAGTTCGATGCGGACTTCACGATCGACGCCGCCGACACGCTTGAACGAACCGATACCCGGCACGCTGAGCAACCGCTTGGCCACCGTGTTGTCGACGAACCAGCTCATTTCCTGCTCATCGAGATTGCTGCCGGGCGCGGCAGTCGCAGTGAACGTCAGCACGACACGACCGGCAGTCGATACCTTGGTGACTGCCGGATCGCGCAAATCGGCAGGCAGATCGGCGCGAATCAGCGAAACGGCATCGCGCACTTCATTGACGGCGTCCGACAGGTTTTTTTCGAGAACGAACTCGACCGTAACCGTGACGGCACCATCGAGTACTTTCGTATAGATGTTCTTGATGCCCTGCAATGTGGCGATCGAATCTTCCAGCTTGCGCGCGACTTCGGTTTCAAGCTGCGCCGGCGCAGTACCCGGGAGCGATGCGGTTACCGTGACGATCGGCAGTTCGATATCGGGAAAATCCTGTATCGCGTTTGATTTGAACGCCAGAAGGCCTGCCAGCCCCAACAGGATGAACAGCATGATGGCCGGAATCGGATTCCGGATCGAGAGCGCGGAGAAGTTCACTTTTTCTCCTGTGCCGATGTTGCGGCAGATTCTGCCGGCTGCCTGATTGCAGGTTTGGCCGGTGTTGCCGGTACGGCAGGCGTGACCGGTGCCGCAGCCGGCGTGGCAACAGGTGGCTCTGCCGATACGACGTTGACGAAATCGCCGTCGTTCAGGAAGCCCGCACCGCTGGCTGCGAGTTCCATATCGGGTGTAATGCCGGAGACAACTTCGATGCGATCGGCGAGCCGGCGACCGGGTTGTATCTTGACTTGCGTGACACGCTTGTCGGGATTCAGGCGGAAGACATAACTGAAGCCGTCGCGAATCACCACGCATTGTTGCGGCACGGTGATCGCGGCTGAGGTGCCAAGTTCGAATGCACCGTTGGCGAACATGCCTGCGCGCACCGGTGCAACGCCTGCCTTGTCATTTTTCAGCAGGTCGACGTACACCAGCGCCGCGCGATTCTCCGTATCGACGGTGGGTGCAATCATGCGCACCTTGCCCTTCACTTCGGTGCCGTTGGCGGCAACGATTGTCGCCATCGTCCCCGGCGCAAGACGGCCGAGTTCCTCCGACGTCACTTCGGCGCGCCATTCCAGGCGTCCCTGGCGAATCATGCGGAACAGTTCCGTACCGGCACCGACGACCGCGCCGACCGTTGCACTGCGCGACGAGATGACGCCGTCATCGGGCGCCAGCACTTGTGTCTGTGCAAGGCGGACTTCCTGCACCTGCAGTGTGGCTTTCGCTGCTTCCGCTTTTGCCTTGGCGGTCTGTTCCGTCGTCAGATACTGGTTGATCTGTTGCGTGCTCAACGCGCCGGTGCTTTGCAGCGTACGTGCGCGCTCGGCATTGTTTCGCGCATCCGCTGCATTGGCTTCAGCTTCCATCAGCGCAGCCCGCGCTTGTGCAACGTCCGCTCTGGTGGTGGCGACAGAGAATGTCGCCAGCACCTGACCGCGCCGCACGGTGTCGCCGACGTTGACCCGCACTTCGGTCAGTTGCAGACCGTTCGATTCGCTGCCGATGATCGCCTCCTGCCACGCCGTGATCGTGCCGTTGGCAGTCAGCTTGATCGGCAGTTTTTCCTGCGACGGCCTGGCGCTGGTAATGGTCAGTGCCGGTTTGGGCGCAGTGACCTCCTTCACCTTGCCGGATTTTCCGGAAACAACAAGGACGGCTACGATCGCCAGGACCACAATGACAACTGCCGCAATGATGGTATTTTTTTTGTTCAAGCGTTTCATAGATAAGTCACTTGGATTCTGAATTTTGTTGGGCAGCAGGAGAAAGCGAGGAGGCCATGCGTTCTGCATCCGGATTGCGCCAGCCGCCACCGGCCGCGCGGTACAGCGCGATCCATGCGGCCATGCGTTCACGCTCGAGCGACACCGCATTCAGTTCGGAGGCCAGTCGCAGGCGGCGTGCGTCTTCCAGATCGAGCAGGCTTGCAAGGCCATTGCGATACAGGCTTTCGGTTCCTTCGAACGAGGCGCGATATCCTTCGACCGCGACACGTGCGTCGTCGCTGCGCGATGCCGTGCTTTGCAGATTGACCAGCGCTTCTTCCACTTCGCGTACGGCTTGCCGCACCTTGCCGCGATAGGCGACGACGGCGGACTCGTAACGCGCCTGTGCCGCGTCGACGTTGGCCGCGCGTTCGCCGCCATCGAAAATCGGCAGCGACAGGGCGATCGGTCCGACCGACCATGTACGCAAATCCGTCGACGTTCCGGCTGCGTGATAGCGCGCCACACCGATCGAACCGCTCAAACTCAGGCGTGGATATCGTGCGGCTTGCGCACTGCCGACTTCGGCGCTGGCGGCCGCGACTTCGCGTTCAGCGATGAAAACGTCCGGGCGTTGCAGCAACGTCTGCGCCGGCAGGCTGTCGATGGCGATCGGTGCTGTCGGCGATTGTGTCGATGTCGCCATCTTCGTACGCAGCGTCGGCTCGTCGATTCCGGTCAATGCAACCAGCGCCTTCACATCGAGATCGCAAGAGGTACGCTGCTGCGTGACACGACCGCTGGCTTCCGCCGCGCTGGCACGCGCCAGTGCCGCCGTTGCCGGCGCCTGGAACCCGGCTTTCGCACTCAGGTCGGACAAACGCGACGTCTCTGCACGTGAATCGGCGTCCGATTGCGATACGGCCAGCAGCTTGTTGCAGGTGCGCAGACTGTAATAGCGGTTCGCCACCTCGGCAGCAACCGATACGCGCGCGTCATGCCAGCCGGCCTGTGCGCCCTGCAGGCGTGACAACGCGGCACGGCTGGATGCGCGATTGCCACCGAACAGATCAACTTCCCACGATGGCTGCAATTGCGCCTGCGTGATCGTGCTTAACGGCAGCGGCTCCTGCGTGTTGGAACGACTGGATGTCAGCGATGCGTCCAGTTTCGGCAGCAAGGCCGCGTCTGCCGAAACACTGCTTGCACGCG
This sequence comes from Oxalicibacterium sp., assembly GCF_035565035.1. Taxonomy (GTDB): domain Bacteria; phylum Pseudomonadota; class Gammaproteobacteria; order Burkholderiales; family Burkholderiaceae_D; genus Oxalicibacterium. The sequence continues at coordinate 2,121 of NZ_DATMTD010000062.1, read as the reverse complement.
ACTGCGCGATGCGTGACAACGCATCGGCCACGGTCGGACTGACCGCTTGCGCTGTGTCGATCAGCTCAACCAGTAACGGATCGTTCTGTTGTTGCCACCATTGCGACAAGTCGGTCAATGTACCGTGATGCGGCAGGTCTGACGCATTGTCGAGCGCAGTGGATTTGGCAGGAAGCGGCGCCTGCCAGCCGGAAGGCGTTGCGGCTTCAACCCTGTCCGGCGGCGGAGTCAGGGCACAACCGGCGAGCCAGAGCGGCGCGGCGAACAGCGCACCGTGCAGCAAAGTCAGAGGGGGCGTCTTCATGCGTTCTTCTTCCCGTTTTTATTATTTTTTTCGACATCGGCCCTGCGCTTTTTTTCCGCAGAGGCCATCGCTTCCGCGTAATCGGCCATGCGTTCGCTCCATCGATCGAGTTCGCTTGCCGAACTGATCAACTTCGGGCGAATCGCTTGGATCACATCGCGCGAGGTAAACATCTGAATCGCCAGCCCGGCGATGGAAAAAGCGAGGCGATGAATCTCGTCATCCGCTTTCGACAGATGCATGTGGCGCATCAATGCGTTGACCAACGCTTCATGCGCGGGCTTGATGTTGTTGTCGATCTCTTCCATCCACAATCCGGTCGGCTCGATCATCTCGCGGAAATGCAGGCGAATGCATAGCTGAATCAGATCGGTCTGCTTGAGCGGTTCGAAGAATCCTTCAAAGAATCGTTCGATCGATTGACGCAAGGTCAATCCTTCCTCGTCGATCGGCAACTGCATGCCGCAATGTTCGCTTAGCGGTTCGGTGAATACTGCGCGATACAGACCGGCCTTGTCGCCGAAGTAGTACTTGATTGCAGCCAGGTTGACGCCGGCTTCGCTGGCGATGTCGCGTGTCGATGTCCGGGCAAATCCTTTTTCGACGAACAGGTGCAGCGCGACGTCGATCAGCCGCGCGCGCGCTTCGGCGCCGTCTGCACGCTGTTTTCGTGCGTCGCCGTCGGCCTGCCGTGTCGGATTCGCCGGCGATGCTTTGCCGGCGGATTTTTTGATGATGTTTTTCATGATCGCTATTAGAACACATAAATCAAACGTTTGATTTAATTAAATCATTTGATTTATCGCCATTCGTTTCCTGCCTCCATGAGCAAGGAACGACGCCAGTTCAGACTTGAATAAAAGACACGAGGCGAATTATTTCCGGACAGGAATTGATTCGCCTGAAATGAAGATTTGCGATCCTGTCATGACGATCAGGACGAATGACTCTTAGCGCTGCGCCGCCTGATCGAGCAATGCCGCGTATTCCTCAATGCCGAACGGCTTCATCAACCAGCCGACATCGGAGGGGACATCGTTGCTGCGAGCGTAGCCGCTGGCCACCGTGATCTCCAGCGGGCGCAACGCCCGTACCTGACGTGCCAGCTCGAGACCCGAAATCCCGGGCAGGCCGATATCGGTAATCATCAGATCGAAGGCCTGGTCCCCCTTCAGCATGGACAATGCGTTTTCAGCGGAGGTGCAGCCGTGCGCATCGTGACCGAGCAGACCGGTCATTTCCACCAGGCCTTCCAGTGCATCGACATTGTCTTCCACGAGCAGGACGCGTAGTCGCCGGCCTGTTTTTCCTGTTTCATCGCTTTGCATAATTTTCGCCGCGTGGCTGCGCTCCTCGACCGTACGATTTTTATAGTTCGTTGTTCGTTCGTGCGAACGTCCGCAGTATAGCGGACGCTCCTGTCACTCCTGCTACGGCCGCACCGGAAACCGGCGTTCTGCTTTCGTATTGTGTTTGCAGCCTGCGACGCTCAAACCGTCTCGTCCGGAATAACCGGCAAAAAGGTCATCATGAAGATCGCCAGCGAAAGAATGCCCAGCAATACCGCCGCGAAGTCAGGCACCATCGCAAACCACGCAATGCCTCCAAGCATGCCGAAAATCGAAATCAGTTTAAAAATATGCATCATCGTCTGCTCCAGAATGAGTCCGGTCTCGCGGAAACGCGGTGGACCGGGATGGCCCTTGTTTGTTAATTATTGTTAAAAATCATTTGCAGGCTGGTAATGTATCCAAACGGATAGGCGAACCCAATAGGACTTCTCCGCGACCATTTGTAGGACAATTCTCACTGTTGTT
>NZ_DATMTD010000061.1:0-38399 GCF_035565035.1 Oxalicibacterium sp. | reverse complement strand
GAGTCCAGGATTGTGATTCCTGTTGTCGTGGGTTCGAGCCCCATCGGTCACCCCACCCCCCCTGATTTGCCGTGCGTCCGCTCCGGCGTTATTCCAGATTCCCGCTATTGTCTGTCCAGAAATCTTCCGGATCTTCTGCGATAGCGTCTTGGGCAGAAAGCAATCAAGCCTCGCTTCGCGTTTCTGAAGTTCCTCTCTGCTCTGGGACATGGCGAAAGCATGCAACCTTCAGCGCTTATCAGCGTCTATCTTCGTAAGATTGCCTGCACTTCCACAATCCATTACCCTGCTATAGAAAATCCGCCCGGCACCGGAATGGTGCCGTTCCGGAAAGGCCCGAACATACTGGAACAGCGAATGAACAGCCCTACCCCGCAATCAAGCGACGATTCGAACGAAGAAAACCGATTCCAGACACTGGTCGCCGCCATCAGCGACTATGCGATTTACATGCTCGACACAGACGGCCATGTCATCAGCTGGAACGCTGGTGCTCAACGCTTCAAGGGCTATCTTGCGCAGGAAATCATCGGCCAGCATTTTTCCCGCTTCTATACAGAAGAGGAACGCAATGCCGGAACGCCGGCGCAGGCACTGCGCACCGCTATCCAGGAGGGCAAGTACGAAGCGGAAGGCTGGCGTGTCCGCAAGGATGGAACCCGCTTCTGGGCCAGCGTCGTCATCGATCCGATCCGCAAGGAAAACGGCGATCTGGTGGGCTTTGCCAAGATCACGCGCGACATTACCGAACGTGCAATTGCCGCAGAGGTACTGCGCAAGAGCGAACAGCAGTTTCGCCTGCTGGTACAGGGCGTGACCGACTACGCGATCTACATGCTCGACGTCTCGGGCTTTGTCACCAACTGGAACTCCGGCGCGCAGCACATCAAGGGATACCGGGCGGAAGAGGTTGTCGGCACACATTTTTCACGCTTCTACATCCCCGAAGAACGGGAAGCGAGAATGCCCGACAAGGCGCTCGCCATCGCGGCAAAACACGGTCGATCCGAACACGAAGGCTGGCGCGTTCGCAAGGACGGCACACGTTTCTTTGCCCATGTGATCATCGATGCGATCCGCGACGATCTCGGGCAACTGGTCGGCTTTGCCAAGGTCACACGCGACATCACGGAGAAACGCGCCACCGCCGAAGCACTGAAAAAAGCCAATGAAGCACTGTTCCAGTCGCAGAAAATGGAAGCACTGGGACAACTGACCGGCGGTATTGCACACGATTTCAACAATCTGCTCGGCGTGATTTCAAGCGGTATCGACATGCTGCAACTGCAGATACGCGGCGAATCCAGAACGCTCGACAGCATGCGGCGTGCCGTCGACCGCGGTGCAGAACTGACGCAGCATCTGCTGTCGTTCGCACGCCAGCAACCATTGCAGGCGAAACGGAGCAATCTGAATGAACTGATCAACGGTTTCGAATCGGTGCTGCGTCGTGCCGGCAACTCTTCCATCCGTTTCGATATTCAGCTTGAAAGGGAACTGTGTCCGGCCATGATCGACGCCACGCTGTTCCAGACCACGCTGCTCAATCTCGTCGTCAACTCGCGCGATGCGATGCCCGACGGCGGGAAAATCACGATCAAGACACAAAATGTCCAGTTGGCGGACCAGGAAATCGGTGCACTGCCCGCGGGAAAATACGCACGAATTTCCGTTTCCGATACCGGCACCGGCATGTCACCCGCTGTATTGGCACGCGTCTTCGAACCTTTCTTCACGACCAAGGAAGTCGGCAAGGGCACCGGGCTTGGACTGAGTCAGGTTTACGGCTTCATCATGCAATCGGGTGGCGATGTCAGCGTCGTCAGCCAGCTTGGCGAGGGCACGCAGATCTCGATGTACCTGCCGGCGGCGGACGGTGAAATCGTGGCGCACACAGCGCCAAACGACAAAGTGGAAAAAGTCCTGATCGTGGAAGACGATGTCGACCTGCTCGAGGTCGCAGCCGAACTGTTCCGTGCCATCGGTTACGCCGTTCATACCGCCGGAAGTGCGAAGGATGCGCTGAATGTACTGGAGAAGAACGACGATATCGACATCCTGTTCAGCGATGTGATGATGCCGAACGGCATGAGCGGCATCGAGCTTGCGCGTCTGACACGTGAACGCTATCCGCGTGTGAAAACCATTCTGACCTCCGGATATGCGATGCCGGCGCTGCAATCCGAGTACAACGACCTCGACAACTTCCTGTTTATCAACAAACCGTATCAGCTGTCGGATGTGGCGAAGAAGTTGCGTCAGGCCAGCTGACGGCGTTGCGTTTTTTCGTGATACGAACAGCATTATTCCATTCGATACGCCAACCACAAAGGAGACATCAATGAACAGGAAACAGGGATTGTCTGCAGTAATGACCTTGGCAGCAGCCGTCGCCGCCGTTACTTCGGCGCACGCCCAGTACGCAGGACCGAGCAATCAGGTCACGCATGGCACGGTCGCCGCCGTATTGAAAAATCCGGTCGATGATCAGGCCGTCGTACTGCGCGGCTTCCTCACCAAAAAAGTCGGCAACGAAAAATATCTGTTCTCGGATGGCACCGGAGAGATCCGCGTCGATATCGATCACAAGCGCTTTGCCGGTCAAAAGATTGATGAGAAAACCAAGGTGGAATTGCACGGCGAAGTGGAGAAGGATTTCCTGGAAAGTCCCGAAATCGACGTCGATAGCCTCACGATCGTCAAATAATTCGTCTCCCCTCGCCGTAATGAAAACGCCCCGCGAACGTTCACGGGGCGTTTTTCATTCTTCTCGTTTAATCATCAATTATTGTTCGTCGCCTTGTTCGGTTGCTTGATCGGCGTCTTCAGCGGCAGATTCTGCTGGCGGATATGTGCGGTCTGATCGGAATCGACTTCCTCACGTACGGCAAGCTCCTTCAGGCGAGCCTTGCCATGATCATCCCGTCCCTGCTTCAGCATCGGAGTGCCGGGTTGATTGACGGCATGGTTTCCTTCGCGGGTGTGCACTTCCTTCTCCTTGTTGCCGGCCATGTCACTCTCCTTTTCTTTCGATTGTCATGACTTCCATTTTCCATGCGCGGCGAGCAGACTCAAGTCGGTGCATTTCTCCATGCCGCGTAGGAAAGCCTCGCAAACGTTATCATTGCGTCTTTATCGACAAGACACTATCTGCGATGACACAAACCCTGCTCGATACCAAGGCGCTGGAGCGCGTGCTGGAAGAATTTGCCGATGCGCGCGACTGGCATCGTTTTCATTCCCCGAAGAACCTTGCGATGGCGTTGACCGGCGAAGTCGGCGAACTGGTTGAAATCTTTCAGTGGCGTACCGAGGAAGAATCCTGGCAGGTCGCGCAGGCACCGGAAACCGCCGAACATGTACGACAGGAGCTGGCCGATGTGGCACTGTATCTGGTGCGTCTTGCCTCCGCGCTGAAGGTCGACCTGAATGCAGCGATCGCCGACAAGCTGGTACTCAACGCGCAGAAATATCCGCCTTTGCCTAACCGTTGATCGTCGCATCGCAACCGATTCCTTAGCGTCCGGGACGATTCACACAATCCACGTCATGCCACATCCAGCTCCGTTACACGTTCTTCCTGATATTCTTCCCGGTTTTCGACCCGATCGTTGCCGCAATGCCTGACTATTTATTTCCATGAACAACACTTTCGATAGCAGAAAAAATACCTCCCTCACTTTTACCGAATGGTTGCGCGAGCAGAACCAGGAAAACTGGAACGCCGCCATCAATCATCGCTTCATCGATGAACTGTTCGCCGGCAGCGTCGCCAACGATGTGCTGCTGCATTATCTGGTGCAGGACTATCAGTTCATCGATCGTTTCGTCGCTCTGCTTGGCGCTGCGATTGCCAGCGCCGATCGTTTCGAATCGCGCGTCCGGCTGACGCGCTTTACCGCAATGCTGGTCAGCGACGAAAACACTTACTTCCTGCGCTCATTCGACCAGCTCGGCCTTGCGGCAAGACATCGCACGTCGCCGACGCTGACCGCACCGACGATGGCCTTTCAGGACTTGATGAAAGAAGCGGCAGAAAGCCGCGACTATGCACAATGCCTGTCCGTGCTGGTCGTGGCGGAATGGATTTATCTGAGTTGGGCCGATCGTCCGTCTGCAACATTGCCGCCGCAATTCATCCACGCCGAATGGATCACGCTGCATAACAATGCAGGCTTTGCCGAAACCATCGGCTGGCTGCGCGCGGAACTCGACCGCACCGGCGCGGCACAGGATGCGGCCGGTCAGGCACGTTGCGCCGATCTGTTCTCACGTGCCGTTGCTCTGGAACGTGCCTTCTTCGATCACGTCTACACGCCACTCAGCTACGACTGACACGCCGTACCTGCGCCCTATTTCATTTTCATCGCCAAGGAACATCCATGTCTTTTACTTCCGAACTCTGGAAAAAAAACGCTGACCTGTACGAAACCATCCGCACGATGCCGTTCAACCAGGAACTGGCTGCCGGTACATTGAGCGAAGATCGCTTCCGCCATTACATGATTCAGGATGCGCATTATCTGATCGCGTTCGGCCGCGCGCTGGCGGTTGCCTCTGCCAAGGCAGACACGCCGGATGAAATCGTGCAGTTCGCCATCGGCGCGCAAACCGCCATCGTCGTCGAGCGCAGCCTGCACAAGGATTTCATGGAACAGTTCAGCGTTACGCCGCAGATTTTCGCCGCGACGCCACTGTCACCGGCCACGCATCACTACACCAGCTATCTGATGGCGACGGCTTGGGGGGCTCCGTATCCGGTCGTGCTCGCAGCATTGCTGCCATGCTTCTGGATCTATGCGGAAATCGGCCGCGACATCATCGGTCGCGCCGCAAAGGACAATCGGTATCAGTCATGGATCGATACCTATGCCGGCGAGGAATTCCATGCCGCAGTGCGTGCCGTGGTTGCCACTGTCGATCGTGTGGCAGCCAATGCCAGCGACGCGACGCGGCGCGACATGCATCATGCCTACACACGTGCTGCGCAACTGGAATGGATGTTTTGGGATGCGGCCTATCGTCTGGAACAATGGCCGGTGTAACAGATGTCGCGGCATGTCAGCACAGTAGGCTGCATCTGGCCCACGAATAGCATGAACGAATCCGTTATGACGGGCACTAACAAGTGCCTGACCTTGTCAACCCAACCATTGGGAGAATCGAGATGGAAGAAGAAAATTTCAACATCAGCATGCGCAAGTTTTTGAAAATGGTCGGTGTCAGCTCGCAGAAGGAAATCGAGAAAGCGGTCGAAAAAGCGATTGCCGACGGACGCATTGTCGGTACGGAAACCTTTCCTGCAAAAGTTACGCTGCAGATTGACGGTATTCAATTGAAAGTAGATTTCGACGGCGAAATTCGCCTGCAATAGTTGGTACTGGCCATGTCGAGTGCAAGCATCAAGCACACGCAATAATGCAGGCGCCATTCGGCGCCTGCTGTCCCCTCTTGTTGTCTTTTATTGTCTGGCCGCACACCGATTCTCATCGGCGCGCATGGCTACCACTTGTATGGTGCAGCAGCAATCGATACCAGCGTGTTGATCTGCGGCTGTGCGCTGAACTGCGCCGGGCTGGCTTCTGCAGCGACCAGCAGTGGATTCATGGCAATGGCGAGTGCGCCGACTGCGGCCAGCGTTCCCAGAAGATATTGAAGTTTCATGATGTTCTCGATTCGTTCTAACGGATTGTTCGGATCAGGCAGGCTGCTTGGCAGACGCATTGCCGTATGGCGTGACCTGCGGGCCGAATGGCAAGACATTGCCGTTCGTTCCCCGAGCGCCACCTTCATTGCTGCTGGATTGCAACATGCCTTCCAGCCATGGATTGCGTGACGCGCGACGCACCGCGTTCTCGCTTCCCAGCTCCGAAACGAACTGCATTGTGAATATGCGTGGCTCGGCTTTGCTGTAGGTGCCGCCTGCACGACGTACCGTTCCCAGATAATTCATCGCTCGCGCCCGCTTGCGGCTGAGCATTTGCTCGATACGGTCGGGGGAATGTTCGGAAATCTGCTTGCATGCATCGGCGTAGGCGGGCCATTCGACCTCGACTACCGGCTTTTCCCTCACCAGACTCTTGAGAATGGTGGATGTATCCTGGTGCGTTGTTTGAATAATCGACATGATCACCTCTGATTTTGATTATTGATCGTTACAATCTCAGTGTCCTGCTCAGAGCCTCAACCTGATATCGAATCGCTGTCATGCCGACTGCTGATTCGGTGTGAATGCATGGTATCCACGTTGGTCTTCTGTCCATATAGGACGGCAACGCAACTTCTTGTAGGAAAAAGTGAAGGCAGGAAATCGATCTGAAATCAGCCATAAACCTGACTGAAATGCACCGAAAGAATGCGTAAATTCACCTCGTCCGATACACCTCCCCAATTTACGGTAGGCTTTGTTACCTCACACCAACTCGAAACCACACATGTCTGCTGACGAACCGGCAACATCTTCATCTGCTGCGATTCCTGCAATGGCAATTCCCGTCCTGTCGCTGGCGGCATTCGGCAGTGCACTCTCGTTGCGCGTCACTGACCCGCTGTTGCCGCGCTTGGCCCAGGAATTCGGTGTTTCCATCGGGGAAGCCGCCTACGTCATCACGGCGTTCGCCATCGCCTACGGTTTTTCACAACTGTTCTTCGGCCCCGTCGGCGATCGTTTCGGCAAGTATTTCGTGATCGCGTGCGCATGTGTCGGCTGTGCGTTTACCGCATTGCTGTGTGCGCTGGCGCTGAATTACCCGCTGCTGATCGCTGCGCGTCTGATGGCCGGGGCAACTGCAGCCGCCATCATTCCGCTGTCGATGGCATGGATAGGCGACGTCGTTCCCTATAGCGAACGCCAGCCGGTACTGGCGCAATTCCTGATCGGACAGATCGTCGGCATTTCCGCGGGTGTGCTGCTGGGCGGACTGGCGGCCGATCATCTCGGCTGGCGCCTGCCGTTTTTCTGCATCTCGGCGTATTTCGTCGCGGTGAGCCTGATGCTGTTTTCGTTCAACCGCCGCCTGCCCGACTACGCGCGGGTCACACACAAGGCAGAAGGCTCGGCGCTGCGTCGCATGGTCAATGAATTTGGTCAGGTGCTGTCGAAACCGTGGGCGCGCGTCGTCTTGCTGACGGTGTTCATGGAGGGCGGTTTCCTGTACGGTGCCTTCGCTTTCATTGCGCTGCATCTGCATCGCGTCCATCACATGACGCTGACGCATGCGGCCACGCTGGTCATGCTGTTCGGCCTCGGTGGATTTCTCTACGCAGTGACCGCGCGCAAGCTCGTCAAGAAACTGGGAGAGAAAAAACTGGCGCTGTGGGGCGGCATTCTCGTCACGGCGTCGCTGCTGACCATCAGCCTTGCGCCGCAATGGTGGTGGGCGATTATCGGCTGTTCAGTTTGCGGACTTGGCTTCTACATGATGCACAACACGCTGCAGATGAACGCCACGCAAATGGCGCCGGAACGCCGCGGTGCTGCGGTTTCCGCCTTTGCGTCCTGCTTTTATCTCGGCCAGTCTTTCGGCGTCGGCGCTGCCGGCATGGCCGCAGAACGATTCGGCACCAGCATCGTGATCGCCATCGGTGCCGTCGGCGTGCTGCTGACCGCGATCACTTTCAGCTACCTGAAAACCGAATCCTGATACTCGCCTGCCTCCGCCCCTCCGATGCTTGCCCGATCGGCGGTTGGCGCTATACTGAGATCATTCATGCCACTCAGGAGGCGTCATGTACCGCAAAATTCTGGTCGCTTACAACGGCACGCCTGAAAGCAAGTCTGCGCTGCAGGAATGCGTGCGACTCGCACCCGGTCCTTCTGCCGAAATTCATCTCCTCGTCGTCGTCAATCCACCGCAATCCGTTGTCATCGGCGAATATGCGATGGTATCGATGGTCGGCATCGAAGACGATCTGGCGGCCGAAAAAAAGAAGATGGAACAGGAACTGGAAGAAGGGCTCGCCTATTTGCAGCAGTCCGGCCTGAACGTGCGAAAACATCTGGAAATCGGCGAACCTGTGCCGACGATCACCCACCTTGTCGACACGTTGGGAATCGAGCTCGTCATCGTGGGCCATTCGCGATTGCAATCGCTGGCGATGCGCTGGTGGCGCGGTTCCACCGATACACTGCTGGTCGAGAAAATTCGCTGCAGTCTGCTGGTCGCCAATGATCCGGAACGCAAGACGACATGATGTATTCGAAGTAACAGGTCATTCATGCAGACGCTGTCGCGGATGAAAGCCTGTTGTTGTCTTTTCTCCAACGCTGCAATCCCGCTGTTACAGTCTTTTACCCATTCGCAGTTGAGAAAGGTGCGCGTTTGAAGTTAAATGAAGCATCACCTGTGAGGTCATCATGTCCATCCGTTTTCCACGCCCCTTTTCCGCTCTGATCGCCGCCACGGCTGCCATCGCTGCGCTGGGTTTCGCTGCGCCTGCCAACGCTGGCGGCGTCAACTGGTCGCTCGATATCGGCACCGGCTATCCGGCCTACTATCCGCCTCCGCCGGTCGTCTATTACCCGCCACCGCCGGTATACAACAACAATTATTCGAACTACTACGCACCTCCTGTCATCTACGGCAGCACGCCGGTCTATACATCGCCGCCACCGGTTGTTGTTTATGGCCGCAGCTACTATCGCTGGCGTCCGCCGCCACCGCATTATCACGATCATCGTGGCGGCTATCCTCGCGGCGGCGGCCATTATGGTGATCATGGTCATCGCGGCGACCATCGTCGATGATGAACAGGTAAAACGTACCTGCATAAACAGAAGGGGCTGATCAAATGATCAGCCCCTTCTGTTTTTCGATAAGCGGTTATCGGCGCCCGTAACCGCCACGCCCATATCCGCCTCGTCCGTAATAACGTGGATAGTATCCACGACCGCCGTAATAGCCACGGTTGTAATAACCGCGATTCGAATAACTCAATCCGAAATTGACGGTCGGTGCCACATAGACCGGCGCAGCATATACCGGGGTGGCATAACTTGTCTGACCATAATAACCATCGTCGTACGGCACAACGGCACAACCGCCGAGCACGCCAGCGGCAAGCAGGGGAAGCAGCATTCGCTTCGTGTATGGCATGAGGTTCTTCATTTGACAGCCTTTCCTAACATACCGGCTTGTGCGATCGCTCGTTCTGTCCGCCGGACATTGTCAAAAACCTGCTGCATCGTATTACCGGAATCCCTTTTCCCTGATGCAGCAATTACACTGCGGCATCGATCTGGCACTACGTGCGCATTCATCAATAACGGTATCCGCGGTCGTAACGGGTGTACTCGACACGACGTACATCGTGGTAATAGCGGTCACGATAATCGGGACGCGCATACACAGGAACGGGAGCCGGACGGTAGTAGACCGGAGGAGCCTGATAACGGGCGTTGGAATAACGACGATCGTATTGGCGGTCATAGCGGCGATCGTCGCGCCGATCATCGCGGCCTGATGCGCTGGCACCGACAACCGCACCCAGCACGCCACCGACCACGGCGCCATTCTGTCCGCCCACCGTGTTACCGATCACTGCACCGACAACTGCACCCAGCGCAGTATTGACGCCGCGGTTGTCTGCCAGTGCGTTGGTCGATACTGCAGCGGCAGCCAGTAACGCAACGCCTATCCATTTCCTGTTCGACATGATTGACTCCTTCTGTCACCTTTGCGAAGAGCCTGTCGGCTCATCAATCGCTTCGGTATGGAATCACTATATAGGCGCGGTATTTAAAATCCACGAGAGAAATAGACTTTTACAATTGTAAAGAAGCATGAAGAACAACATGCAGCGATGACAACATGTGTGCGTGCAGACATTCTTCTCGCCTCAGAAAGCAAAAAGCCGCAATGAGCATTGCGGCTTTTTGTTGATGGAATCGTCGTTCTATAAATTGACTTCCGACACGATCTTCCACTGCGCACCTTCCTTCGCCCAGTACTGGCGTTTGCGCGTAACGTGTCGTCCCTTGCCGATTACCGCTTCCTGCGTGAACGCGGCAACAATCATTTCCTTCTGGTCTTTCGGTTCCGGATAACGGAACAGCGTGACATCGCGCAACTCGACCTTGATCTGGCGTGCACCAAGATTTGCCTGCTGCAATTTTCCCAGCCAGTCATTCAGGTTCTGTCCGCGCATTGCCTTGAAGTTGCGCGAGTAATGTCGGCGCAGACGTTCCGGATCGGTGCTTTCCAGATCGACGCGCCACGATTCCAGCATTTTGTTCGCACTTTGCCGATCCGATTCCCATTTGTCGCGTGTGACGAACTTCACATCCTCGCTGATGATGACCGGCGTCGTGCCGATCTGTACGGCAGCCGACAGTTCAGTCAGATCCGGATTCGGCAGCACGACGCAACCATCGGATGAAAGCGGCGGACGGCTGTAACTGTCCGGTGGCGTGCCATGCAGCCAGATACCCGAACCGCTGCGGCCGTTGACCTTGTCCCACTCGTTCGGATAATTGATCGGCAATGCACCCGGGCCATAGAACTCCGGCAGACGGGCGCCAGGCACACGCGACGTGATGTAGTAGACGCCGAGCGGCGTCTTCTGGTCGCCTTCCTTGAACTTGTTGACGCCGAGCTTGCCTTGGCTGACGTAGTAATCGCTGACCAGCTTGAACTGGCCTTTCACGCGTTCATACATGTAAAGACGGGAGCGCTTGGCGTCGACCAGCAGAACATTTTTCTGGTCGTCGCGCATTTGCAGGATCGCACGCGGAATCATGTCCGGCTCGGGACGCTCACGCAACGACTTCAAGCGCACGATTGCCTCTGCACGCAGATTGTTCAGTCTGTCGGCCGGCGCATCGGAAGCGGCACCGAACGTCTTGATCGGTTGCGTGTGCAGCAACAGCAGATCGCCGCGCACCAGTTGTCCCAGGCGGAAATTCGGATAGGCCGCGACCAGGGCATCGACCTTGGCCTGTGCATCGCGCAGGCGGTTATCGGACAGTGCCTTGTAGACGTCGATCAACATGACTTCCGGGTCGAGCCGTGCGGGCACGCCCGGCTTGTTGCCGCTGGCGAAAACTACCGCAGGCAGCAGCATGCTGCCTGCAATCAACAGGCCCGAGGCCACGATGCCTGCCTTGCAGCCGATCGCTCTTGCGTTCGATCGCAACTTGATCTTGAAACCAGCCATCAGCTACCCGAACGCTCCTGCTTGATTAACCATTTACCGCCCTGTTTGACCATCACAAGAACCTTGCGGCTGTCTGCGTCGAAACGGTCCGAATCGTAGACCTGGCGGAATTTCACCGTCGCCGTATTGCCGCTCACGCTGACCTGTGGCGACTCGACCTTGACGCTGATGTGTTTCTTGTCTTCGATGCGTGCGCGACGTTCGTTTGCCCAGTCCTTGCGCGACTGCCCTGCAGGAATCGCGAAGTCGCCGGAATAGGCATTCAGATAGCCGGTCACGTTGCGTGCACTCCATGCCTTGGCCCAGTTGTTGACAGCGGCGAGCACTTCAGTGCGCTCAGCTTCTGCTGCAGCATTGGCTTTTGCCTTGGCTTCACGCTTGGCCTCTGCTTCCAGACGCTTCTGCTCCAGCTTTGGATCAGGTTTCGGCTCTGGTTTGGGTTCCGGCTTTGGCTCCGGTTTGATTTCCGGTTTTGGTTCTGGTTTCGGTACAGGCTTCGGTGCTTCCACCGGTTTCGGTTCTGCCTTCGGTACTTCCGATTTCGGCGCTGCCGCTACCACGGCAACCTGCGGATTGGTACCGCCGGTCGTATTGCCGACCAGCGTGCGAATCATCGTCAGCTTGGATTTGGCGCCGGTATTGTTGTGGTCGAGTTGCAGCGCCTTGTCGTATGCCTGGCTGGCCAGTTTTGCATGCACGTCGCCAAGGTTTTCATAAGCGGTTGCATAGGTCGGATTGGTGCGGATTGCCTTGTCAAGCGCGGTACGCGCCTTGTCGTATTCGCCGGATGCCGCGTACAGCACGGCCAGGTTGTTGTACGGTTCCGGCAGCGACGGATAATCCCTGGTCAGCTTCGTGAAAATCTCGATCGCTTCCGTCGGCTTGTTCTGTTCGGTCAGAATCACGCCCTTCAGGAAACGCATCTGCGCATCGCGCGGATTCTTGCTCAGGTAGGCATCAGCCTTTGACAACGCCGCAGCGTGTTGGCCGGACCGCAGTAATTGCGACACATCGGCCAGTTCATCCGCCATTGCAGGAAACGCATGCAGTCCCAGTCCGATGCTCAGTCCGATACTCAAACCGACTGCCAGAACCGAGCGGCCCAGCATGTGGCGCAAGCCCGAAGAAAGGAGGCGATGCGACGCAAATGGCATGATTTTCCTTGTTATGGTTATGGGGTAACTTCGCACAGCCGATATAGTACGACAAACTGTTGCCATCCCCCAATCGATTGATGGGGCGCGCTGTCGCAGGATGACGACTGTTCTGGCGAAAATCGCTGACCGATGATTTTTCCGTTTTTTTTCCGGGCATTGCGCAAAAGACAAGTCTGGTATCAGACGAATTGCCGGCAGTTCGTCAACGTTCAATAAAAAGGCGCGACGTATCGTCGCGCCCTCGTCAATTCATCGCAAGATTTTGCGGTGATGCCGTACGACATCCGCCGCTCCTGCCCGAAACCTAGCGGGAAATCGTGCCTGCAGCCGGGTCTGTTTCGGCCGGTACGGTAGCCAGTGCATAGGATATTTGCAGCACTGCCGGAGCAGGAGCCGCCTCGGCAACCGGCGCTGCTTCCGCCTGCGCGACGACTGGCGCTGCGGCCTGAACCGGAACCGGAACCGGGACCTGCGCCGAAGCTTGCACGGTACTTTGCTGCACATTCCATCCGGCGACGCCGACGAACAACGCGAGACCGGCGGCCAGTGAGGTCCAGATACGTGCGCGCGATGTTCTGGCAGGAACCGATACTGCCGATTCGGCCAGCACCGCTGTCGCGCGTGCCTGCCACGCTTCGTGCTGCGCACCGCGATCGCCGATACGCGTGATCAGTTGATTCGCCAGTTCTTGCGCAGCATTGCGTTCACGTTCGAGACGATCGCGATCCGATTGCGACAACTCGAGTGCAAAAATGGCGGCACGTGCATTCCGTTGCGCCAATTCTGCCGCTTCGCGTTCCGCTGCAGTTTTCGCTTCCTGCGCGGTGCGCATTTCTATTTCTGCGGCCAATATCTGACGCGCCAGTTCTGCCGCTTCCATTTCTGCAATCGCAGCCAGTTCGGCTTCGGTGCGAGCCTGCTGTTCGGCCTGCAATCTTTCCTGTGCTGCATACATCGCAGTCTCGTTTGCTTCGATGCGTTGCAGCTCCAGTTCATGCTGTTCTTCCAGCAACGCCAATGCCTGTCGCTCCGATTCGGCGCGCTGTGTTTCCGCCTGCGCCAGTTCCGTTGCCTTCTGCGCCTTGAGTTCGGCCGTTTCCATCACAATGCGTTGTGCTTCGGCTTCAGCACTGGCTTGGGCCAACGCCTGCTGTTCGGCGGCGATCGTGGCTGCGGCAACTGCGCACAGCGCCTGTTGCGCGCGTTCCCGACTGCGCAGAATGGCAGCCTGTTCCTGTTCGACGCGAACGCGTTCTTCGGTTGCTTCCAGCGCAGCCTGTTCGGCGGCAAGTTTTTCCTGCGTGGCGCGCAGCATGATGGCTGCAGCATCGGCGCGCTGTTGTTCAACGATCAGTTTCTGCTCGATCGCGTCCATCGCACGTTGTTCGATTTCAGCACGCGCACGCTCGGCTTGAGCCAGTTCGACAGCACGGCGCGCCTTGGCTTCGGCGATCTCCGCCGTCGTGCATTGCAGTTTTGCCTGCTGCGTCAAGGCCTCCAGCTGGCTTTTTTCCGACTCCACGATGACGGCAGTCGCTTCATGGAGCGCGCGCTCGTTTTGTGCACGCGACTGCAATACATCTGCCTGTTCCTGTTCGATGCGGGCACGCGTTTCGATTTCCGCGCGGGCCAACTGTTCCATCGCAAACTTGTTGCGGACCGCGTCCAGCGCCTGCTGTTCGGCGACGCTGCGGGCACGTTCCGCTTCCGCCAGCATCAGCGCTTCGGCTGCGCGCTGTTCCGCTGCGGTTGCGGCAGCCTGCAGCAACTCCGCCTGCATGCGTGCCTGTTCCAGCGCCTCGCGCGTAGCCTCGCATTCAGCTTCTGTCGCAGCGCGGATCTTCTGTTCGGTCTGTTCGCGTTCGCGCAGCAATTCCATTTGCTGCAGCTCCGCTTGTGCACGGGCTTCAGCTTCTGTTTTTGCTGCGATTTCAATACGGCATTTTTCTTCGACGGCCTGTACCGCCAGTTCTTCGGCTTCGACGCGCTCGCGTTCCATGCGCGTCAACTCGACCATCTTGCGTACTTTGGTCAAGGCGACGTGCGTGACCTTGCGTTGCAGTTCGGTCTTGGCTTTTGCCTGCGCCAGAATGTGACGGCTGGCCACAGTGTCGGCTTCCTGCGCAGCGCGCAATTGCTGATCGGCCTGTTGCTGTTCGGCGAGCAAGGCAGCCTGTTCTGCGTTGGCGCGTGTACGTGCTTCCGCTGCCGCCTGTGCCGACTGTTCCTGTGCAATGCGGGCACGGCTGCTATTCATTTCCTGCTGCACGGCTTCGGCATGACGGCGTTCGGCTGCCAGCTTTTCCTGCATAAGCGCCAATGCCTTTTGTTCTTCCTGCAGGCGTTGTGCCTGCACCTTGGCAAGTGCAACGGCTTCCTTCGCCTTCGTCACGGCCGCCTCTGCGGCGGCACTCTTCAAATCGGCGCGGGTCATCGTCTGCTGCAGCGTGACCCTGGCTGCGTTGCGTTCGGTTTCCTGTGCGGATAGAACCTTGCGTTCAGCTTCTTCCTGCATGCGCAACAAGGCAGTCTGCTCCTTGTCAGCTTCGGCACGTGCGGCAGCAGCGGCGGCCATCGCTTCCTCTGCCTGCATCTTTTCCTGCAGCGTGAGCAACGCGGTCTGTTCGACAGCGATGCGCTGACGTTCGGCGTCGGCCAGATTCAACGCTTGCTGCGCTTTCTGTTCGGCTGTATCGGCCAACTGTTTTTGCAACGTCAGATATTCGGCCGCTTTTGCCAGTGCAATCTGCTCGGAAACGACGCGGGCAGTTTCCATGTCGGCCGCAGCGCGTTCCAGTTCCAGGCGTTCTTCCGCCAGTTTGCGTGCGCGTGTTTCTTCTTCCGCGCGAACACGGGCAGCCGATGCGGCCTGCTGTTCGGCAACTTCACGCTGACGTGCTTCTTCCTGTGCACGCGTTTCCACTGCAATGCGGGCGCGCACTTGTTCATCGGCCTGATGTTCCGCTTCGACGCGTGCGATGGCCGCGGTCTGCAACTGCTTCTCGACCTGAATGCGCGCTTCGGTTGCGACACGAACACGCTCATCGGCATCGCGTCGCGATTGCGCGGCGACTTCGGCCATTTGTTCGACATGTTCGCGGCGCGCCGCTGCAGCGCGCATTTCGCTTTCCGCTTTCAGTCGTTGCTGGATGGCGTCCAGTGCGCGCTGTTCGGACTCGATGCGCGCCTGGGCAGCACGCTGCTGTTCGGTTTCGATTTCAGCGCGTTGAATGGCCTCTTCGCGTGCGCGCACTTCGGCCGGCACGCGGCTGAGCATGGCGGTCAATGCCTTGCCTTCTGCTTCTTCACGCTGCTGCGCGAGAATCATCGAATCGCGCTTGGCGCTGAGCAGCAACTTGCTGGTTTCCTGCGCTTCCCGTTCACGACGTTCCAGATCGCGTGCCATTTTGGCGACCTGCGATTCCAGATGGCCGCGCTGCACAGCTTCCTCCTGCGCTGCCAGTGTGGCCAGTTCGGTAATGGCGATGCGCTCGGACAGCTTCGCGCTGTTTTCCTGCGCGCGCGCGCCGAGTTCCTTTTCCCTAGCGATCTGCTCGGCGGTGAGCTGACGTGCCTGCTCCTCCGCCTTTGCACGTTCTGCCGCGATCTTGCCGAGTTGCGCGTCGGCTTCGGTACGCGCACGCAGTTCGGCGATTTCCTTGTTGACGGCGTTGATGCGCGCTTCATTGGCGGCACGCGCTTCGCGTTCGGCTTCCAGACGGGTACGACTGGCGACGATTGCTTCTTCGGCGGCACGCGCCTTGCGATTGGCTTCAGCGATCGCGGCAGCATCGACTTGTGCGCGGTCCTCTGCAAGCGAACGCGCGTGCGCTTCGGCGTAGGCACGATTCTCGGCGGTGACGGTGGCTTTGGCTTCGGCTTCCACGCGGGCGATCGCTTCACGGATCGCTTTCAGATCCATGCCTGCAACGCGCTCGCCGTTACGCGGCTCCTGGAGCGCGGTATCGATGAAATCGTCATTGCCTGCATCGGCTGCCTGCAGGGAGAGATTTTTGAGTTGTGCCTGGTTCGTTGCCATCGTCGATCCTCATTGACTGTCAGTTCCGCCGGACGGGTGGTCCAAACGGAGTTTCCTGATAGGCATTATCGAGGGATGGTCTGTAAACCAGACTTGAAAAAGAGGGGAAAAGGCGAGCCATTTCGACGATATGGCGCGCCAAAGCTTGGCAGCAAATCAACCGTGGGGGACGGACAATTCCTGCAGAATGCTGGCGAGGCGCTCCATTCTGAACGGTTTGACAAGAAAATAGTTCATGCCGGCGTCCATGCAGGTTTGTATATCCGACAACGAACCGGCCGCCGTCAGTGCGACGATCGGTAGCGCCGACGCTGGCGCCGGCAGGCAACGAATGGCACGCGTGGCGGCCAGGCCGTCCATTTCCGGCATGTGCATGTCCATCAGAATGACGTCGAAGGATTGATTTTGTACGGCCAGCACGGCTTCATAACCGTTCTGTGCAATCTGCACGGTATGCCCGGATTTTTTCAGCAGCGCGACGGCGACTTTCTGATTGATCTGGTTGTCTTCGGCCAGCAGGATATGCAATGCCCGCGCGGCAAGCGGCACGGTTGCCGTCATGTTCCGCACCGGCTCGCCCGCAGACGGTTGTGTAAAAGACAGTTCAAACCAGAAGCAACTGCCGACGCCAAGCGTGCTGTCGACACCGATACGGCCACCCTGCAATTCGACGATTTTTTTGCAGATCGACAAGCCAAGCCCGGTGCCGCCGAAACGACGCGAAATCGAACTGTCGGCCTGCGAAAAAGACTGAAACAGACGTATCTGCGCTTCCGGCGCAATGCCAATGCCGGTATCGGATACCGAAAAACGCAGTGTTGCTCCGTGCTTGTCAGATACGAGCGATTCGATCTTCAGCGAGACGCTGCCTTTTTCCGTGAACTTCAACGCGTTGCTGACCAGATTCAACAGTACCTGGCGCAAACGGCCGGCATCGCCGACCAGTGTAGGCGCCACATCGTCACGACAATCGAGATGAAACGACAACGCGGCATTCTGCGTGCGTGACGCCATCAGACTGACAACGCTATCGACCGTTTTTCGCAGATCGAATTCGGCTGACTCGAATTGCAGATTGCCGGATTCCAGTTTGGAGAAATCCAGAATGTCGTTGAGGATGGTCAGCAATGCTTCCGCCGAATACTGCGCGGTTTCCAGATGTTCACGCTGTCCCGGATGCGTGGCTTCAGCCAGGGCAAGCTGCATCATGCCCAGCATACCGTTCATCGGCGTGCGAATTTCATGACTCATCACGGCGAGAAATTCGGATTTGGTGCGATTCGCCAGTTCCGCTTCCTCTTTTGCCTGCAACAAATCGCGCGTGCGATCGACGACCTGGGTTTCCAGATCGATGCTGAATTTTTTCAGCGATTCATACAGTTGCACATTCGCGAGTCCGGCAGCGATGTTCGTGCACAGCACGTCGAGCAAGCGATGCTCCAGTTCGGACAACATGCGCTGCAACGGAATCCGCACGACATATTCGCCAGTACCATTCAGCGGCCGGATATATAAATTCGCATGCTCGTGATCGCTGGTATGACGGCCGGCATTCAGTGCCGCTTCGGCGGCGCCAGCCATTTTTTCATCCAGACGATCGGATGCGCCGATTGCCGCCACCAGTTCTAGCACCTCATTGCCCGGCATGCGTCGCACGACCAAGCCGCCTGCCGGCTGGCGCAGCAACCCGTTCACCTGTTGCAGCACCTGCACGGCAAATGCCTGTTCGGAAACCGCCTGCAGCAATACACCGGCGGCACTGACTACTTCCTGCAGGCCGTTGCGCGATTTTTCAATGGCGACAATATCGTCATGCGAACGCAATGCGGAAACGATGCAGGTCAGCAGCTTCTGTCGCGTCAATTCCGTTTTCGATTTGTAATCATTGATGTCGTAATCGATGACGACGTCGCGTTCCGGCGCCTGCCCCGGTTGGCCGGTACGCAGCACGATACGCAAGCGACTGTTCTCCATCTGCTCGCGAATGTGACGCACCAGTTGCAGGCCGGCGTCGTCGGTTTCCATCACGACGTCGAGCAGAATCACGGCGATGTCGGGATCCGCGGCCAGCATGTCACGCGCCTCCACCGCAGAATATGCGTGCAGGAACTCCAGAGGCCGTCCCTTGAATCTGACGTCGATCAGCGCAACCGCCGTGACCTGATGCACTTCCTCTTCATCGTCGGCGATCAGGATTTTCCACGGCAGATTGCCTGCGCTGATCGACAGCGCATCCTTTTCCGGTGCGAATGAAAAATCGTCAAACATCGTGGACTTCGTTTGCGTCATTCGCAATCTGCCCGTCATCCAAAGTCACGACCGGATTACGCGGGAAGCGCACGATGAATGTGGTGCCAACACCGACCTGACTCTCGACCGTAATCTGTCCCTGCAACGGCCCGGTGACCAGATTGTGAATGATGTTCAAGCCAAGTCCGCTGCCGCCACGTCCGCGCATCGTGGTGAAGAAAGGATCGAAGATTTTTGCCAGATTTTCCTGCGGAATACCGTTGCCGTTGTCGGAAAAGCGCAGCTCGACCAGATCGGTATCTTTTCCTTCTGCATAGACGCTGCGCACCACGATCAGCATGTCGCCATGGCCATCTTCCGGGAAAGCATGCAGCATCGCATTCATGACGAAATTGGTGATGACTTGCGACAGCGCGCCCGGATAGGTATCGACTTCCAGCGTTTCGTCGCAATTGACGGTCATGCTGTGTTCTGAACGGCGCAGCATCGGTCCCAGATTGGACAGTACTTCGTCGATATAGCCTTTCAGACGGAAGGTGCGGCGCTCTTCGCTGGTCTGATCGACGGCAACATCCTTGAAGCTCTGGATCAGCGTTGCCGCACGCTCCATGTTTGCCAGCAACAGCTTGCTGATCGTCCCCGCAGTTCCCACATAAGCCTCGAGATCGGAGCGTTTCATTGCGCCGGTCTGGAACAGGGATTTGAGCCGCGCCGTTTCTTCCGCCAACGTCGATGCGCCGGTCACGCCAACGCCGACCGGCGTGTTGATCTCATGCGCGACACCTGCCACCAATTGTCCGAGCGATGCCAGCTTGGCAGATTCGACCAACTGCTTTTGTGTGCGACGCAGCGAAGTCAGCGTATCGCGCAGTTCCGTATTCTTTTGACTCAACGCCTGCGTGCGCGCCTCGATCTTCTGTTCAAGGTCGTTATAAAGTCCGGCGTTTTCCAGCGAAATGGCGATCTGTGTCGACAGAATCTGCAGCAGCTCGGCGTGCTGTGATGTAAATGCATCGACTGCCAGATTGTTTTCCAGATAAAGAATGCCGACCAGCTGGCCCTGTTTCTGCAACGGCAGGCACAGAATGGATTTCGGCCGCTCCTCTTCGATGTAGGGATCGTTGTTGAACTGGCTGTCGCCGGCAGCGTCGCCGAGTACGACTTTTTCTCCGGTACGCTTGACGTAATTGACGACCGCAAGACTGATGCCCGTGCTTTTTTCCAGTGACCGGCGTTGCTGCAACTCGATCGTATCGCCGTTGATTGCTGCCTGCACATACAGGCGTCCCTGTTCGACCAGAAGCAGCGCGCCTTTCTGCGCACCGGCATTTTCGATGACCAGATTCATCAGTCGTGCGAGCAGTTTGTCGAGATGGATTTCCCCCGACAACATTTGCGAAGCACGAATAACGGTTTGTACATCGACCTGCGAATCGCCTGTATCGGCAGCCGCTCCGCGACGACCGGCGCATTTGCGTGCGATCACGCGGGCTAGCATGTCGGGATACATTTCCTCCAGCTGCTGCGCTTTCGCGGACGCGCCCCACTCTTCATATTTGGCGTGCGCCTGTTCCAGATGCATGCGCGCATTGATTTCGCGCCCCTGGTTAAGATAAAAGCGACCGTTCAGTTCATGCGCAAGCGCTTCATCGTTGACGAAACCGTGATTACGCGCGCCCTTGATTGCCAGTTCGTAAAAGCGTTCTGCCTTGCGGTTGTTGCCGGCAATGCGGCAACGTTCCGCCTCGACCAGTTGCCACTTGTGCAGATAATTCATCGGCGCATGATCGGCCCAAGGCCGGAAGCGACGCTGCATCGTGCGCACAGCAGCAAGCACGGGCGCGGTGTCGACACCTTTTGCACGACACAATGCCAGCGCCGACAATGAATGCACCCACATCAGAAAACCGGACGACGGCGTGCCGAAATCGAATCCCGGCAAAGCCAGCGCTTCTTCCGCATGCCGGCGTGCCTCGTCGAATTCGCCGAAATAATATTCACCGATTGACTGTATTGTGCGCACATAGAAGACGCCCCACGGATCAGCCACATTCTTGCGCGCCATCGCGTAGTCTTCCTGGTCGCGTCCCTGCGTGATATCGGCAATCGACTCACCAACGAGTCGCGAAAAAAGCAGTCCCCATGGCACCATGACGCCCAGCAGCGCGGCGTAATCCATCTTGCGATAGACGTCGATATCCTTGCGAATGGCGACCAGCGCCTCGCGCACATTGCCACCCGACTGGAACCGGATCGCATCCGAGAACGACAGTGCCACCATCGCTCCCGGACGATCGCCGGTTTCCATCGCCCTGACGTAGGTATCCAGCAACGGTTCCAGTGACAAACGCAGATGCTCGCGACGATGACGGATGATGCCGTGAAAAATGCCGACTGCGCCCAGCAACGGCTTGTTGCCGCCGAGTTGCGACGCCACCTTGCCGAACTTGTAGCCGTCTTCCGCTTCGCCCAGTTTGCCGGCCAGCGTGCGTCCCCAGACTGCGTATGCGTAGGCGCTGAATGGCGACGAACCGTAATGGATGGAACGCCGCACGATTTCCAGGGCAACCCACAATACGATGTTCGATCCCGCCAGATAAGTGAAGCCGTAGCCGAGGAAGGCCATCGTTGCCTGGACCTGCAGCAGAAAAGCCGGATCGGTCGCCGGCGGCAGATTCGCCAGTTCAAGCGGATCGCGGCCGCGCATCGCCGCCTTCAATTTCAGGCGCGCCAGCAGAATGTGTTTTTCGCTCAGATTTTCCGGCACCTTGATACCGGAAATCTCCAGCATCTCGACACCCGTCTTCATCAGCTCCTGCGGCTTGTATATCGCGCCGTAGCAGCGGATCAGATAATCCTTCGCTGCAATGATCTCGTTAGGCGTTGCACTGTTGTCGCAGACGATCTGGCACAGCCGTTCCATGTCGCGATAATCGGCTCGTGCGAAGGCCGCGTTGATCAGCTCCATGTACAGCTCGTGCATGAAAGTCTGCTTCTCGCGCCAGTCTTCAACACTGCCGCATTCGCGTGCGATTTCAGTGCACTCGCGATGCACGTCGAACGCGGCGGATTGACGCGCACGCCTTGCCGCCTTCAAATTCAGTTCGGCCAGTTCGTCTCTTTCATATTGCCGCGTCAGCAGCATGCGTCCCTGATTCAGGTGATCGACGATATCGAAGATGAATTCTTCCTGTTCCGCGGGTGTCAGACTGCTCAGCAGCAGACGTCCGATCTGCAGATGGATTGCGTCGGTTTCCTGTTTCGAAATGCCTTCATAGGCCGCCTGCTGCACACGATCGTGCTGAAATTGATAGGCATGTACGAGGCCCGTCGATGAGGCGATACGCGCTTCCGCCGGCTGAATCAGGCCGGTCTGCATCGCATCGTGCAACAGCGCCTGAATTTCCTGTCCGGATTTTTCGCTGACGATGCTGAGCGTATGCACATCGAAGCGGCTGCCGATACAGGCGGCGATCGTCAGCAGGCGCTGTACCATCTGCGGCAGGCGATGCAACTCGCGTGTCAACAGATCGACGACGTTATCGGTAATGTCCGCAGCCTCGATTCGTCCGATATCCCATTGCCAGCGCCCGTTTTCAAAAGACAGTAAATCGGAAGCGTGCAGGCTCTTGAGAAACTGATTGATGAAAAACGGATTGCCCAGCGTCTTGCGGAAGGCGAGACGCGCCAGCGGCAGCACATCGACCTCGTCACGCTTGAGCGTATCGGCCACCAGTTCGTTGATGCTGTCTTTCGATAACGGACTGATTTCGATCGTCGTCACTTCCGAATCCTTGCGGATCTGTTCAAGCATCATGCCAAGTGGATGCGTGACATCGACTTCGTTGTCGCGATAAGCGCCGATCAGCAGCAGGCAGGGATCGTCGAGGTTCTTCAGCATCGTGATCAGCTTCAGCGATGCCGCATCGGCCCATTGCAAATCGTCAAGGAACAAAACGATCGGATGGCCGGAATGCGTGAACACGCTGACGAAATTCAGCATCACATAGTTGAAGCTGTTGCGCGTCGCACCGAGTGCCTGTACCTTCGGCTGCCTACCGATGATGAATTCCAGCTCGGGAATCACGTCGATGATCAATTGTCCATTCGGGCCCAGCGCCTTGCGCAGTTTGCTGCGCCACTGGGCAATCCGGCTTTCGCTTTCGGTCAGAATCTGACGCATCAGTTCACGGAAAGCCTGGTTGAACGCCGAATACGGAATCGTGTGGCGGAACTGATCGAACTTTCCGGAGACGAAGTAGCCGCCCTGCGCCACTACCGTTTTGTGCATTTCATTGACCAGCGACGATTTTCCGGTACCGGCATATCCGGTCACGAGCAACAGTTCGGCATTGCCGGCAGCGACGTTCTTGAATGCCTGAAGCAGGCGCGCATACTCGCTGTCGCGACCGTACAGCTTGTGCGATATCTGCAGGCGATCGCAGACATCGTTGTGTGCCAACGGAAACGGTTCGATCACGCCGGTTTGCGAAAGTGAAACACGGCACCATTCGATGTCGCTCAACAAGCCGTCGAGACTTTGATAACGGTCTTCCGCATTCTTTGCCAGCAGCTTGAGCACAATGCCGTCGAGCGCTTCCGGCACGACGGCATTGTGCCGGCTTGGCGGCGCCGGCTTCTTCGCGATGTGACTGTGCACGAGTTCCATCACGCTGTCCGATTCGAACGGCAGATGACCGCTCAGTAATTCGTACATGACGATGCCGAGCGAATAATAGTCGCTGCGATAGTCGACCTGCCGGTTCATGCGGCCCGTCTGCTCCGGCGAGGTGTAGGTCAGCGGCACGGTTGCATCGTTGCGGAATTCAATGCTGCCGTCCTGCAGCAATCGCAAATTGGCCAGACACACGGCCTGATGGAGATCAGTTTGTCGATGCACATCCTGTAAGCCGCGGATCAGCGCAATGAACAATGTCAATGCACCAGTTAAATCATAGGAAGCGGGGACAGCACGCAGCGATCCGGGATGCAATGCCGAATCGTCGGATGTCGCGACTAACAGACGGAAAAACATCGCTCGGTGCAAACTTGTTTTTGCCAGATTCGACTGCCTCGCCGGCGTCCAGTCCGATCGTAGTGGAAGTTTGATTTGAGACTCCGGTTTATCGCAATGCAGTGCAAAAACGTGTTGTTTCACACAAAATTATTGCGGTTAATAATAGGCTATCGCCGAAGACTTCCGCCGCCCGCGTAATATAGCTCGAAACTGCTGTCGGACGGCAATGATGCATCGTTAAATAACATTCAACCAATTTGACAATCACTTGGCGCAGGAAGTCATTCCTGCCAACGAAATTGCCACACGTGCCTCGCAGCGCGTCATCCTGAAGAAGAATTGGACGACGACGCACAAACACCTTCGGTGATAACGTCTCACCATGGCACAGCCTGCCCGCGCATCGTCCGCTTGGTGGCATCAACCGTGCGCCCAAAATTATTATGATGCGATCTCAATGTTCCGCGCCGGGGTCCGACCGGCTGGAGATTGGAGCCAGTCATTTGTTCAGTTCAAGGAATCACGGAACAGGATGGCGTTGATTCATGGCGGACCTCGTTCCTTCCTGCATTTTTTCCGATTTGACAAAGCCGTGTGCCACAATCTTCGTCGCACTCATCGGCTAAAACGGACAATTGCTTTTCCCCGAAAATCTTTTCCCGCTAACCGGATGATCAAACGTCACATCCATCGCATGTAACTGAAGCCTTTCGGCCATTTGTTGACTTTCGAATGTGCCATAGAGATCGCATCCCACAATAGGATGGCCTATACCGGCGCTGTGAATTCTCAATTGATGGGTGCGTCCAGTACTTGGCGTGAAAAGAACGCGAGTTGTCTCGGTCTGTCTATCGAGAACCTGAAAATGACTGTTGGCAGCCTTCCCGGTTTCAAAACAGACTTTCATCTTGGGAAAATTGACCGCATCTTTGGCGACCGGGAGCTCGATATTGCCATTGTCTGCATCGACACAACCAGCCAGTACCGCCTGGTAAGTCTTGACCACGGTACGTGCCTGAAATTGGCGATTGATATTTGCTGCTACCGCTTTATTGAGTGCAACAATCAATATGCCTGATGTACCAAAATCGAGTCGATGCAACAGCAACGCTGTCGGAAATTGCTGTACTAGACGGTAATGCACCGAATCCAGATTGAGTGGATTCTTGCCCGACAGGGACAACAATCCGCTCGGTTTATCGATCAGTAGCAATGCCTCATCCTGATAAAGGATGTTGATGTCCTCGACACAGGGCGGCGCTACAAAGTTAGTACCAGCAGTCATGATTATCAATCGTGCATTGATCCGATCAATCCTCGGCAAAGGACCTGCACATTAACATTGAACCGCGAGCAAATTTCTCGCAGTTTAGGTTGATCGACAATCCCTTTACCCACATCCGCAACGCTGTCACGCTCGGCACGAAAAGTAATCACCGGCGCGTGCTACCACCAGCCGTGGAAACTTAATAGAAAATACGGTCTGAATTGCTGCCCGTACTGTTCTGACATATCCCGTTTTTGTTTCTGTTTTTTCCGGCGTTATCGCATTATTTTTTCTCGGACAGCGCCCGCAAGAGTACATGAAGCAATGTATTTTTGGCAAGACGGCAGATATCGATTCAATTGCCCGATGCTTTGATATATTCTTCAAAACGCGTCGACCAGACGATGCACACACTTCCGGGATGTCATGTCTTTACACCACGCCTTTCTTTCCAAAATGCCGACTACCGCACAACGGGCACGCATCATGCGGCGACGCCGGCTGGCACAGGCACAGGATGGATTACCGGATAGCGTCCTGCTCGATAATCTGCAACGCACAATCAATACGCAACTGAACGGCATCATCGGCGTGCTGGAAATGATTCGGCAGCATGAACTGGCCGCAGACCAGCGCGAACTGATCGGGTTGGCGCAGCGTAGCGCCAACGCCTTGCTGTCGCATGCCGGTCAGCTCCTTGAGACGACCGACGACAGTAGCGATCAGACCACGCTTGTCGGCGGCTCGCTGCCCGATATTCGTGCGCTGATCGTGATGCCGGATCTTGCGCTGCGAACGCAGATCGAAAAAGAATTGACCCGCTACGGCATGCGCGTCGCCGGTTTCGAACGCGCCGACGCCGCATTGACCGCCCTTGAGCAGGCTGCATCCTCCGGCGATCCGTACCGTATCGCATTGCTCGATCAGGAAATTCATGGCATCGACGGCGAAACGCTTGGCACCGCCATCGGCACGACGCCAACCTATCGCGACACATTGATTGTGCTCGCCAGCAATGAACACAATCGCCATGATGCAGAACGACTCGCATTGGCCGGGTTTTCCGCATGGTTGCCGAAACCCGTTTCCAAACCGATGCTGATCGATACGCTGACGCTGCTGTGCAGTTGCATCGTCAAGAAAGACGCACCGCGTTTCGTTTGTGCCGGCGTACGTGTGACACGGGAACAGGTCATGCCGGAAACAGCCGACTCCTTTGCCGAAGCGCATGTCCTCGTCGTCGATGACAACCCTGTCAATCTGGAAGTCGCCGAACGCATGCTGACGCGTTTTGGCTGTCTCGTCGATACAGCGTCCGGCGGCGAGCAGGCTTTGCAAATGGCAGAAACGCAGCGCTACGATCTGATCCTGATGGATTGCCAGATGCCCGGCATGGACGGCTATCAGGCCACAGCGATGTTGCGTGCGGCCGAAGGCGGCCTGAAGCACACGCCGATTGTCGGCTGGTCTTCGCGCACCAGCCGCAACGAACGCGATACCTGTCTTGCCATCGGCATGGACGATTTCATTTCAAAACCGATGCGCATTCGCGCGCTGAACGATATCCTGGTGCGTTGGCTGCAGCACACCAACATGGCAGAAACGCCGCAGGCGGATGATGAACTCGACGCGACGCAACAGATGTTCGGTGAAGACTTTCCTGAACTCGCCCATTTGTTTCTCGCCGACAGTCCGAAGCGTCTTGGCGCGTTGCGCGACGCGGTAGAAGGAAACGATGCCATTGCCATTACCAAGCTGGCACATGTTCTGTGCGGCAGTTCCGCCTCGATCGGCGCGACGTTATTGGCAGCGCTATGCCGCGAACTGGAAGTCTCCGCGAGGAATGGCGCGCCCAGTGAAGCACGCCCGCGGCTGAACGCCATTGAATTTGAATATGCACGTATCGATGCAAGACTGTCCGGCATGCTGCAATCCGCCAGTCATCTGCCGCCCGTGCGCTGATACAAAGCAAAGAAAAGAAAAACACACTACAACCGTTACATCAACGCGCGAAAAAAGAAATGAACCAGATTCCGGAATCAAAAAAGAACCATTTGTGGCGCAAGACCATCTGGCACACCGATCCCGAAATTTCTCCTCTGGGTCCGCACCATTCTGTGGAAGTCTATTGCTGCGAAGAGTCGAACGGCTACGCAGTCTGGTATGCCCGTCGCCTAGCCAAGGACGACACACGCAACAGCAGCGGCGCCGACAATGGCGATTACCTGCTGGCGTATTTCGGCAAGAATGCGCGCGATGAGGCCATCGAGCGCGCCGTCATGATCGCCAACAGCGATGCGTCAGTCGACAAGGTGATTGCCGCCATTGATGTATTGGCGAAAACTGCGCAGAAAATCTAGACCGGCCATAGTGGCGCTTCGTCCATCAGCGACACCTGCTCACGCAATTCCAGAATCCGGTCCTGCCAGTAACGCTGCGTGTTGAACCACGGGAAGGCAACAGGAAAGGCCGGATCTTCCCAGCGCCGCGCCAGCCATGCCGAGTAATGAATCAGACGCAAGGTGCGTAGCGCTTCGATCAGATACAGTTCGCGCGGATCGAACTCGGCAAAATCCTCGTAACCGGCGAGCAGATCCGACAACTGTCGTACCTGTTCGCTGCGTTCGCCCGACAACAGCATCCACAAATCCTGAATCGCCGGCCCTGTGCGACTGTCGTCGAAATCGACAAAGTGCGGTCCTGCATCGGTCCACAACACATTGCCGCAATGGCAGTCGCCATGCAGTCGCAACCCGTGTACGTCGCCTGCACGCTCGTAACAGCGCCGCACACCATCCAGCGCCTGGGTTGTCACGCTGCGCCAGGCATCGAGCAGATCCCGCGGAATGAAATCGTTATCCAGAAGATAGGCACGCGGCTCTTCGCCAAACGTGTCGATATTCAACGCCGGTCGGTGCACGAATGGCTGCAACGCACCCACGGCATGAATCCGTCCGATGAAGCGACCCAGCCACTCCAGCGTTGCAGGATCGCCCAGCTCCGGCGCCCGGCCGCCATGTCGCTCGAACACCGCAAAACGAAATCCGGCAAACGTGTGCAGGCTTGCACCGTTTGCCAATGTCGTGGCCGGCACCACGGGAATCTCCTGCGCCACCAGCTCGTTGACGAATGCGTGTTCTTCCAGAATCGCTTCATCGCTCCAGCGACCGGGACGATAGAACTTGGCAACCAGCGGCGGACCGTCTTCGATGCCGACCTGATAAACGCGATTCTCGTAACTGTTCAACGCAAGCAGGCGACCGTCGCTGTAGAGGCCGACGCTTTCCAGCGCGTCGAGCACGCAATCCGGCGTTAATGCGGAAAAGGACAATTGTTCGGAAGAATTCATGGCATCCATTGTACGGCGCGGCCCCCGCGGTGCGACGAATACTTTCCGGCAGTCATCTGCACGAATTCACCGGAACCTGCTGGTACACTGTCGCCTCCGCGTACGTTCCGCATTTCAGCCCAACTCATCATGCATCTCGACCAGCCTCTCTCCGACAAGGAATTCGACGAACTCGACAAGTTCCTCCTCTCCGACCGTACTGCCGACGATTGCATGGCGATGGATTCGCTGCACGGTTATCTGACCGCGCTGGTCATCGGGCCTGAAGAAGTGCCGCTGGCCGAATGGTTGCCGCAAATCTGGGGCGCCGATAAAGAGGCGATCCCCACATTCAAGAACGACAAGGAATACGAACGCATCGTCGGCCTGATCGCGCGCTTCATGAATGAGATCGCCATTACGCTGGAAGTCGCACCGAAAGAATACGAACCGCTGTTCTGTGAACACGAATGGGAAGGCAAGCCCGTTCTTGACGGTGAAGCGTGGGCCTGGGGCTTCAACGAAGGCATGAACTTGCGCGCCGACGCGTGGGAGCCGATTTACGAATCGAACATCGCCCCGCTGATGCGACCGATCTATCTGCTCGGCGCAGAAGAAATCGAGGAAGAGGAACTGGTGCTGGTCGACAATCCGGTCAAGGCGCATAAACTGACCATCGAGATCGAATCAGCGATTCCGGAAATCCACAAGTTCTGGCTGCCGCGTCGTCAATCTGCAGTAAAAACCGTGCAGCGCGAAGAACCGAAGATCGGCCGCAACGATCCGTGTGCATGCGGCAGTGGCAAGAAGTACAAGAAATGCTGCGGCAGCGAATCGCCTGAAGACTGAGCCCCTCAGGAATTTGATCTGTAATGGAAAAAGCGCTCACAGGGAGCGCTTTTCATTTTCCGAGCATAAGCAACCGCGTCACTCCTTGATGAAATGTTCGCGGTAATAACGCAGCTCTTCGATCGATTCGATGATGTCGGCCAGCGCCGTATGCTTCTGATGCTTCTTGAAGCCGTTCGCCAGTTCCGGCTTCCAGCGTTTGCACAGTTCTTTCAACGTCGAGACATCCAGATTGCGGTAATGGAAGAATGCTTCCAGCTTAGGCATGCCGCGCGCCATGAAGCGGCGATCCTGACAAATCGTGTTGCCGCACATCGGCGACTTGCCATTCGGCACGTATTTTTTCAGAAACTCGATCAGCACTGTTTCAGCCTCGGCTTCGGTCACCGTCGATGCCTTGACGCGCTCGATCAGTCCCGAACGGCCGTGCGTTCCCTTGTTCCAGGCATCCATGCCATCAAGCACCTCGTCCGACTGATGAATTGCCAGCACCGGACCTTCGCCGATGATATTCAGTTCGGAATCGGTCACGACGACGGCGACTTCGATAATGCGGTCGCTGTCCGGATTGAGTCCGGTCATTTCCATGTCGACCCAGACCAGATTGAACTCATTGGGACGCGCCGGTGCTGCAGACGGTGACGTTTGTTCGGTAGCTTGTGACATAATTGTTTTCCTAAAACTGCGCAATTCGCCATTTTCTCACAGGAAAAGAATGTCATCACTCACGTTTACCGTTTTGTTCATTGGCTTTCTGGTCATTTCGCTGATTGTCCGCTTCTGGCTTGCATCGCGCCACATACGCCACATCATGGCGCACAGCGCCGCCGTACCTGAACAATTCGCCGGGAAGATTCCGCTTGATGCACATCGTCGTGCAGCCGCCTATACGATCGCGAAAACCAAGTTTTCTCTGCTCGTTCACCTGTTGAATGCGGTCGTGCTGATCGGATTCACGCTGATGGGCGGTCTGCAATGGCTGTCAGTGCAAGCGCTTGATATTTTCGGCACTGGTTATCGCTATCAATTGGCGCTGGTGCTGGGATTCGCCCTGATTTCGGGCCTGATCGAACTGCCGCTCGACTATTTCCGCCAGTTCGTCCTCGAACAACGTTTCGGTTTCAACCGCATGACGCCGACGCTGTTCTTCACCGATCTGGCAAAAAGCTCGGCGCTGTCGCTGGCGCTCGGTCTCGGTCTGGTCTGGATCGTTTTGATCCTGATGGACAAATCCGGTGACCTGTGGTGGCTGTACGCATGGATCGTCTGGTGCGTGTTCCAGTTGTCGATGCTGGTGCTGGTGCCGTTGTTCATTGCGCCGTTGTTCAACAAATTCAAGCCGCTGGAAGATGAAAGCCTGCGCACGCGCATCGAGAACCTGATGGCTCGCGTCGGTTTTTCCGCCAGCGGTCTGTTCGTGATGGATGGCTCGCGTCGCAGTGCGCACGGCAATGCGTATTTTTCCGGTTTCGGCGCAGCCAAGCGCATCGTCTTCTTCGACACGCTGCTGGAGCGCCTGGCGCCGCATGAAATCGAGGCGGTTCTGGCACACGAACTCGGCCACTTCAAACTCAAGCACATCGTCAAGCGTATCGTGCTGATGTTTGCGGCTTCACTCGCCTTCCTCGCATTGCTCGGTTACCTGAAAACGCAAACCTGGTTCTTTACCGGACTGGGTGTCGAGCCGATGATGAGCGCAAGCAACGATGCGATGGCGCTGATTCTCTTTGCGCTGGTGCTGCCGGTGTTCTCGTTCCTGTTGTCGCCGATCACCTCGATCGGTTCGCGCAAGCACGAATTCGAGGCCGATGCGTTTGCTGCAAAGCACACCAATTCACAGGATCTCGTCTCGGCGCTGGTCAAGCTGTATGAAGATAACGCCTCGACCCTGACGCCCGATCCGCTGCATTCGGCTTTTTACGATTCGCATCCGCCGGCAGCGGTTCGCATCAACCGCTTGCTGGCGGCAACCTGACCGCCATGAATGCCGCCGATCTGCTGCAACGGAAATGCGCGCCGCAACACACGGCACTTTCTGCATCAGAGATCGCCGGCTATCTGCCTGCCGTTCCGGACTGGAACGTGCAGGACGGCAGGCTTGTCAGGCAATTCCGTTTTGAAAACTATTACAGGACACTGGCCTTCGTGAATGCGGTCGCTTATATCGCACATACCGAAGACCATCATCCCGAACTGACCGTCACCTACAACACATGCACGATCAGATACGACACACATTCGGCAAAAGGGCTGTCGCCCAACGATTTCATTTGCGCAGCAAAGGTCGATGCAGTCCTTATGCAATCGCCTGCCTGATCGATGAGTGATCTGAACGGCACCGTCATCGCCGCACACGGACGTCACTATCTGGTCGAAGCCGGAACGGAAAAACTGCAATGCGTCACGCGCGGCAAGAAGAGCGACGTCGCGGTCGGCGATTCCGTCAAGTTGCAACGCACCTCCGCCAATCAGGCCGTCATCGAAGCGATCGATGAACGCAATACGCTGCTCTATCGCTCCGACCAATACAAGTCGAAACTGCTGGCCGCCAACGTTACGCAACTCTTCATCGTGGTGGCGACCGAGCCAGGATTCACCGACGATCTGGTATCGCGCGCGCTGGTTGCTGCCGAGGCGGCCGGCGTCACGGTACGCATCATCCTGAACAAGATCGACGTCGAAGAATCGCTGGAAAAAACCCGCCAGCGCGTTGCACTGTACGCAGGCATCGGCTATCCGGTCATCGAAGTCAGCGCACGCGCCTATCCCGATGCCACCCGCGACACGTTGATACCTTTGCTGCAAGGCCAGTCGTCCATTCTGATCGGCCAGTCTGGCATGGGCAAATCGTCGATCATCAATCTGATCGTGCCGGATGCGGACATCGCCGTGCGCGAAATTTCCGAAGCACTGGATACCGGCAAGCACACCACGACCTTCACGCGGCTGTATTTCATCGACGAACAAACCGCGATCATCGATTCGCCCGGCTTTCAGGAGTTTGGTCTGTATCACCTGACCGAAGGCATGCTGGAACGCGCCTTTCCGGAATTCCGCCCGCATCTCGGTCATTGCAAGTTTTATAACTGCCATCACATCAACGAGCCGGATTGCGCGATTCGCACTGCCGTCCAGACCGGCGAAATCAACCCGATGCGCCACGCGCTGTATCTTCAGTTGCTCCACGAATCGTCGCAAAAGCTTTACTGACGAAGCACCGCTGCCGTACGTCCCATTCGGGCCGAGCGGTGGAAACGTGGCTTTTGGGTGAAAATCCCTTATAATTGAAGACGTTAGAACAACCGGCGGCAGGCGCCAACCTAGCCGCCGTTTTCATTATGGCAATCAAACATTTTCTGCAGTTTTCCGATCTGACACTGGACGAGTTCGAGTACATCATCGAACGCACCCGCGTCATCAAGCGAAAATTCAAGAATTACGAACCGCACCACCCGCTGGCCGATCGCACGCTGGTGATGGTGTTCGAAAAAAATTCCACCCGTACCCGCCTGTCGTTCGAAGCCGGCATGCACCAGCTCGGCGGCGCGGCGATCTACCTGAATACACGCGACAGCCAGCTCGGCCGCGGCGAACCGGTGGAAGATGCGGCGCAAGTCATGTCCCGCATGTGCGACATCATCATGATCCGCACTTTCGGTCAGGACATCATCGAGCGCTTCGCTGCCAACTCCCGCGTGCCGGTGATCAATGGCCTGACCAACGAACATCATCCCTGCCAGGTGCTGGCCGACGTCTTCACCTACATCGAGCAGCGTGGTTCGATCAAGGGCAAGACGGTTGCCTGGATCGGCGACGCCAACAACATGTTGTACTCATGGTTGCAGGCAGCAGAAGTCTTCGACTTCCACGTTCAGGTATCCACACCGCGCGGTTACGATATCGATCCGTCGCTGGTTGCACCAGGCAACACGCACTACACCGTGCATGCGTCGCCATCCGATGCCTGCGCCGGCGCCGATCTGGTAACGACAGACGTCTGGACCAGCATGGGCTTCGAGGAAGAAAATGCAGCGCGCCTGCAGGCATTCGACGGCTGGATCGTCGATACCGCCAAGATGAAACGTGCACAGCCGGATGCGTTGTTCATGCACTGCCTGCCCGCACATCGCGGCGAAGAAGTCTCGGCGGAGGTCATCGACGGTCCGCAATCGGTTGTATGGGACGAAGCAGAAAACCGCCTGCACGTGCAAAAAGCACTGCTCGAATATCTGGTCCTCGGCAAACTCAGTTAATCACCTCGTCAATCATTCATGCAGCCGGCTGTGTCCGGCCCATCCTCAACATCTTTCACGCACGTCAAGCACACCATGTCGACAATTCTTCAATCCGTTCCCGTCAATCAAAAAGTAGGTATCGCATTTTCCGGCGGTCTCGATACCAGCGCAGCGTTGCACTGGATGCGTCAGAAAGGCGCGATTCCATACGCCTATACCGCCAACCTCGGTCAGCCTGACGAAACGGATTACGACGCGATTCCGCAAAAAGCAAAAGCGTACGGCGCTGAATTGGCACGCCTGATTGATTGTCGCGAACAACTGGCAGCCGAAGGGATCGCTGCATTGCAAAGCGGCGCGTTCCACATCTCGACCGCAGGCGTCACTTACTTCAATACCACGCCGCTCGGTCGCGCAGTCACCGGCACGATGCTGGTCGCCGCGATGAAGGAAGACAACGTCGACATCTGGGGTGACGGCTCGACCTTTAAAGGCAACGACATCGAGCGCTTCTATCGCTACGGTCTGCTGATGAATCCGGCGCTGCGCATCTACAAACCGTGGCTGGACGACACCTTCATCAACGAACTCGGCGGCCGCAAGGAAATGTCCGAATTCCTGATCAAGTCCGGCTTCGACTACAAGATGTCGGTGGAAAAAGCGTACTCGACCGATTCCAACATGCTGGGCGCCACGCACGAAGCAAAAGATCTGGAAGAACTCAGCAGCGGCATGAAGATCGTGCAACCGATCATGGGCGTGGCATTCTGGCGCGACGATGTCGAAGTCAAGCGTGAAGAAGTCACCGTGCGTTTCGAAGAAGGCGTACCGGTTGCACTGAACGGCGTCCCGTATCCAAACATGGTCGACCTGATCATGGAAGCCAACCGCATTGGCGGCCGTCACGGCCTCGGCATGAGCGACCAGATCGAAAACCGCATCATCGAGGCAAAAAGCCGCGGCATTTATGAAGCACCGGGCCTGGCATTGCTGTTCATCGCCTACGAACGCCTGGTCACCGGCATTCACAACGAAGACACAATCGAACAATACCGCGATAGCGGTCGCAAACTGGGGCGCCTGTTGTATCAAGGCCGCTGGTTCGATCCGCAGGCGATCATGTTGCGTGAGGCCGCCCAACGCTGGGTCGCACGCGCGATCACCGGCGAAGTCACGATTGAACTGCGTCGTGGCAACGACTACTCGATCCTGAACACCGAATCAGCCAACCTGACCTACGCGCCGGAACGTCTGTCGATGGAAAAAGTGGAAGATGCCCCATTCTCGCCACAGGATCGTATCGGTCAACTGACGATGCGCAATCTGGACATCACTGACACACGTCAGAAACTCGGCATCTACAGCAAGGTCGGTCTGCTGGCCGGCAACTCGTCAGTCGCCTTGCCGCGTATCGAAAAAGACAACAACAAGTAACGCATTATTTTTTCACTATTCGCCATTCCATAAAAAACATCATGACTACTCAATTCGATAACGTTTCCGTCGTCAAAAAAGCCAACCTGTATTTCGATGGCAAGTGCGTGTCCCACACCGTACTGTTTGCCGATGGCACCAAGAAAACCATCGGCGTGATTTTTCCATCCACGTTGAAATTCAACACCGGCGCTGCGGAAATCATGGAATTGAACGCAGGTAAATGCCGCATCAAGCTGGCTGGTGCAACGGACTGGCAAACCTATGAAGGCGGTCAAAAGTTCGACGTGCCTGCCAATTCGAGTTTCGATATCGAAACGGTTGAAACACTCGACTACGTTTGCCATTTCGTCTGATCGATTTGCATCAATGCGTGATCAGTAAAAAGCCCGGACAGCCGGGCTTTTTCATTGCTGATGACCATGTTGAATGTACCGGCAGGCAATCATTTCATTGGCATGCGATTGCGTATGGACTGACCAATCCGCGATCCACCATAATGGTGATATTGAACGACGATGTCATCCGCCGGTTTGAATCCATCCACCCTGCACGTCTGTTCGCAAGTCACAAACTCGCACTCTTCTACACGGAAAGAAAAGCATGATCCTTGGCATTGATGTGGGCGGCACGCATACCGATTCGGTATTGATGCAAAACCGCAAAATCATCCGCAAGTCTAAAGTCCTGACCGACAAGAACGATATTCTCGGTTGCGTCATGCACGCGACCGACGCCGTCGTGACGGCAGACGACATCAAACAGTTGAAGCGCATCGTGCTCAGCACGACGATTTCCACCAACGCGGTCGCGCAGAATCAACTTGATCCAGTCGGCTTGATCGTGATGAACGGTCCGGGCGTTGCACCGAAAGATTTGCCGCTCGCCGACAAGGCGCATTTCATCGCCGGCTACATGAACCATCGCGGTATCGAAGCCGAAGCGATCGATGATGACGAACTGGCCGCGTTGAAAGCGCAATTCAGCGCCGACAAGATCGACAATCTCGCCGTGATCGGAAAATTCTCGACGCGCAATCCCGTGCATGAGCAGGAAGTCGGCGCATTCTTCGATGGTCAGACCGCGCATGTATCGCTCGGTCATCATCAATCGGGCGTACTGAATTTTCCTCGTCGCATTGCGACCACGTATCTGAATGCCGCGATTGCGCGCCTGCACAGCCGCATGATCGATCAACTGGAAAGCTATCTGAAAAAGCTCGGCGTCGATGTCCCGCTGCTCATCCTGAAAGCGGACGGCGGCACCATCGGCGTGCAGCAATCGCGTCAGTATCCGGTGCAGACGATTCTGTCCGGCCCTGCTGCGACCATCATGGGCGTCTTGCCTTTCGTATCGTCGGCACAGGATTCCGTCTCGATCGACGTCGGCGGCACGACCACCGATATCGCATTGTTCGCCAACGGCGCGCCATTGCTGGAACCGAAAGGCGTCGAGATCGAAGGCCACAAGACCTTGATCCGCGGCCTGCTCACGCATTCGATGGCACTCGGTGGCGACAGCCATGTGCAAGTCGTCAACGGCGCGTTGCAGATCGGCCCTGAACGCAAGGGCTCGGCAATGGCTTTCGACGGACCAGCACCGACGCCGACCGATGCATTGATCGTGCTGGGACTCGCCACTATCGGCGACAAGGCCAAGGCACTGAAGGCGATGGAAGATCTTGCTGCCACGTTGAAGCAAACACCGCAACAGGTTGCGCAGGCCGTCGTCGACAGCATGTGCGCCAGCATTGCCGCCAAAGTCACGCAGATGGTCAGCGAAGTCAACAGCAAGCCGGTCTATACGATCCACGAACTGCTCGAAGGTAAGACGCTGAATCCGCAGCAATTGATCGCCGTCGGCGGACCGGCACCGTATCTGGCCAAGCAAGTCGGCGAATTGCTGCAGTTGCCAGCCGTCGTGCCTGAAAATTCAGACGTCATCAATGCGACCGGTGCAGCGATGGCGCGTACCACGGTCGAACTGAATCTGCTGGCCGACACCGAATCGCAGCAGCTGACCTTTGCCGAAGATGGCCGCAAGATCAGGATTTCTTCGCGCGCAACGGTCGACGATGTGGTTGCCGCAGGTCAGGAACGCCTGCTGGAAATCGCCAAGGCAGCCGGTGCACGCGACGAGGATCTGGAAGTCGAAGTGGCCGACTGCCAATCGTTCAACGTAATTCACGGTTATTCGACCACTGGCAAGAACATTCGCGTCCGGCTGCAGATCAAGCCCGGACTGATCAAGCACGAACCAACGCAACACGAACAAGTTTGAGAGGTGCATCGTGACAAATAACGTGAAGAACAAAACAGGATTGGTATTTTTCCCGGCATTCGATTACGCGATCTCGCCGACGCATCCGGAGCGTGAAGAACGCCTGTTGTACACGCAGGATCAGGTGTTCGAAGAAGGCCTGCTCGACTTCGACAACATCAAGGAATTCAAACCCGGCCTCGCGACTGCGGAAGACATCCAGCGCGTGCATTTCTGCGTGCCCGGCATCGACAAGATCGTGCACGCCTCGCACCTGATCGCAGTCGGCGGCTGCATCACCGCAGCCGACAAGGTCATGACGAAAGAAGTCGACAACGCCTTTGCGCTGGTGCGTCCTTGCGGCCACCACTCTTTCCGTGTCGTGCACGGCAGCCGCGGCTTCTGCACGCTGAACATGGAAGCGATCATGGTCGAGTACATCCGTCACAAGTACGGCGTGAAGAAGATCGCGATCGTCGACACCGACTGTCATCACGGCGACGGTTCGCAGGACATCTTCTGGCACGATCCGAACACGCTGTTCATCTCGATGCATCAGGACGGCCGCACGCTGTATCCGGGCTCCGGCTTTCCGAGCGAACTGGGCGGACCGAACGCGTTCGGCATGACGATCAACCTGCCGATGCCGCCGGACACCTGCGAAGAAGGTTTCCTCTACGTGCTGGACGAAATCGTGATGCCGATTCTGGATGAGTTCAAACCCGACCTGATCATCAATTCGGCCGGACAGGACAATCACTATTCCGACCCGATCACCAACATGAAATTCACTGCGCACGGTTACGCGGTACTGAATCAGCGCCTGAAGCCGGACCTCGCCGTGCTGGAAGGGGGCTACTCGATTGAAACCGCCCTGCCCTACATCAACACCGGCATCATTCTGGCGATGGCCGGCATGGACTTCAGCCATATCAAGGAGCCGGATTACGACGCGGAAGACCAGAAGCAACCCGCTGCCATTGGCGCTTATCTGGAAAAGCTGAAGGACGCCACGTTCCATCACTGGAACAACCGCGAGACGCTGCGCGAACAGGTTTATCCGAAACAGGATTTCTATCACCGTACCGACGAAGTGTTTTACGACACGGCCGGCATCCGGGAAACCATCAACGAAACGGTACGTTCGTGTCCCGATTGCGGCGGCACCGTCGTGATCGACTCGCGTTGCGACGATACGCGTAGCCACATCCTGGCAGTGCAGATTCCTCGCTATGCATGCGAACCATGCCGCAAATACGGTGAAGAAGTTTTCGCAAAAACCGAAATCGGACGCGCCGTTGAACGCTACACGCAGGTCTTTTTGCAGGACAAGGATAACGATCGTTACCTGTCGAAGTAGCCTGCCTATCCTGCCATCTTCGAATACGTTCGATGAAACGCTGCAGATGG
>NZ_DATMTD010000060.1:0-11886 GCF_035565035.1 Oxalicibacterium sp. | reverse complement strand
ATCAATCTACTTACTTCTTTTTGACCGGCGGCAAATCCGTGCACACCCCTTCAAACACTTCCGCCGCCATCCCGATCGATTCGCCCAGAGTCGGATGCGGATGAATCGTCTTGCCGATATCGACTGCGTCAGCGCCCATTTCGATTGCCAGCGCAATCTCGCCGATCATGTCGCCAGCGTGCGTGCCGACGATACCGCCACCGACGATGCGATGTGTCTCGGCGTCGAACAGCAGTTTGGTGAAGCCTTCGTCACGGCCGTTCGCAACGGCGCGGCCTGATGCAGCCCACGGGAACAAGCCTTTTTCGAGCTTGATGCCTTTGGCCTTGGCTTCGTCTTCGGTAACGCCGACCCATGCGACTTCCGGATCGGTGTAGGCAACGGATGGAATCACGCGTGCGTCGAAGTAGGCTTTCTCGCCGGCTGCGGCTTCTGCGGCAACGTGTGCTTCATGCACGGCTTTGTGCGCGAGCATCGGCTGGCCGACCAGATCGCCGATGGCGAAGATGTGATGCACGTTGGTACGCATTTGCGCATCGACTTCGATGAAGCCGCGATCGGTCACCGCAACGCCTGCCTTGTCGGCGGCAATCTTCTTGCCGTTCGGGCTGCGGCCGACAGCCACAAGCACCAGATCGTAGACCTGCGGTTCTGGCGCGGTGCCGCCTGCTTCTGCTGCTTCGAAAGAAACCTTGATACCTTCTTTCAACGCTTCGACTGCGACGGTCTTGGTCTTCAACATGATCTTGTCGAAGCGCTTTTCATTAAACTTCTGCCAGACCTTGACCATGTCGCGATCTGCGCCCTGCATCAGGCCGTCCATCATTTCGACGACGTCGATACGTGCGCCGAGTGTGGAATAGACGGTGGCCATTTCCAGACCGATGATGCCGCCTCCGATGACGAGCATGCGCTTCGGTACCTGACGCAATTCCAGTGCACCGGTCGAGTCGACGATGCGCGGGTCTTGCGGAACGAACGGCAGATTCACGACGGAGGAACCGGCGGCGATGATGGCTTGCTTGAATTGCACAGTTTTTTTGCTGCCGTCGGCTGCGGTCACTTCGATATGGTTCGGTCCGACGAACTGGCCGACGCCTTGCACGACGTTGACCTTGCGCATCTTGGCCATGCCGGCCAGACCCGTGGTCATCTTGCCGATGACCTTTTCCTTGTAGCCGCGCAGCTTGTCGATATCGATCTGCGGCTTGCCAAAGGTGACGCCGTGTGCGGCCATGGATGCCGTTTCGTCGATGACTGCGGCGACGTGCAACAACGCCTTCGATGGAATACAGCCGACGTTCAGACAGACGCCGCCAAGCGTCGCGTAACGTTCGATCAACACCGTGGACATGCCAAGATCGGCCGAACGGAAAGCTGCCGAGTAGCCGCCGGGACCGGCGCCGAGAACCATCATGTCGCATTCGATATCGGCCTTGCCGCTGAAGCTGGCGACGGCAGGCGCTGCACTTGCGGGCGATTGAGGTTGTGCGGGTGCGGGCGCTGGCGCTGCCGGTGTCGATGTTTTGGCTGGCGCAGATGCGGTTGTAGCCGCGGCCGGCGTAACAGGTGCACTCGCAGCGACTTCCAGCGTCAGCAATGGCGATCCCTCGCCGACCTTGTCGCCCAGTTTTACTTTCAATGCCTTCACGACACCGGCGTGGCTGGACGGAATTTCCATGCTGGCCTTGTCGGATTCGACCGTGATCAGGGACTGGTCGACCTTGACCGTATCGCCCACATTCACCAGGAGTTCGATGATTTCAACTTCCTTGAAGTCGCCGATATCCGGAACCGTTACTTCAACCGTTCCGCCGGAAGCGGCGGGTTGCGCTTTTGCCGGCGCCGCAGCTGTGGCTGGAGCGGATGTAACTGCAGGCGCAGAAGCCGTCGAAGCAGCCGCGGGCTTCGACGCAGCCGGTGTTGCAGCAGGAGCCGAAGGCGCCGGCGCTGCGGCCGCTTCGCCTTCCAGAATCAACAGCAATGAACCTTCCGCGATCTTGTCGCCGAGCTTGACCTTCATTTCCTTGACGACACCGGCGTGGCTCGCCGGAATTTCCAGACTGGCCTTGTCGGATTCGACCGTGACCAACGACTGATCGACCTTGACGGTATCGCCGACCTTGACCAGCAATTCGATTACTTCCACTTCCTTGAAATCGCCGATGTCGGGGACTTTCACTTCAATCGTGCTCATCGCTTTCGCTCCGTATTGTTGTTTCGTCGTCCGCATCACGTGAAGCGGAACAAGTTGTTATCTGAATGCGTGTAAATGACGCCGGTCAGCAATGATCTATTTCTGCATCGGAAAACTGATGATCTGAAAAGGTCCTGCCGTACTCTTGTCGAACTCTGCACCGGCATTGACACCAATCTCTGCGATATCACGCGCGGTTGCCGCACCGTCGTAAGCTGCATACATCGCGCCCAACGCAAAGTTGCGTCCGCTGCCAATACCCCAAAAACGATCGAAACTGAAGACTTCACGATACGAATACACGCCGTAGATACCGCTCGGATTGGCTACCAGCGCGGCAATCTGCGACGATTCATACGGATCGTCTTCCTCTTCTTTCGTATTCAGGAAATATTGCTCCTTCAGAATCTGGTGCACTTTGCTGAACGTATCAAAAACTTCATCGCGCGTATCGAGTTTGCAGTCTTCGCCCATACCGGTCAGCAGCTTGCGCATGACAGGAAAATGCGCTGCCGTACCGGCCAGCGTGACGTAAGACTCGCCGATCTGGAACATCTTGTTGTTGGCCTCGTACGCGTTCGACAGACGCGTATCGCCGAATGTCACCAGCGAATCGCAGGCAATCGCAATTTCATTGTTCTTCTTGACGACGACGCAGGTTGTCATGCGCGGAACTCCTTACAGCAACGACTTGCGCAAATCGGCCAGCATTTCGCTCAGATAAGTGACGAAGCGTGCCCCCTGCGCGCCATCGATCACGCGGTGATCGTACGACAGCGACAACGGCATGATCAGGCGCGGCACGAACTGCTTGCCGTCCCAGACCGGTTTCATCGATGTACGCGACAGACCGACGATCGCCACTTCCGGTGCGTTGATCAGCGGCGTGAAGTAGGTACCGCCAATGCCGCCCAGCGACGAAATCGTGAAGGTTGCGCCCTGCATGTCAGCCGGTTTCAATTTGCCGTCACGCGCCTGTGCGGAAAGATCGCCCATTTCCTGTGCGATCTGCGTAACGGTTTTCTTGTCGGCGTCCTTGACGACCGGC
The DNA here is from genome assembly GCF_035565035.1 of Oxalicibacterium sp. GTDB lineage: Bacteria > Pseudomonadota > Gammaproteobacteria > Burkholderiales > Burkholderiaceae_D > Oxalicibacterium. The sequence continues at coordinate 8,641 of NZ_DATMTD010000060.1, read as the reverse complement.
ACGACCAGACCTTGCGGCGTGTCGGCTGCAAAACCGATGTTGTAATACTGCTTGAGGATCAGGTTCTCGCCCGCTTCATCGAGCGATGAATTGAATTCGGGATGTTTCTTCAGCGCGGCAACGCAGGCCTTGATGACAAAGGCGAGCAGCGTGACCTTGACGCCCGATTTGGCCAGCGCTTCATTGCTCGACTTGCGCAGCGCTTCGAGTTCTGTCACGTCCGCCTCATCGTACTGCGTGACGTGCGGAATCATGACCCAGTTGCGATGCAGGTTCGGACCGCTGATTTTCTTGATGCGCGACAGCGGTTGCAGCGTGGTCGGGCCGAATTTCGAGAAGTCCAGCGATGGCCACGGCAACAGGCCTAAACCGCCACCCTCTGCTTTTGCAACTGGTGCCGCGGCAGTCGGTGCAACTGCAGAACCGGAAGCCACGACAGACTTGACGAAGCCCTGCACGTCTTCCTGGGTGATACGTCCTTTTGGACCGGAGCCGGCAACCTTGCCAAGATCAACGCCGAGTTCGCGTGCGAACTTGCGGATCGATGGCGACGCATGCGCCTTGCTCGATGCCGCACTTTGCGGTGTCGCCGATTGCGGTGTCGCCGGCTGAGGTGCGGCCTGCGGAGCTGCCTGTTGAACCGCAGCCACGGGCTGAGGCGCAACTGGAGTGGCGACTGGTGCCGCAGCGACAGCAGCAGGTGCAGGTTCCTTCGGTGCTTCTTCCTTCTTCGCTTCCGGCGCTGGCGCTGCAGGAGCAGCCGCCTTTTCTTCCGCTGCCGCTTCCACCGTCAGAATCAGCGAACCTTCGGCGACCTTGTCACCGAGCTTGACCTTGATTTCCTTGACGACACCGGCTGTGCTGGATGGGATTTCCATGCTGGCCTTGTCGGACTCTACCGTGATCAGCGATTGATCGACCGCGATCGTGTCACCGACCTTGACCAACAGTTCAATGATTTCGACTTCCTTGAAATCGCCGATATCCGGGACTTTGACTTCCATCATGCTCATTATTTTTCTCCGCTTGTTTGCGTACCGCCATCATGACTGCGGGGAAGCAGCTGCTGCGCATGCTGCATTCCCCGATCAGTCAGAGGAAGAATCTCTAACAGGAATTACTGCGTGACAGGATTTGCCTTGTCCGGATTGATGCCGTATTTCGCGATGGCCTGGGATACGACCGATGCTGCAATCGCCCCTTCATCCGCCAGCGACTTCAATGCGGCAATGGTGACGAAGTAGCGATTAACCTCGAAGAACTCGCGCAGTTTCGCACGACTGTCGGAACGACCGAAACCGTCGGTGCCGAGCACCTTGTACGTACGACCTTTCGGTACGAAAGCGCGTACCTGCTCGGCGAACGTGCGCATGTAATCGGTTGCGACGACGATTGGACCTGCCGTGTCCTGCAGCGACTGCGTGATGTGTGCAACGCGTGGCTTGTCGGCTGGATGCAGCATGTTCCAGCGTTCGACATCCTGACCGTCACGTGCCAGCAGCGTGAACGATGGCGCGGACCAGATGTCGGCAGTAACACCCCAATCGTCCTTGAGCAAATCGGCAGCAGCAATCACTTCGCGCAGGATGGTGCCGGAGCCCATCAGCTGCACGCGGTGCTTCGCTTTCTTCGCACCTTCCTGGAGCAGGTACAGACCTTTCAGGATGTTCGCTTCCTGGCCTTCTTTCAAACCTGGTTGCGCGTAGTTCTCGTTCATCAGCGTGATGTAGTAGAACACGTCTTCCTGATTCTCGACCATGCGCTTCATGCCGTCATGCATGATGACGGCGACTTCGTGCGCGAAGGTTGGATCGTAGGGAATGCAGTTCGGAATCGTCGACGCCATGATGTGGCTGTGGCCGTCTTCGTGCTGCAGACCTTCACCATTCAGCGTGGTGCGACCGGCGGTGCCACCGAGCAGGAAGCCGCGTGCGCGCATGTCGCCCGCTGCCCATGCCAGATCGCCGATACGCTGCAGACCGAACATCGAGTAGAACGTGTAGAACGGGATCATCACGCGGTTGTTCGTCGAGTACGACGTTGCGGCTGCGATCCACGATGCCATTGCGCCGGCTTCGTTGATGCCTTCCTGCAGAATCTGGCCGGCCTTGTCTTCGCGGTAGTAGCTGACCTGATCTTTATCGACCGGCTCGTACAACTGACCTTGATGGTTGTAGATACCGATCTGGCGGAACAGACCTTCCATACCGAAGGTACGCGATTCATCGACCAGAATCGGCACCACGCGCTTGCCGAGATTTTCATCACGCAACAACATGGTCAGGAAGCGCACGTACGCTTGCGTGGTCGAGATTTCGCGGCCTTCTGCAGTCGGATCGAGGATCGCCTTGAAAGTCGACAGTGCCGGCACCGGCAATTTTTCATCGGCTTGGGTGCGACGTTGCGGCAGGTAACCGCCGAGTGCCTTGCGACGTTCGTGCAGGTATTTCATTTCCGGGGCGTCGTCGTCCGGCTTGAAGAACGGTACGTCGGCCAGATGCTCGTCGGCGATCGGCAGCGCGAAGCGGTCGCGCATTTCGCGCACGGCTTCGTCGTCCAGTTTCTTGGTTTGGTGCGCGGTGTTGCGGGCTTCGCCCGACTTGCCCATGCCGTAGCCCTTGACAGTCTTGACCAGCAAGACGGTCGGACGGCCTTTGTGTTCCTGTGCATTCTTGAAACCGGCGTAGATCTTGTGCGGATCGTGGCCGCCGCGAATCAGGTGCCACAGATCGTCGTCGGACATGCGCGAGACCATTTCCAGCAGCTTTGGATGCTTGCCGAAAAAATGCTTGCGCACGTACGCGCCGTCTTTTGCCTTGTAGTTCTGGTATTCGCCATCCAGCGTTTCCATCATCACGCGTTGCAGGATGCCTTCTTTATCCTTGGCGAGCAGCGGATCCCAGTTGGAACCCCAGATGATCTTGACGACGTTCCAGCCGGCGCCGCGGAATTCGCCTTCGAGCTCTTGGATGATCTTGCCGTTGCCGCGCACCGGACCGTCCAGACGCTGCAGGTTGCAGTTGATGACCATGACGAGGTTGTCGAGCTGTTCGCGACCGGCCACGCCGATTGCGCCCAGCGATTCAACTTCATCCATCTCGCCGTCGCCGCAGAAGACCCAGACCTTGCGGTTGTCGGTTTTCGCCAGATCACGCGCCTGCAAATATTTCAGGAAGCGCGCCTGATAGATCGCCATCAACGGGCCGAGGCCCATCGACACGGTCGGGAACTGCCAGAATTCCGGCATCAGCTTCGGATGTGGATACGACGACAGGCCATTGCCATCGACTTCGCGACGGAAGTTGATCAGTTGTTCTTCGCTCAAGCGACCTTCAAGGAAAGCGCGAGCATACACACCAGGTGACGAGTGACCTTGAATGTAAAGCAGGTCGCCGCCATGATCTTCGGTCGGTGCATGCCAGAAGTGGTTGAAGCCGATTCCCAGCATGTTCGCCAGCGAGGCGAAGCTGGAAATGTGACCGCCCAGATCGCCGTCGACGCGATTGGCCTTGACGACCATCGCCATCGCGTTCCAGCGCATCCACGAACGCAGGCGTTCTTCGTACTCCAGGTTGCCCGGGCACGGCTCGCTCATTTCTGCGGGAATCGTATTGACGTACGCCGTGGTCGGCGAGAATGGAACCTGCGCACCGCGACGGCGCGCCAGATCGATCATGCGCTCAACGAGGTAATGGGCGCGGTCCGGGCCTTCGGTTTCGATGACCGCTTCGAGAGCATCCAGCCACTCTTGCGTTTCCATCACATCGGGATCATTGGCGGCTTGGGCCAATACCTGGTCGAGCTGGGCTGACATAATAGTCTCCTGAATTATCTTGAAGCCGTCCTTTGTAAAAACGGCCAAGGATGTTTTAAGCGATTGCACATTGTCATGTGAACGGCTCGGAGTTTAACAGCAGTTTTTAGTATTTTCAAATTGCGATATCATTTTCCATAATGTGAAATTATGTGGCGTAGCAACATGTTTCGCAGCACTTTCGGCAATCGGACTGGATCACTTGGATACCGATATAAATAGAAGTACTACATAACGGTCCGGACAAGCGCGCCACCCTCCTTCTATATAATCAGACCTTCTTCGCATTCAACGTTCAACTTCACATTCATTCTTTTTCATGACCGCACAAATCATCGATGGCAACCTGCTTTCCCAACAACTACGTGTCGACGTCGCCAAACGTGCCGCAGCCTTGACGGCCAAAGGCAAACAACCCGGTCTTGCCGTAATTCTGGTCGGCGAAGATCCCGCCTCGCAGGTGTATGTGCGCAACAAGGTCAAGGCCTGCGAAGACAACGGTCTCTTCTCTTTACTCGAAAAATATGACGTCGATTTGACCGAAGCCGCCTTGCTGGCGCGCATCGATGCACTGAATAAAGATCCGAAAATCCACGGCATCCTCGTGCAAATGCCGTTGCCGAAACATATCGATCCAACCAAGGTGATCGAAGCGATCTCGCCACGCAAGGACGTCGACGGCTATTCCGTCCTGAGCGCCGGCGAACTGCTGACCGGCCTCGACGGCTTCCGCCCATGCACGCCATACGGCTGCATGAAACTGATCGAAAGCACAGGTACCAGCCTGAAAGGCAAGCACGCCGTCGTCGTCGGTCGCAGCAATACCGTCGGCAAGCCGATGGCGCTGCTGCTATTGCAAGCCAATGCGACCGTCACCATATGTCATAGCGGAACCCCGGATCTTGGTTATCACACGCGGCAGGCAGATATCGTGGTTGCCGCTACCGGTCGTCGCAATACCTTGACGGCCGACATGATCAAACCCGGAGCCATCGTCATCGACGTCGGCATCAACCGTGACGACAACGGCAAGCTGTGCGGCGATGTCGATTTCCATAACATCAAGGAAGTGGCCGGCCACATCACGCCCGTTCCAGGCGGTGTCGGTCCCATGACCATTACCATGCTGCTCGTCAACACCATCGAAGCGGCGGAAAGAGAACACTGATGAACATTGCCCTGAACCCGCTGCTGGATTTTTCCGATCTTCCGCAATTCGCATCGATCAAACCCGACCATATCGGACCGGGGATCGACAGCCTGCTCGAGCAGTGTCGTGACGTCGTCAAGGAGCTTGAAGCTCAGACCGCGCAAGTTACATGGGAAAACTTCGTCGCACCGCTGGAAGATGCCACAGAAAAACTCGGCCGCGCATGGGGCGTCGTCGGTCATCTGAATGCGGTCGTCGATACGCCGGAACTGCGCGCCGCGTATAACGAAAACCAGCCGAAGATCACCGAATTCTGGACCGCGCTGTCGCAGAATCTCGTTCTCTTTACCAAATACAAGGCATTGCAACTCGGCCCTGATTACAACGGTTATTCGGTTGCACGCAAGAAGATCATCGAAAACGCCGTGCGCGATTTCCGCCTCGGCGGCGCAGAACTGAGCGAAGAGCAAAAACAGCGCTTTGCGGAAATCCAGGAAAAGCAGGCAGCGCTGCAAACCAAATTCTCCGAAAACATCCTCGACGCCACCAACGACTACGCCTTGTTCGTCGAAAACGAATCCGAACTTGCCGGCCTGCCGGACGACGTCAAGCAAGCTGCACGTGCCGCCGCGGAAAAAGACGAAAAACCCGGCTATAAATTCACGCTGCACTTCCCGTCCTATTTCCCGATCCTGCAATATGCGGACAACCGCAATCTGCGCGAAACGATTTATCGCGCCAATGCAACCAAGGCATCGGATCAAGCAAATCATCCAGAATGGGACAACACGCAGAACATCGTCGACATCCTGAAACTGCGCGATGAGGAAGCAAAGCTGCTGGGGTATAAAAACTTTGCCGAAGTGTCGCTGGTACCGAAAATGGCGCAAACGCCGGATCAGGTCATCGGCTTCCTGCAGGATCTCGCAAAACGCGCACGCCCGTTTGCAGAAAAGGATCTGGCCGAGCTGCGTGCTTTCGCGCAAAAGGAACTCGGCATCGAACAGATGGAAGCATGGGACGTGACCTATGCGTCGGAAAAACTGCGTGAGCAGCGTTACGCGTTTTCCGAACAGGAAGTGAAGCAGTACTTCCCTGAACCGAAAGTCATTGCAGGATTGTTCCGCACCATCGAAACGCTGTTTTCCGTTTCGGTCAAACCGGACGAAGCGCCGGTCTGGCATCCGGACGTCAAATTCTTCCGCATCGAGAAAAACGGCGCGCTGATCGGACAGTTCTATCTCGATCTGTACGCACGCAACGGCAAACGCGGTGGCGCATGGATGGACGATGCGCGCGGCCGCCGTCGCGTCGGACAACGATCGGAACAGCAAACCGAAACCCGCATCCAGACGCCGATCGCCTATCTCACCTGCAACTTCACCGAACCAGCGACCGTCGACGGCAAGGTCAAACCGGCATTGTTCACGCACGATGAAGTCATCACGCTGTTCCACGAATTCGGCCACGGTCTGCATCACATGTTGACGCAAGTCGAGGAAGTCGGTGTCTCCGGCATCAACGGTGTCGAATGGGACGCGGTCGAACTGCCGTCACAGTTCATGGAAAACTTCTGCTGGGAATGGGATGTGCTGCAACACATGACGTCGCACGCCGATACCGGTGCAGCGTTGCCGCGCGCGCTGTACGACAAGATGATCGCCGCCAAGAACTTCCAGTCCGGCCTGCAAACCTTGCGTCAGGTGGAATTCTCGCTGTTCGACATGCACGTGCATTACGACTACAACCCGAACGGCAAGCAATCCGTTCAGGACGTATTGAACGGTGTACGGGCGCAGGTTTCGGTGATGACGCCGCCGGCATTCAATCGCTTCCAGCATTCGTTCTCGCACATCTTTGCCGGTGGCTATGCGGCCGGTTACTATAGCTACAAGTGGGCGGAAGTCCTGTCGGCCGATGCTTATGGCGCATTCGAGGAAGCCGGCAAGGCAGACGGCAACGTGTTGTCGGCAGCCACCGGTGCTCGCTTCCTGCGCGAAATTCTGGCAATGGGCGGATCGCGTCCGGCAATCGAATCGTTCAAGGCATTCCGCGGTCGCGAACCGGCCATCGATGCATTGCTGCGTCACAGCGGCATGGCGGCCTGATCGACATCGCTCATCAGGCATCGACGCCGTGATTGGTATTGATGGCCGGAATTGATTTGCAATGCTTGCGTTCAAAAACGGGGACGATGAAAATGAAAAACAGATGGTCATTGCTGTTGCTGTCGCTCGTGGTTTCGGCCAGTGCGCATGCACAACTCTATAAATGGGTCGGGCCGGACGGCAAGATCACGTACAGTGATACACCGCCGCCCTCTTCTGCAAAAAAAGTGGAAGAAAAATCCGTCACCACCAATAGCGCCTCCACCGCAGGTCTGTCGTTCGAACTGGCGGAAGCCGTGCGCAACAATCCGGTCACGCTTTATACGACAAGCAATTGCGAAGCCTGCGACAGCGGCCGCACCATCCTGACCGGACGCGGCATTCCGTTCACGGAAAAAACCGTCACCAGCAATGAAGACATCGCGCGCCTGAAACAGGCCGGCGGTACGCAACAGTTACCGTTTCTGACCATCGGGTCGAAAAAGCAGACCGGTGCCGATCCGGATGCATGGAACGCGGCGCTGACGGCTGCCGGCTATCCGGCGACAAATCAATTGCCCCGTACGTATCGCAATCCGCCACCGCAAGCCGCCGCACCAAAGAAAGCCGCCGAGCCGAAACCCGCAGAAGCAACTGAAACGCCATCGACGCCAAGCGACCGTCCGCCTGCCGCCGGTAATGCACCACCGGGTTTCCGTTTTTGATTCATTTCTCTAACTTTTTGAGCGACTCATCTCGCAACCATTTTCTGCAGCCATGACGCGTATCGATTTCCACAGCAATGTTCCCAGCAAGATCGCCTACGCCTGCCGTCTCGCCCGCAAGGCGCGCAACGCCGATTTTCGCATCGTGATTCTTGCGAAGGATCGTGCGCAACTGGCGGAACTCGACGATCTGCTGTGGACGTTCTCGGAACAGGACTTCTTGCCGCACGTGAACATGAATGACGCGCTCGCCGTACAGACGCCGATTCTGCTGACCGACGATCCTGCGATGGAGTCGCCGCATCATCAGATACTGATCAACCTGTCCGACGCACCGCCGACTCATTTCGCACGTTTCGAACGCATGTTCGAAATCGTGTCTTCGGAAGATACGGACAAATCTGCCGGACGCGAGCGTTACAGTTACTACAAGCAACGCGGTTATCCGTTGACCCATTTCGTCGCCGAGAACACATGAACAAATCCGCACAAGACGCCGGCATTCCGGTTCTGACCGAAATCATCGAACCGCCGCAAGTCGTGCCCCGCGTGGAAGAAACGCCAGTCATCTACGAAAATCCGGTTGAAGATGCGTTACCGGCCGATTCCACCGCGCCGATCAACGGCTGGCTCGACGAGGAATGGACGCGGATGGAGCAAAAAGTCAGTGCCCGCACGCTGACGCAATTGATGGAGCACATCAATCCGGTACTCGAACAGCAGGTTCGCGACGGCCTCGCTGCCAGCATCGAAGGTGCGGTTGCCGACATTCGCCGCAACCTGCAGCAAACTTTGGAACAACTGGTCAGAGAAGCGGTAGCGCAAGAGATCGAAAAACTCCAGCTTTCCAAAGAATAAGTATTTC
>NZ_DATMTD010000059.1:0-1843 GCF_035565035.1 Oxalicibacterium sp. | reverse complement strand
GGCATTTTTTTATCTCGCTGAAACAGAGCCGCTGCGCTTCGCCGCCGGATTTTTCCATGTCATAAAACCGCGATTGTCGTCAGCCGCGTATTGATGGACAATGGCGCGCCCGGCAGTGAATCGCTGACCGGTTTCCGTTATTACCAGCAGACCAGCAGCCGAACGCCATCACCCCATGACCAAATCGAGCAAGAACACCCCATCGCCCGGCAAGCCGGCCATCATCGTACGCAACTCCCCGATTCATGGACGCGGTGTTTTTGCGGCACGCAACATTGCCGCAGATACCTTCCTGATCGAATACGAAGGCGAACGCATCAGCGAAAAGAAAGCCGCCAAGCGCCACGGCCTCGATCCGGAAAATCCGTACCATACCTTCTTCTTCAGCCTGGAAAACGGCAAGCTGATCGACGGCGGCGTCGACGGCAGCGATGCACGCTGGATCAATCACGCCTGCGAACCGAACTGCGAAGCGCGCGAGGAAAAAGGCCGCGTCTATATCTATTCATTGCGCGACCTCAAGCGTGGTGAAGAACTCAACTACGACTACGGCCTGATTCTCGACGAGCGCCAGACCAAGGCGTTGAAGAAAGCCTACGAATGCCGTTGCGGCGCACCGACCTGCCGCGGCACGATGCTGGCAAAACCGGAAAAGAAAAAGAAGAAAAAGAAAGACAAGAAAAAAGACTGATCCGCATATCGCCCATCGATCCTCACCTGGGACAACGTGAAACCCGTCAAACCCCGATATTCCCTCGGCTTCTTCCTGCCGCATGCGCTGCGGTGGCTGGTGACGGGCTCGCTGCTTGTACTGCTGGGCATTGGCGTCTATATCGGGATCCGCTTTTATCATGTCGATAACCAGCTTTATCTGTGGTGGGCGTCCATGCGACCATCGCAGACCGCCAAGGCGCCGCAATCAGGCAGCCTGCCACTGCAAACCTACTGGATGGAAATCGACAGCCGCGTCGTCGCCGGCATCGATCGCAACCTGTCCGGCCTCGCCTTCAATACCGACACCAAACAACTGATCGCCGTCATCAATCGTCCCGCCACGCTGCTGACGATGGATCTGGAAGGTCGAATCCTGCATCGCCACAAGCTGCGTCATGCGTCGGATGTCGAAGGCGTTGCCTATCTTGGCAACAACCGCATCGCGCTGGCAGAAGAAGGCCGCGGTCGCATCGTCATCGCCCAGCTGCCGAAATCCGCCACCGCCGATCTGGATCTGCAGGACGCGACATCGTTCGCGCTCGACTTGGGTTCATCAAAGGAAATGACGCGCGATAACGCCGGTTTCGAAGGCCTGGGCTACGATCAAAATCATGACCAGCTTTATGTTGCCAAGGAACATTCACCACGCGCGCTGTATCGCATCGGCGGTCTGGGCGACTATCTGAAAACCGGGCACTTCACGATGCGGATCGAAAATCTGGATCATTGGCTGGAAGACAATGACATCGGTACCGACCTGTCGTCTGTCGACGTCAATGTTCTCAACGGGCATTTGTTGCTGTTGAGCGACGAGTCGCAACGCATTGTCGAACTGAATCAAGACGGTGCCGTCGTCAATCAGGTCGAACTGCGCAGCATGCCTGGCAGCAATGACGGTGTGCCGCAGGCGGAAGGACTGGCGCTGGGGCCGGACGGCACGCTGTACATGATCAGCGAACCCAATCTGTTCTATCGTCTGCGTCCGGCGCCCCTTACCCGGTAAGCTTTTGCGGGCCAAACGCCATATTCACAAAAACGATATCTGATATTGGAAAAGGAAATTGGAGTGAAATGACAGTGCTCCCTATACTTGCATCTGTCTCCTCTATGTCTCCTCCTTTGATATAGA
>NZ_DATMTD010000058.1:0-30500 GCF_035565035.1 Oxalicibacterium sp. | reverse complement strand
CGGCTTTTTTATTCGTTTTTCCTGTCCCAAGTAGGTGACTTTCGGCCGGCCTGAAGATATACTGTGTTTTTATACAGTAATCCTGTTTTCGTCGGGTCGTTCCCCTCTCGAAATATTCAGCGGCCCGACTCTTTCTTTCTTCCGCGTCTCTTCCTTCCGCTTTTGCCATCTCGTCGACAATCGGCGACCAGCTTGCCTGTAAACGATTTTTGGCTCAAAGTAGCGCCCTCATTGAACATGAATTCGCTCGGGGTCCTGCGCATACGTCGTGTATGCATGCGGGTGAGAAATACCCGTTGAACCTGATTGAGGTAATCCTCGCGCAGGAAAGCATGCGACAACCATCGACACATTGTGTCGACGCGCCCGCCGACCTGCCATCCTAGAAAGACGACGATGGCTTTAACTACACCTTCTTCCGCGACGCATGCCGCTGCGCCACATTCCGCTTCTGCCGCAGCCTTTACGCCGATTCCGGCTGAGGACCGCGTCTTTTCCTTCCGCGACCATACCGCTTTGTGGTTCAGCCTCGGCGTAGGCCTGCTGGTCATGCAGATTGGCGCCTTCCTCGGTACCGCACTTGGCACACAAACGGCGCTGTGCGCCATCGTCGTCGGCTCGCTACTCGGTTCGGCGCTTCTCGGCTGGGTCGCCTTCATCGGATTCGAACGCGGTCTGTCCAGTCCTGTTCTGATGTGCCAGACACTCGGCACGTCGTTTGCCAAACTGCCCGTCATCATGAACATCATTCAGCTGATCGGTTGGGGCGCATTTGAACTGGTCGTCATGCGCGATGGCACAACGGCACTGATCAGGGACATCAGCGGAATCGATGCGGCCTGGGTGCCGTATGTCACGGCGTTGTTCTGGGGAAGTTTGCTGATCGTGCTGGCCACCGGCTCGATGATCGGTTTGGTTCGACGCTTCGTCGGCCGTTTCGGCCTGCCGCTCGTGATTCTTTCGCTGATATGGCTGACTTGGCAATTCGTACTGAAGGCACAGGCACAAGGCATGGAAGCATTCTGGAACAAACCCGGTGACGGTTCGATGAGTACGCTGGCCGGTATCGATCTGGTCATGGCGATGCCCGTATCGTGGCTGCCACTGGTGGCGGATTTTGCGCGTTACGGCAAATCCGGCGCGGGCACTTTCCGCGGCACATGGCTCGGTTTTGCCGTTGCAAACATCTGGTGCCATGCGCTGGGTGTGTTGATCGTCAGCACCACAACCGCGGACGCCGATCTGATGGCAACGCTGCTGCTGGCCCAGGGCGGCCTGATCGCGCTTGGCCTGATACTTATCGACGAAATGGATAACGCCTACGGCGATGTCTATTCGGGTTCGGTCTCGCTCAACTTCCTCAACGGCCGTTATTCAATTCGCTTCTGGGGAATCCTGCTGGCGGTGATTGCAACCGGTTGCGCACTGGTACTGCCAATGCATGGACTGGAACCGTTCCTGTTGCTGCTGAGCTCGGTTTTCGTTCCGTTGTTCGGTGTCGTTGTGTCGCAACTGGCGATGAAGGGCCAGGCAACCGATCGCACAATTAATACCGTGCCGGTCGCAATCTGGCTGATCGGCATCGCGGCATTTCATGTCTGTCCAGTTCTCTGGCCGCAGGTCGGTTCCGCGCTGCCAAGTCTTGCCATCACGTTATTGCTGGGAACCGCCTATCGCCTGACTCGACGTCCTGCGCTGCAAGCGGCTTGATGCGACCGATATTTATCGTACGGATTGCGTTCGGCGCCACCCGATCGTCGGCAGTAATGCTGCACGCGCAGCGGCGACAGCGGCATCGGCCGCATAATCGCAAGTACAAAACAAAACGCCGTCATGTCTTGTCAACACGACGGCGTTTTACATGCCGTAATTATTTGCCGCTGTCGCGGCGAGAAACACAAATTGCGTTCAGCGTTCGACGAATGCGCGTTCGATCACGTAATCGCCCGGCTGGCCGATGCCCGGCGATACTTCGAAGCCGAGCTTGTCCAGTTCTCCTGCCGTATCCTTCAGCATTTCCGGGCTGCCGCAGATCATGGCGCGGTCGGTCAGCGGATCCATCGGCGCGATGCCGAGATCGTTGCACATCTTGCCGGTTGCAATTGCGGTCGTTATACGACCTGCGTTCTTGAACGGCTCGCGCGTCACAGTCGGGTAGTACAGCAGCTTGGCCGCAATCTCTTCGCCCAGACCTTCAATCTCCAGCAATTCCTTGGCGATGAAATCGCGATAAGCCAGTTCGCTGACCAGACGCGTGCCATGCACCAGCACCACCTGTTCGAAACGCTCATAGGTATCCGGATCGCGAATGATGCTCATGAATGGCGCAAGGCCGGTGCCACTGCCGAACAGGAACAAACGCTTGGCCGGCAGCAGATCGGAAATCACCAGCGTACCGGTCGGCTTCCGGCCAACCAATACCTCGTCGCCCACTTTCAGATTCTGCAGATGCTTGGTCAGCGCACCGTCCTGAACCTTGATCGACAAAAACTCGAGGTGCTCTTCCCAGGACGGACTGGCAATACTGTAGGCGCGCATGATGTTCTTGCCGTCGATCGGCAAGCCGATCATGACGAAGTGACCGCTTTCAAAACGGAAGCTCGGTTCGCGCGTGGTAGTGAAGGAAAACAGCGTGTCGTTCCAGTGGTGAACGCTCAGCACGCGGCAGGTTTCAAAAGCAGCCATAAGGTCAATGCATCCTATTTCAGAAAATTACTGCGCAATATCCAGTGCGCAGACACGTGCGATGGACAAACAACATTCCGCATACTGCACGTTGACAGCCCGGCATGTTCCGATCGAAATGAAACCGCGTATTTTACCTAGAAGATGAAGCTGCCGCAGGGATTGGCAACAGTATCCGCATGCACCGAGGTTCAGGCATTCGAAAACAGGAAGGTTTTTGGCGGAATCGGATCAACTCGACGCCCAATGAGAAACGTTCTCAATTATAGCGCAGGCCGCTATTTTCAGGCAAGACACATCGACCTCCTCCGACGCGACGGAAGATCGATCGCGATATATCGGATCTCGGATGGGATGATGACGAATTAGCTGTTTTCGTTCAGCCAAAAAAAATGCACGACACCGCTGTCGTGCATTCATCGATGGATGCAACCAGTCTGAACCGATCAGGCAGCCGGTTTTACGCGCTTGATCGATGGCTCGACCGTGGCAATGCTTTCGTTCTGTTCCACCTTGACGACCTTGCCTTGTGCGAGGTCCGCGCAGACTTCCGTCAACAGGCGAATACCGAGCGGTGCGAGATCGCGCTTCCACAACGTTTCCGGCGTATCGCCAGGCAGCACGAACACGTGTTCTTGCGCTGCGATCGGGCCGCCGTCCATGACTTCGTTCAGCCAGTAGACGCTGCCGCCGGTGACCTTGTCGCCCATGTCGATGGTCCAGATCACGGCATCCTTGCCGCGATGCAGCGGCAACAAGGACGGGTGATAACCGATCGCGCCAAACCTGGTCTTCGCACGTGTCGGTTCGCGCACGAAATCATGCGAATGCGCGGTGACAATCACATCGACACCATCAGGAATCGTGTTTTCGTTCAGCAGGCCGGATTTCATCCATTTAACGCCGGCCGCTTCTGCCACTGCCTTCAGACGATCAGTACCGCCGTCGCCACTCAGTTCAGGGGAAGACACGCCGACGATGTTATGCCCTGCTTTCAGCAACGCCGAAAAAACTTCTGCACCGAAGTGCTTTTGACCACAGATATAGATATTCACGAATGTAGTGACTGCTTGAGTTGTCGCCATTCAGGCTATTGATCTTCAGGCCGGGAATCCACGGCCCGCGCAATGGTCGGTAATGCGCCGACCGCACTCCCACTGAACGGCAGTGTCCGATGACCGGACATGCAACCGCCAGGACGACCGGATCAGCCAGTCGCGCCCGGCATTGTATTACAGATGCGTTACTCGCCGACGCTACCGGTAATCGGCAGCACGATGCCGGTGATGTAACTGGAGCAGACAGCCGACGCAAGAAAGACGTAGGCGGGGGATATCTCTTCGGGCTGTGCAGGCCGGCGATAGTCAGTCTGCGCACCGAATTGGGCGATCTGCTCTCCGCTTCTGTCGGCCGGATTGAGCGGCGTCCAGACCGGCCCCGGCGCCACTGCATTCACACGAATACCCTGGTCCAGTACGTTCGAGGCCAGCGCTTTGGTAAACGCATGAATGGCGCCTTTCGTCGTTGAATAATCGAGCAGTTTTTTACTGCCGGCGATACCGGTGACGGAGCCCGTATTGATGATCGCGGAGCCGCGCTTCAGATGCGGCAATGCTGCCTTCGCCATGTGGAAATAGCCGTAAATATTCGTCTTCATCGTTTCGTCGAACCGCTCTTCCGTCAGATCAGTCAACGAATCGGCATGCTCCTGGAACGCAGCGTTATTGACCAGAATGTCGAGCTCGCCAAATGCGGCGATAGTCTTCTTCACAGCCCTGCGACAGAACGCGGCATCCTTGACGTCCCCCGGCAACAGAAGGCATTGCCTGCCTTCGGCCTCCACATGCCGCTTTGTTTCCTTCGCATCGCGATGTTCATCCAGGTACACGATTGCGACATCTGCGCCTTCGCGGGCAAACAGGATTGCTACCGCGCGACCGATACCGGAATCGCCGCCTGTAATGATTGCCTTCATGCCTTTCAGTTTGCCGCTTCCCTTGTAGCGCGAAGCGGCGAATTGCGGCGGCTGAGCCAGGTCGGCCTCCAGTCCCGGCTTGGCCAGATGCCGGCCGCGCATTGGTGGTTCCGGCTGCGTTTTTTCGCCGGTTTGTACGGCAGGTTTTTTCTTCGCGGATGGGCGCTTCTTCTTTGCGTCTTTTTCATCCTGCTCGCGCTGGATCTTGCGCTGCTTGCTTGCCACGGCATCGGTCGATGCATGACGTGTTCGCGTTTTTGTGGCGGCCATGTCTCTCTCCTTTGATTGGACGATCAAAGTCGTATGACGCAGCGCTTCCGCAGTCGTTCCCGGTTACGGCCTGTTTGTGCGTGAAAAGAAAAACAAAAAAAAACGGATCAGCGATTCTGTCTGGAAAGCAGCATGGTCCGCAGATCGTCGAACGCGAGTGGCCTGCTGATGAAATAACCCTGCCCTTCATCACAGCCATTCTGTTTCAGAAAGGCAAGGTGTTCTTCCTTCTCGATGCCTTCTGCGATCACCTTGATCTTCAAGCCACGTGCCAGTGCAATGATGGTTTGCGCAATGATGGCATCATCCGGATCGTTATCGCAGTTGAAGATAAAGGACTGATCGATCTTCAGCCGATCGATCGGGAAGCGCTTCAGATATGCGAGACTCGAAAAACCGGTACCGAAGTCGTCCAGCGATATCTGGATGCCCATCTCGTTCAATGCGTTCAGGATGCCGACGACTTCTTCGACGTTGTGCATCACCATGCTCTCTGTCACTTCCAGTTCCAGATAGCGTGGATCAAAACCGGTTGCGACAATAGTGTCACGAATGCTTTGCACGAAATCCTTCTCACCAAGCTGACGCGCCGACAGGTTGACCGCAACACGAATCGGCGGCAGCCCCTCCTTCTGTAATTGCAGTGCCTGTTTGCAGGCCATCAGCAACACCCAGTTGCCGATCGGAATGATCAAGCCGTTGCACTCCGCCATCGAGATGAAATCCAGCGGCGCAATCATGCCCCGCTTCGGATGCTTCCAGCGCAATAGCGCTTCGACCCCGACGATATCGCCGCTTTGCAGATTGATTTGCGGCTGGTACGCAAGGAACAGCTCATCGTTATCCAGCGCCTGCCACAGATCACGTTCAAGCGACAATCGCGCGCCTGTTTGCGCGTTCATTTCCTTCTCGTAAAACTGGAAGTTGTTTCGGCCGCTGGATTTGGCCCGATACATCGCGGCATCGGCATTTGCCAGCAGCGACTCGACATCCTCGCCATCTTCAGGGAATCGCGCCACACCCATGCTGCAGGTCACGACGATGTCCTGGCCGCGAATCAATACGGGCTTCACCAGTTCCTGCTGGATGCGTTGTATCACGCAGACATTGCCGCCAGGCTCTTCCTGATTGATCAGCAGAAGGACGAATTCATCGCCGCCGATACGCGCGACCGTATCGCCGTCACGCACGCAGGTTTGCAGTCGCGCGCCGACCGTGGCAATCAGTTCATCGCCGGCGCCATGGCCCAGGCTGTCGTTTACCAGCTTGAAGTTATCTAGATCGATGAATACCAGCGTCAATGCCTGTTCATAACGGCGCGCATGGATCAAGGCCTGTTGTGTACGTTCATTGAGCAGGTTGCGATTGGCGAGACCGGTCAGAATATCGTAGTTGGCCTGATGTTCCAGGTCGGCCTGATAACGCTTGATCTGCGTAACGTCATACAAAACACCGACGAAATGCCGTACCACTCCGCCTTCGTGCGTTTCGCTGACAGGCGCGATATACAACTCGTTGAGGAACATCGTGCCGTCCTTGCGATAATTCCGCAACAGGACGGACGCCGGCCGCTGCTCGCGAATTGCGGCGCGCAGTTTCTGCAGTTCCGGCTGATCGGTATCGATGCCTTGCAGGAAGTTGCAGTTGCGACCGAGCGCTTCTTCACTTGTGTAACCGGTAATGGTTTCAAACGCACCGTTGACGTAAATCAGCGGCGCGCCCGGCGCATCGACATCGACGATCACGATCGGATTGACGCAAGCTTCGATTGCACGGTTACGCAGCCGCAAATCCTGTTCGACCTTCATGCGAGCAGTGATATCGATTGCGATGCCGCCGACTTGCGGTTTTCCGCTCTTTGCATCGATCAGCGGAAATTTTGTTGCCAGCCAGTGCGTCATTTCTCCAGAAGCGGACGGGAAACTTTCTATTTCCTGTCGCGCCGCACCTGCGGTCAATACCTGTTTATCGAGTTGACGTAAGCGATAAGCAATTTCTGTCGGCAGCAACTCGGTGTCGAGTTTACCTAGCGTCTCGCCTTGTCCCAAATTAAGTGCCTTGTCGAGGCCGTGATTGGCATAGGCAAAGCGACCATCGACATCCTTGATGAACGCAGCGCCCGGCATGTTTTCCATGAAGGCGCGGAACATCTGGTTTACTTCCTTCAACTCGTTTTCAATGCGCCGGCGTGCATCACGCTGCTCGACCTGCTCCATCACGCGTGTAACGGCGCTCGGCAAACGCGACAAATTCGTCTTGATGACGTAATCGCTGGCGCCCATTTTCAGCGAATCGATTGCCAGTTCTTCACCGATGCGACCGGAAACGAAAATGAACGGGGTATCCGGCTGATACTGTCGTACGACCTTCAACGCCGACATGCCGTCAAAATGCGGCATCGAAAAATCGGATAGCACAACATCCGGCTGGAAGCTGTCCAGTTCATGACGCAATGCCGCTTCGGTATCGACCCTGCGTGCTTCATGCTGAATACCGCTGCGCGATAATTCACGCAGCGTCAATTCCGCATCGGTCGGCGTATCCTCGACAAGTAGAATCCTGATCATGGGGCTTGCTCCCTGCGTCAGTTTTTCGCGATGGCCCCGGGAATCCGGTTCAGAATCGCCCAGTAGAATCCCGCCTTCGATACTTCCTCGAAGAACTTGTCGGATTCGACTGGTTTGACAAGATAACTGTTCACGCCCATTTCGTAGCAACGCACGATATCTGGCTCTTCTGCACTCGACGTCAGCATGATGACCGGAATGAGCTTCATCCTTTCGTTGCTCTTGATCTGTTTCAGCACTTCCATGCCGTTGACCTTCGGCATTTTCAAATCAAGCATGATCAATGTCGGATCTCCCTCGACACGATTGGCGAACTCCCCCTCTCGCGCAATGTAGTCGAGCGCCTGCTGGCCATCGGTTACCCAGGTGATGTTATTGATGAGGCCCACCTTCTTCAGTGCGCGCATCGTCATTTCAGCATCAGTAGGCGTATCCTCCGCGAGAAGAATATGCACCGGCATCAGGTTGTTCATGCGTTTGTCTCCTTGGGCAAGCTGAAATTGAAAATCGTGTATTCGTCCGGTTTGCTTTCCGCCCAGATCCGGCCACCGTGCCGCACAATGACGCGTTGTGCAATTGCCAGGCCCACGCCCGTTCCGGGAAATTCTTCCTCTGTATGCAGGCGCTGAAACACACCGAATAATTTATTGTAAAAACGCATGTCGAATCCGACCCCGTTATCACGAATCGAATACAACGTTTCATGTTCCTGGTCGCGGGAAAAAACCTCGATGACCGGTTCAGATTTGGTACTGCTGTACTTGACGGCATTTGCCAGCAAATTCAGCAACACCTGACGCAGCAGGGCACGATCGCCCCAGCTGGAAGGCAACGGCTCTTTCTTCAGCACTGGAGGCGTCGACATTTCACCGCACACTTCTCTCCAGACATCATCGACCAAGGCATTCATGTCGACGCGGCCGAAATCGACCGGTTTGCGTCCCATGCGGGAAAACGCCAGAAGATCGTCAATCAATTGCCCCATCTTCTTGCTGCTGGTACGAATCACTTTCAGCAGCCGCCGCCCTTCATCATCGAGCTTGTCGGCAAAGTCTTCTTCGAAGATGCGCGAATAGCCATCGATCGCGCGAAGCGGCGAACGCAAGTCGTGTGAAACCGAGTAACTGAAACTCTCCAGTTCCTTGTTCGTCAACTCCAGTTGTGCTGCGGTTTTTTCGATTTCACGTTGTGCCATTCTCCGATGTTCAATTTCACGCAGAATCATCCAGATCGCCGTCAGCAATAAAAGGACCGCCAGCAGATTGCCGAACAAAATCCAGCGTTTGGTAGATGCAGCATTTTGTTCAACCAGTTCCGCCCGGTCCTTCAACAATTTTTCTTCGGTATCGATCATGCGCTGCATCTGAATGCGCAACTGAGTCATCGTTTGCCGCCCATCGCCGCGAACGAGTGCGACAACTTCGTCATTACTAATGCCTTGCCTGTTGGCAAGCATGTCGATTCCGAGCCGCAACACATGCAGCCTGTCGTCGATCATCTCTTCCAATATGGAAATCTGTTGCTGCTGGTTGGGATTGTCGGCAGTGAGCGTTTTCAGGTCGGCAATATCTTCCGGGACCGAGACAACGACTGTGTGGTGTGCTTCCAGAAAACTTTCGTCACCGGTAATCAGATACGCACGTTGCGCGGATTCGGCGTCCTTGAGTTCGGAAAAAAGATGATGGATTTTTTCGATGACAAGATGCGTATGACTGACCAACTTAGCACTGTCTGCAAATTGTTGAATGCGGTAAAACGCAATTGCAGATACCATGATCAGCAACAGCATGGCTGTCGTCAATCCTGCCTTTGTCAGCATCGCTCTTCTGTTGTTCATTCGAACCGATCCGGATTCGTTAGACATATTCACCCTGTCAGTTCTTGTGCTGCATCGACGCACTTGCGCGTCGATCCGGACATTTGTTTTACGGGATCAAACTTCTAAATGCGTACTGAAACTACCGCTTTTGCTGCCTCTTATTCAAATTGATGTGCATGCAGTTTGGAATGATTCTAGTGGATAAAAATTAGCGCAAGAACTGTTTCCCTGAAAAAATTATTTCGAGGTGATTGTCGCAACAACGATCTATTGATCGTTATGCAAATCCCGCTAGAAAAATCCCTGTAAAACCTACATTTTTTTCCCATAAACATGGGAGAAAAATAACAAATCGCCATCGCAAAATAACAATTCAAAAACATCGTTAGTAATGCGAGCGGAGTAGTTTTGACATATGAAAACAATTGAAAAATCTCCGAAGTTCTCCCCGTTCCGCAAATATCCCGCCAGGCTGATGCCTGAAGACGATCCATTTACTCCTGCATGCGATAAACGGAATCCATCTTCGCGATGACCGTTACTTGAACTGATCACTGCTGTTCTCATGAAACAGGCAATGAAATTTTTCGCGAAACAACATGCAGACACGCACACAGGAATATAAACTGTACGTGTCATCTCCATACGTCAGTAATTCACTGTCATCAGGGAAAACAATGGATAGCCTGAACGTTCAATTCAACGTCACCGTCTTGACGGTTCCAGCTTTCGTTACACCGGAAGAATTCCCCACCTGGTTACAACACGAAGCTCATGCGTTGCAGGATCTCGCTGCAGACAACAGCTTAATCATCGTTCGTCTTTTTCTCGACAAACGCATCAAGGACGTTATTACGCGCAAACAGCTTGATGCATTGATGCAGAAGACCACGGATAAGTATCCACACATCTTCCAGATGGAAATCATGGTGATCGAAGACGATCTGGATAATGAGGAAATTGAACGCATTCAGTCAGATACTGAACAGGGCCTGGCGGAATTGCTGGAATCGGTAGAACGATTTCAGGAGCAGAAGATTGCGAAGGGAAAATTACATTGAAGCATGAGCGGGAGAGCTGATACTGCTCAACCGGGATTGGTGACATCAGCTGAACATGAACGCCAGCATCGCGACGTCTTCTTCCATGATTAGCAAAAGCGTCATCGACCAGAGCAAAAAATTGGCATGAAGATGGGTCGTAAAATCATCCATCATGAAAGGAAAATCTTTTTCAAGGAGCTTTCTCATCTTTAATTCTCTGATGCTCTTTTGTGCTCGGATCGTCTCCAATATGGAGATTCATCTCTTCCGCAACGACATTCTGAATAAATGCTTTTTCAATAGGAAAAGCACTGCAAACAACAATTGAAACTTCCGGATACGGCAACGCCAAATAATGCTTGTTTGTTTCGCCATCGCAGATTGACTGCAGTTTATAGGCGGCTTCCTTCTGGCACCACGCTTCGTAGAACGCACCGACACGCGCGTCTTCCTTCAGCGACGCAATGGCATTCGCCTTCTTCGCGTCAAAGGTCTGTTCGGCAATTCCAATCAAATCACGGCCAGCATCCATGACCTCGATATCCAGCCCTATTGCCGAGTGAGCACTTGTTGCACAGGCAATCCATGGGCCGCTATGAGAAATACTGAACCATGGCCCGGACTCCATCCCCTCCAGTTTCGGTGCATGTCCCGGCCGTTCGATCACCTTGATTAAACTGGCTGGCAAATCCACCAGCCTGCCGACTGCATGGCGCAACAGCATGCGACCAATCAGAAATTGACGTTTTCTTTCCTTGCGTACAAATCGGGAATAGCGCTCTGCCTCTCCGTCCGAAAGCCAGTCCGCATGTTCCCGAAACCACGCATCATCGACGGTACGGCTGTCGAACAGCCATACCGTTGCGATAACAGCTGTATTACTTGTCGGCGATTTTGACAAAGTCGCCCTTCAATGCAACGCCGGCCATGATGCCGCCCGCATGGCATTCATAATCGGTGTCGCTCGACATGACGACTTTCTTGTAGTTGCTGACGATGTTGACGACCGCATTGGCGCCCAGCTCTTTTGCGCGCTGTTCCAGAGACAGCATCGCCGACAGGAACGCCCATTGGCAGGCTTTTTCATCGGACTTGCCGAATGCATTGGTTTTCTTGTTGCTGGCGTCGGTGCCCAGTTTTTTCAGTACTTTCGGCGTTTTCTGGTTACCGAAGTAATAGCGGATCGAGCTGTCCAGCTTTTCTTTCGTTTCCGGCGATTCCATTGCAACCGAAATCGGCATCATCAACTTGTCATCACGTGCGTGCGCGGGTAACGCTGCAGCCATTGCCAAACCGGTCAATGCAGCAGAACACAATAATTTTTTCATGCCATTCTCCTTGTAAAAATAAAAGAAACGAAAATTACAATCCACTTGGACTGCTCACAACGTTTTTCATAGCTATTTCAAGGCAAGCCGGAGCCAGTATTCCTCCGCATCACGCTCACCTTTGAATAAGTAATGGCTGTTATTGCACGCGCTTGAAAACCAGCGACGTATTGATCCCGCCGAATGCAAAGTTATTTGACATTACGTACTCGCAATCGAGCGCTCTTCCCTCGCCTGCGATGTAGTCCAGTTGCGCACATTCAGGGTCGATGTTTTGCAGATTCAATGTTGGCGCAAACCAGCCTTCGCGCATCATCTGGATGCTGATCCATGCTTCAAGCGCGCCGCATGCACCGAGCGTATGACCCATGTAGCTTTTCAGCGAGCTGATCGGCATCTTGTTACCGAATACTTGCGCGGTCGCCTGTGATTCGGCGATGTCGCCGTGCTGCGTTCCGGTGCCGTGTGCATTCACATAACCGATATCGGACGGCTGCAGGCCCGCATCATTCAATGCAAGTTGCATTGCGATTTTCATCGTTTCGGAATTCGGCTGCGTGACGTGACAACCGTCGCTGTTGGTGCCGAAGCCGACCAGTTCCGCATAGATCGTGGCGCCGCGTGCCTTCGCGTGTTCCATCTCTTCCAGAATCAGACAACCGGCGCCTTCGCCAATTACCAATCCATCCCGGTCGGCGTCGAACGGACGCGGCGTCGTGTGCGCGGCGTCGTTGCGCACGCTGGTAGCGAACAACGTATCGAACACGGCCGCTTCGGTTGCGTCCAGTTCTTCGGCACCGCCTGCGATCATCGCGATTTGCTGGCCGGCGCGAATGGTTTCGTATGCATAGCCGATCCCCTGGCTGCCCGACGTGCATGCACTCGACGTGGTGATCACGCGACCAGTCAGTCCGAAAAACACACCAATGTTGACCGGTGCCGTATGCGCCATCATCTTGATGTAGGTCGTCGCGTTGATGCCTTTGGTCGTACGGTCTTCCATCATGCGGCCGAAATCGCCGATCGCACTCGGCGTACCCGCCGATGAACCGTACGAAATCCCCATCTGGCCGCTGGTGACCAGCGGCGAATCGATCAGTCCTGAATCGATCAATGCCAGCTCGCCGGCGCGCGTTGCCATCAATGCGATGCGTCCCATGCTGCGCATGGTCTTGCGATTGAATCGATCAGACAATTCGAACGATGCAGCAGGCGCGCCAAGCTGCGTGTTCAATCCGTCGTAATTGGCCCACTCCTCCATGCGCACGATGGCATTGCGATATTCACCGAGACGCTGGCGTATCGATTGCCAGTCATTGCCTACCGGGCTGATACCGGCCATGCCGGTGACGACGACACGACGCGTCATGCCAGGCCTCCGTTGACGGAAATGACCTGACGGGTCACATACGCCGCATCGTCGCTGATCAGAAAGCTGACAGCTGCCGCCACTTCTTCCGGCTTGCCAACGCGTCTTGCGGGAATCATTTTCATTACTTCATCCATCGGTACGTCTTCAATCATGTCTGTCTCGATCAAACCCGGCGCCACACAGTTGACCGTGATATTGCGCTTGGCGAGTTCCAATGCCAGTGCTTTCGTAGCGCCGATAATGCCGGCCTTGGCGGCACTGTAGTTGACCTGCCCGCGATTGCCCACCAAACCGGAGACCGACGCCATCGTCACGATACGGCCAGGTTTGCGACGCTGCACCATCGGCATGACCAGCGGGTTCAATACATTGAAGAAGCCGTCGAGATTGGTTTGCAGCACGATGTCCCAATCGTCGCCCGACATCGCAGGAAACGCATTGTCGCGCGCAATGCCGGCATTGCAAACTACGCCGTAGTAACAACCATGTTGTTCGATATCGGCCAGCAATGTGCTGGATGCCAGTTCGCGATCGGCGATATCGAATTGCAGCACGCGCGCGACGCGGCCCATGTCGATAATTGTTTGCGCCACTGCATCGGCTTCAGCACGCTGGCTGCGACAATGCAAAACAATGTCGTAACCATCGCGCGCCAATCGCAATGCAATCGCCTTGCCGATTCCGCGTGACGAACCTGTTACCAAAATACACTCGCTCATACCGCACCTTCATTCGAAATTTGCTGCAAAAATTCGTTGACGTTATCAGGCTGGAAAACCGTGATCGTTGCGTGTGCCAGCACCGCGCCATCGGCGTCGGCGTCATCGGCATCGACAATCCGGCAACCAAATGCGCCCAGACCGTTTTCGCCCTGTAACGCGCGCTGTACATGAACATGCAAACGACTGCCGATTGAAAAACCCGGACAGGCGACTTCATATTTACGGGAACCCAGCAGGAATCCGACCTTGACAGATTCGCCGCGCGACTGCGCTTCGTAACCGGCAAAAGCGGCAACCGCTTGCGCCATGTATTCGACACCGACCCACGAACCAACGGCGCTGCCATCGCAAAACAGGGTTTCGGCCGTGATGTTGACCTCGGCGCATAACGTTTCGTCGCCGACCGACACCAGACTGTCGAGCAGCACCATCGGGCCTGCATGCGGCACCAGCGTACGGATATCCGGCAGACTCACGCGCTTCGCCCCAGAATTAGCGTCGCATTCGATCCGCCGAACGCAAACGAATTACTGAGCGCCCATTGCAACGGGCGTCCGAGCCTGGTTCCCGGTTTGACCGCATTCAATGTCGGCAATGCAGGATCGCTCTCACCGTCCCACAAGTGCGGCGGCACCATTCCATCCGCGTTGTCGTCCTGCATCGCCAGCCAGCACATCGCGGCTTCGATTGCCGCAGCCGCGCCGAGCGTGTGGCCGGTGAATGGTTTGGTCGAACTGACCGGCACCTGTGAGCCGAACAAATCATCGATTACGCGAGACTCCATCGCGTCGTTCTGTACCGTCGCGGTGCCGTGCATGTTGATGTAGTCGATTTGTGCGGCGTCGATGCCGGCGCGTTGCAACGCCTGTGTAATCGACAGTCGCGCACCGCCGCCGGCCGGATCGGGAGCGGACATGTGATGTCCGTCGGACGATTCACCCCAGCCGCGCAGCGCCACGGCGGACGGTTCGCGCGTCATCAGGAACAACGCGGCACCTTCACCGATATTGATGCCGTTGCGATTGGCGCTGAGCGGATTGCATTGCTTTGTGCTGACCGATTCGAGTGCCGAAAAACCGGCGACGGTAAAGGCGCACATCGAATCGACACCGCCGCAGATCACCGCGTCGCATAGTCCCATATTGAGCAACCGCGCGGCACTTGCCATCGCTTTCGCACTCGACGAACAAGCGCTCGAATGCACATACGACGGTCCGCCGACGCCGAGTTCGATTGCCAGCATCGTTGCAGGCGAACCCATCTCCTGCTGGCCGTAATGAAAATCGTCCGGAAGCGTTTTGTCGGCGGCATGCTGACGTAGCGCCGTCTCGGTGCCGGAAATACCGGAGGTGCTGGTGCCGATAATCACGCCGACACGATCTGCACCGTAACGGGCCATCGCCGCATCGACCGCCGGACGGATCTGTTGCAGCGCCACTAGCGCCAATTGATTGTTGCGGCTGCGATGTTGTAGCGGCCAATGGGCCATCGACGGCAATTCGGTGTTCACGCAGCCGAGCGGCAGCTGGCGGCCTGCCGACCATGCATCGGTCAACGCGATGCCGCTTTCGGCGCGCGCCAGCAGACGATCCTTGATCGCCTGATGCGTGTCGCCCAGCGCGCACACAATTCCACATTCATTCAAAAACGGCATTGTCAATTTTCCCGAAATAATCAAGGACCGGCAGGAACCGACTGTATCGTCAGGCGATAGCGGTACCGCAGGTTTTCCAGCACCACGGTACCGCTCCAGCGCGGCATCGTCTGATACTCGACCGTCATGATGCGTTCGCCATTCATGTACAACGTGCGATGCAGTCCATCGTCTTCTATCGTCCAGCCGGCGGGCAGCGCACTGGCAATCGCCTCCTTCGGCCACAACGTCAATTGCAGATCTTCCAGCACGTCCTCGGCCCGTACCTGCGACGGCAGCATCACGTGCCGCCACGATGTCAGTTCCTTGCCGTCATAGCTCAAACTCAATACGCGCTGTCCGAACGCCAGACCGACCAGTTGAATGTGATCGGGATCGACCTCCAGCGCTGCATCGAGTTCGTCGATGCGACCTTCTCGTTCCACCTTCAAATGCTGCTGACGTGCGATCGACGCGCCCAGCGACGACGGACTCAAACGCAGATTGAGGCGCGCCGATTGCGGTGCCGGCGCCGTCGCGCAACCGGTCAACGCCAGCATTGCGGCCAACGTCGTAATCAGCAATACGCGATGAATGATTGAAATGCGTTTCATGTTTTCTTTCTGTTACACCGCTTCATGCTGCGCACTATCGTCGACATCCTTGCCGAAACACGGCACGATCAGCCAGACTAGCGCAATGCCCAGCAACATCGTCAGGCCGAACGCCTGCAGTGCCGGTGTCTTGCTCAACCCCAGCAAACCGAACGACAGAATCGTGTTCGCCGCCGACAGGCCGACAGCGAGCCACGGCGTCGCATTGCGGCGGCCCGGATGTTCCTGCATGAAAATGCCGTAATCCACACCGACGCCAAGCAACAGCATCAACGCCAGCACATGAAACAGCTGGATATTCTGTCCGCCGAATCCGAGTAATGCGAGCGCAGCAATACTGGCCGCTGCCGTCGGTGCCAGCACGCGCCAGGTATTGCCGCGATAGCGTGCGAACAGCAAGGCAAACACCACGATATACGCGCCAAATACGACCCAGCCCATGTACTTGCGATAGAGACCCAACACCGACGAGATTTCGTTGACCTTGTCGACCCACTGCACGCCGGGCAAACCGTTCGCCGCCTGTTGCATCGATGCCAAGTCGGCGTAATTCAAGCCACGCAGCGCCACGATGCTGGCCGTCACGCCTTCGGTCTGACCGATCCACAGATGACGCCATGGCTCGCTGGCTGGGGTTTTCAGAAATTCGTCCATCGTCAACGGTGCGCTCGCAGACAACAGATGCG
This sequence comes from Oxalicibacterium sp., assembly GCF_035565035.1. Taxonomy (GTDB): domain Bacteria; phylum Pseudomonadota; class Gammaproteobacteria; order Burkholderiales; family Burkholderiaceae_D; genus Oxalicibacterium. Next base: position 13,786 of record NZ_DATMTD010000058.1, on the reverse strand, counting down.
CGCGCGTCTCGTCGATCCAGCTGCGATCCTCGCCAATCTGCGCTGCCAATAGTTCAAGCGGTCCGCCGGAATTCAATAATTTCTGTTCCACCAACGCGCGTCGCACAGTTTGTGTTTGAGCGGAAGGAACCCAATTCGACAATGCCTGATACCCGGTGATCTTGTGATCGGCGATCAAGGGATCCAGTCGTTTCTTCAACGCTTCTTCACGTTGCAGCACGGCTTCCGTATCGTCGCCACGGATCAGGAAGAACTGCACCGGCGTCGGCGCATCAAGCAGTTTGCCCAGCTTGATCTGATCGTCGATCAAATGCTTGGGCGGATTCTGCAGCAATCGAATGTCGTCGTTGACGCCAAGGCGCAGACAACCAAGCACGCTCAATACGATAAAAAACAGGATGCCGACCCACGTGGATTTGCTGCGCATGCGCAGTCTCGGCCAGCGGCGCAATGCATTGCCATAGGTGTGCACCAGTCTGCCCTGTTTCAGCGTCTGACGACCGATCAATGCCGGGAACCAAAACACCACCGTCAGCCACGCGAAGATCAATCCGAGCGCGGAAAACAACGCCATCTGCCGCAATCCCGGAAACGGTGTCAGCGCCAATCCCATGTAACCGATCACCGCCGCCAGCAAGGTCAGACTCAGCCCCGGCATCAAACGCTTCAGCAATGTACGAGAATCAATCGAAGGATCGGCGTGCAATCGATTGCACAAAAAGTAGATGCCGTAATCCTGCGCGACACCGATCAAGCTGGCGCCGAACACCAGCGTCAGCAGATGTACGCGTTCGAACAATATCCAGCAGATCGACAGCGAACCCAGACAGCCGATACCAATCGATAGAAAAATCAGCACGATCGGCTTGATCGAGCGGAACGTCAACCACGTCAGCAGAATGATGCCGATCAGCGAGCCGACGCCGATGGTCGACATCTCGCTGTGCGCCTGCTCGCTGGCGGCCGCTGCGTGCAACACCACGCCGGATGTAACCACTTCCGCAGTCGGCACTGCCTTGCGTGCGGCATCCGCTGCCTGCGACAGCAGCGGCATCACGGTCTCCTGCGCAGACATCGAGAACGCCGGCGCCGTCAATGTCAGCGGCAGCAGCACATATTGCTTTTGCGCGTCGGCGACGAACAGATGCCCGTCGCGTGGACGCACCGGCGTCTCTTGCGCGCGCTCCTGTATCCAGTCGCTGAACAGCCCGAACGGATCGTCGCGCCATGCACCCAGTTTCGGCCCGCCGAACGGGCTGTACAGTTTGGCCTTTGCGGCATCGACCCAGAATGCCGCCGGCTGACGTTGCAGCTGCGCTTCCTGCGATGACGTCATCAACACCAGGCGATGCTGCTGGAATTTTGTCAGCCAGTCGGCCTGCGTCTGATCGTTCAGCTGCGTCGCCTGTAACAATTCCTTGTGCTGCGCCAGTATCGTGCTGTAGGCATCGGCTGCGCGCTGCGCATCATTCCAGTCGGTTGCACCGACCAGCACGACGACACGTTGCTGAGCCGATTCGACCATGTGCGTAAACGATTGCTGCAATACAGGGTCGCGCTTCTGCACCGGCAGCAACGCGAGGATGTCGGTATCCGGCACGATGCGTTTGCCCAGCCACAGATACGCGTTATGCCCGATCAGCACGCACACGACCAATGCCCATATCAACGCGAGACGATGACGACGAATCAAAACAGTGCCGCCTCTTCCGGTTGCATCGCCGCTTCGCCAGTCTGCATGGCGGAAAACACGATGTTGGTCTTGTCGCCGCTTTCTTCGCTGATCGTGATGTTTTTCACGTAAGCGCCGCCTTCCAGCGAAATCGCGCCGATGGCTTTCGCCAATGCGGGTTCGCGCGCCTTCAATGCAACGCGCCAGCTGTTGGCATCGGCCGAACCATCGACTTCAAACAGTTTGTGCAGTTGCGACAAGTCGCCGGACAGCAGTGAGAACAGCACACTGTTGATCATGCGCACCGTCGGCTCCTGCTTGGCATCGAGCCGCATGGCAACACGATCGCCCTGAAAATGCACGATCTCGTCGCGCGTCAAACGCAACGTATCCGGAAACGGTTGCAACGCACGCCACAGCACGCCCTTGCCATTCACGACGCAAAAGCGGCCGTTCGACAACAAAGGCTTTTTCATGCCGCTCAGATATTTGGTCTGATCGAAGCGTCCGCACAACACGGCCGGTTTGGCCAGCATCGCCTGAATCTTCGCGACCGGCGCCGCCGCACTGCACAACGCAGTCGCTGCCAGCAGGCTCAGTCCGATTACATATTGCTTCATACAGGTTCCAATCCCAGTTTCTTGAACAGTACCGGCGGCGAGACAAAACACATTTCACCGCTCTGCATATCGATCGCGACCTGCGTCGTGCTGGCGCGCGTCAAGCGTGCGTCGGTTTCCGCGTCGGTAATCAGGTAGTCGATTTTCAAACGATTTTCCCACTCGACCAGATCGGCGCGCAATTTCAGCCGCTGACCGAACTTCGCCGAACCGATGTAGCGCAATTGCACATCGATCACCGGCCACGAATATCCGGATCGCTGCATCTGCTCGTAGTTGTAGTCGATCTTGTCGAACAACGCGCAGCGCGCCACTTCCAGATATTTGACATAGTTGCCGTGCCAGACGATTTGCATCGGATCGAGATCGAAGAACTGCACAGTGATCTCGGCCTCCGCCCACCATCGGCTGTCGGCGCTTTTTCTACGCATACAGATTCCACGATTGATCGCGCATGCGTTGCAGCAGCACGCGCAATTCCGATTCGAGACGACGGTCTTCCTCGATCACCGCGATATCGGCACCGAGAATCTGCGTCATGCGTTCCAGTGACCCATGCAACGGTGCATCAGGCTGCACGCGACGACGCAGTTCGACACCTTGACGCACCGTAATCAGCAACGCGGCGACGACTTGCTCCGTCAGTTCCAGCACGCGCAAACAATCGCGCGCAGCGATCGTACCCATGCTGACCTTGTCCTGGTTGTGACATTCGGTCGAACGCGAGAATACCGACGCTGGCATCGTCAGTTTCAACGCTTCGGCGGTCCACGCCGATGCGCTGATCTGCAAGGCCTTCAATCCATGATTGATCGCCGCACGCGAGCCTCGTGCACCGGACAGATTCGATGGCAAGCCATTGTTGTAACGGCTGTCGACCAGCAGCGCCATCTGACGATCCAGCAGATCGGCCAGATTGGCGACCGCGTTCTTCATGCCGTCCATCGCAAACGCAATGTGCCCGCCGTAAAAGTGACCGCCATGCAACACGCGTTCGCCTTCCGCATCGATGATCGGATTGTCGTTGGCGCTGTTCAACTCGTTTTCGATCGACTGACGGAAGAACGGCAGCGCATCCGCGAGAACGCCGATCACATGCGGCGCGCAGCGAATCGAATAACGATCCTGCAAACGCTTGCCGTTGCGTTCGGTCTGTTCGCAGTCCAGGTCTTGTCGCAGCCATGCGGCAACCTGCTGCATGCCGGCATGCGGCTTCACCGAAAACAGCGTTTCGTCGAAATGATGTGCATTGCCGTCCAGCGCATACGACGCCATCGCCGTGATGCGCGTCGTCAATTGCGTCAGGTAGGCCGCACGATCGTATGCGAGACAGGCCAACGCAGTCATCACCGCGGTGCCGTTCATGATCGCCAACCCCTCTTTCGGACGCAGGCGCAACGGTTTGATGCCTGCTTCCTGCAATGCCTGCGCGGCGGGAATCTGCACGCCATCGCGCCAGACTTCGCGCTCGCCGCACAACACGGCCGCCAGATACGACAAAGGCGTCAGATCGCCGCTGGCGCCGACCGATCCTTCGGAAGGAATCAATGGCAGCAGCCCTGCATCCAGCAAACGGGCGATCTGCTCCAGCAACTCGACAGATACGCCCGAATATCCTTTACTCAGCGATGCAAGACGTGCGGCCATCACGGCACGTGTCTGTTCCGGCGTCAGATACTGACCGAGACCGCAACCGTGATACGTGTACAGGTGATGCGGCAAATCGGCGACCAGTTCCGGCGGCACCGTCACCGTGCACGAATCGCCGTAGCCGGTCGTCACGCCGTAGATGATGCCGTCTTCACGCAGCAGGCGATCGAGAAAGTCCGCACCGCGCGCGATGGCGGCGCGAAATTGCGGATCTTCCGACAGCATCGCTTTTGCTTTTCCCTTGGCGATGTCGGCAATGTCTTCGATCTGCAAACGTCCCTGATCGAAGCGGACAGCGCGTTGCGTATTTTTGATGTCAGCGGGATGCATCGTTTTTTTCCAGTACAGGTAAATGCCAAAAATCGTAAAAATTGAACCACTGCAGCGGTGCGCGCAGGCAATGATGTTGTAACCGTTGTGCGTAATCGGTCACTAGCGGGCGCAGAGCGTCGTCGCGATTCTTGCGCGGCAGCTTGACTGATTCACGCAGCAGTTCGAAGAAGATTTCCGCCCGCCCGTCATGCTGCGTCGAGAAAAGAAGATATGTCGGACATTGCAGAATGCTCGCCAATACATAGGGGCCGACCGGAAATGCCGCCTGTGCACCGAGGAAATCCGCCATTGCCACGCGCGGCTGCGCCGATACCGGCACGCGATCGCCGGCAATCACTACAAATTCTCCATCGGCGATTTTTTCCGACAACAGCATTGCCGTCGCTGGCGTCATTTCGGTCACCTGCATCAGATTCAACTGGCTGGCCGGGTCCAGCGTTGCCAGCATCTGATTGAATGCCCGTGCGTGCTTGGTATGCACCAGTATCGTCAAGCGCATGTTCGTGTGTTGTCGCGCCAGCACACGGCACAATTCAAGATTACCCAAATGTGCGCAAATCAGCAGCGCGCCGCGTCTGTCATTGATCAAACGATCAAGCTGTTCCGCACCGCGATACGCGACCTGTTCAATTTTGAACAATCCGCCCCACAGCAACATCTTGTCTAGAATGGATTCGGCGAACGACGCAAAATGACGCAACACGCCTTTCGTGCCGACCGATACCGGCACGTAATGTCGCACGCGTCCCAGATAATCGAGCGATGCACGACGCGCCTGCGGCTGTGTCAGCACATACCAGAGCAATACCGGGTACAACACGACACGGAATGGCCAGCGACCGAACACGCGATAGATTGCGAACAGCAACCGCATGCCTGCAACGAAGCTCACTTCGTTGATGTTGGCCCAGTGTTTTTTGGCTGCGCTCATGACGTTCGCCATTTCCGCATCAGCAGACGCGGAATCCGCACCACCATGCCAAAGAACAGCTCCGTATGCATGCGTGTGATCAATACGTTATCCAGCCAGACACGGAAATGCGATACACCATCCAACGGATAGGCAACACGCGTGGGCAGGTTCACCATGCGCAAACCATCCCAAAACAGACGTACCAGAATTTCGGTATCGAAATTCATACGGCTCCCGAGTTGCCGGCGCGCTGCCAATCCAATGACGGGGGCGATCGGATAAACGCGAAAACCGCACATCGAATCCTTGATCTCGAACGATAACGTGTTGATCCATACCCAGACATGGGTGGCGTAACGACCGTATAGTCTGATCGCCGGCACAGATTCGTCATAGATCGGATAACCGACAATCACGGCGTCCGGATTTTCTGCCGACGCAGCCAGGAACCTCGGAATGTCTTCCACGCGATGCTGCCCGTCCGCGTCGATCTGCAATGCATGGCTGTAACCATCGCTGACAGCCCGCGCAAAGCCCGTCATGACAGCAGCCCCTTTTCCACGATTTGAGGAATGACGCACAAGCGTGACGTGATCCGGTGCCGCAGCCGCAATTTCATCCAGTACATGTGCACAGGCTGACGAACTGCCGTCATCGACAAGGATGCATTGCACGCTGTGCGATAGCACAGAGGCAACGACCGTTCCGATCGCATGCTCATGATCGTAGACGGGGATCAGCACGACCGGATTGAATGCGTCAGCCATTGGCCTCTCCTGCGTCTGCGCGTTCGAAACGCAGCAGCGAATGGCAATAACCGATATCGTCACGCACAGTCAGGAGCCGCAAACCTGCGCGTTCCGCCAGTCGAATATAGTCGCCACTTTCATAGATCTTGCTGTTACCACTGGCCATTGCGGTGAAATAGGGCGATGTGTTGATCAGGCAGTACGATGCGATGTCGTATCGCTGGCGATCCCAGAACGTATCCATGATCAGCACTTGGCCGTTCGGGGCCAGTGCGCCTGCCACGCGTTGCAAAATACCGGCGATCGCCGTCTCGCTGAAGCAGCTCAGGAACTGACTCATCCAGATCACATCCATGCCGGCCGGCAACGGCAATCCTGCATCCAGCAGATTGATTGAATGCAGATGCGCACGATTGCGCAGACCCGCTGTCTGCAACGCCACATCTGCAACTGCCAACTGATTCTTCAAATCGACCAGGTGCAATTCCACCTTGGAGTTGTATGCGAGCGCCGCGCAACTGAACTTGCCGGTATTGGCGCCAATATCCATCAGACGACGCGGCGCGGTGGCGAAGATGTCTGGCAACACCGACGGAAGCGAGATGTCGGAATAATGATGATCGAATGCGAACCAGCTCGTCTTCGCCGGCTCGGGCAATGCCGACATACCTTCATATAGCGTCGGCCAGTCGCCCAATGTTTGCAGTCCAACCGGTTGCTCACGATCAAGCGATTCGTCCAGATGAAACAAGCCGCGATAACAAATGTCGTGATTGAAATCGAGATTGATCTGCGTGATCTTGTCGGTCAATACGCAATAGCCGCTCTTGTCGAGCGTGTAGTGATCGTTCTGCAGATAAACGACACCGGCCGACAGACAGGTTTCCAGGACGACTTTCAATGCGTACTCGGTCCACGTACCACGCGCCGCCAGTTCGTCGATCGTCAAGCCGCCTTCGCCGGCATCGGCCAGCGCCTGCAGCATGCCGCGTTTCCATGCGTAACGGACGCACTGGAAGACCACCGGACCGAATGCAATTTTTTGCGCTTCGAAACGGGCGGCGAATGCACTCTGCCCCGGTGGAGAAAACGTTTTATTCAACATGTGATCTTTATGGCGATAACGACGCCGATGAGGGCGATACATGTGGAGTGGCCGTAAACAAAATGCGACCGCTGGCGTGCTGGCCTTTCGGCGAAAAATAACGGAAGTTCAAACTGCTTTTCTGCCGATCATGCAGCAGTTCCAGCGTTACTGGCGTGTCTGCCTGGATAACCTGCTGAAACTTCAGAGCATTGATTCCCTGAAAATGCGGCGGAAGATCGAAATATTGACGTCCATTGCTGATCGCCCAGTCGACCTGCACTACGCCAGGCAAAATCGGCGCTTCAGGAAAATGCCCGTCGAAATAATAGAGATCGGCGGGAACGATCATTTCCAGCTCCACCCGTTGTTCGTCACGTGCAATCAGACGCAGATGCGGTGTACGTGGTCGAACATCGAGCAATGCCAGCAAGGCTGCTCGCGAGGTTTTACCTTGTGCATCAGTCGGCATCTGGTCCAGATAACGCCAGCGACGCGGCAACGCGACCGGCTCAATCGTGCCGCTCAATACGTTGCGCAATTGACCGTTCAACGCGAGTTTTCCATTCCCCTCCAGAACGCGCTTTCCGTCGTCGGATAACACGACGAATGCAGCAAGTCGCTGACGCTGACCGACAGCTTCGTCACAAACGACGACACGCGCGACTGATACCAATCCGCTGTTATTCAACCGCGATTCGATTGCCGTCAAAGAAATGCGTTTCTCCTCGATCTTGACGATGCGATCGCTGCGTCCGCGCAATTCAAATCCTTCGCCTAACGGTTGCACGCAATCAGCCAGTGCAAACCAGTTGTCGTCCGACAGATGCGGCGAACGTACTTCCAGCAAATTTTCGGCAGAACGGCGCCATTCCACATTCGGCATCGGATGCCATGCATCGGATACACCGGTAATGCGCTGTCGCCATGCGATGCCGCCGGTTTCGGAACTGCCATAGACTTCGATCGGCACCTGTCCCAGCAGATTGCCGGTCGATGTTGCAACATCAGTCGACAACGGTCCACCGGAAGAAAACACCGCCCGCAACGGTTGTGCGTCCGCCCACGCCAGGTGATCGGGCAAACGTTTCAGATAGGCAGGACTGGCGATCAGTGCACATGGATGCTGCGAGATGGCCAGCAACAGTTCTTCCGGAAAATTCTGGATACGCGAATGGATGATGCGGCCCTCGACCAGGGGCCACAGCACCTTGAAAAGCAAACCGTAAATATGTTGGTGCGACACCGTCGCAACGATCGCGGCATCGCCGAGCCTTTCGCCGAACAACGACTCGAGCGTCGCAATCTCGCGCGACAATTGCGACATCCGTTTAGGAATCGCTTGCGCATCGCCGGTCGTGCCGGATGTGTAGACAACCAGCGCCGGAAAATCCGGTGGAATTATCCTGATCTCGAACGCGACGCTTTCATCGGCGATATGCGGTGCAAGCGGTGCAACCGCTGCGGGAAACTCACCGAGAAATCCATCGACACTTTGCGCCAGCGTGTCGCAGGTTGCCGCCAGCCTGTCGGCGGGCAGCCAGATCGTCTTGCCTGCATGCCAGGCGCCAAGCAGTGCGGCACCGAACTCGATACTGTCTTCCAGAAACAGCGCAAAATTACGACCGGCGCGCCGTTGCAGCAGCCCATGCCATGCGTGGATGCGCTGCAAAAGTTCGGCATTGCGCACAACATCGCCATCACGTCGCCCGACCACCACGTCGGCCGGACGACGGGCAATTAACCGATACAGATCGGGCAACGCGAATGAACACGACTCAGACATGGGATTCAGCCATGATGCGGCGCTTGAAACGTACCCGGAACAGGAATTCGATACCAAACAGCAAACCCATCAGCACATAGGCAATGACGCCGGTATACAGCGACCACACTGCTTCCGATGCCCATAACGCGGTACCCAATGCAATCGAGCCGTTGACGACGAAAAACACGCACCATATCTGCGTGACGCGGCGCGTATAGCGGACGGCGGCGGCAGGCAATGCCGGATCGCGCAGGCGCGCCATGCGTTCGATGATCGAAGGCGGCGACAGCAGGCTGTAACCGAACACGGCCAGCATCGCGCAATTGACCAGTACCGGATACAGTTTCAACGGCAACAGCATGTTGTCCCATATTGCAAAGGCGGCTAGCAGCAATCCGCCCGCCACCGACCAGCGCGCAATACGACTGATCTTCAGCGCAGGCAAACGCGTGGCAAGCGCCAGCAGCAGTAATGCTGCCAGCCAGCGCGGTTCGATCTGCCCGTGCCCGAACCAGATGACGAGTGGATACAACAGTGTGATCAGCACTGTGCATATCGTCCACATGGAGCGGTTTATGCTGCCTGCTCCGACGCCAGATCCGATAGTGCATCGACGACGTCGCCGATCGTACGGATGGTTTTGAACACTTCCGGCTGCAGGCGTTTGCCGGTCATCTGCTTGAGCTTCACTGCGAGATCGACGGCGTCGATGCTGTCGATATCCAGATCGGCGTACAGATTCGACTCCATCGTCAGCTTCGATTTGTCGAGTTCGAACATTTCTGCCAGCAGATCGACGACCCAGCCGTACAGTTCGTCCTTGCTCATCGTATTAATCGATACCATCGTACTTCTCCCTTATTTTGTTCTGCTGCTTTCAATCAGTGCAGCCAATGCGTTTACCGAAGCAAAGTGACGACGTGTATCTTCCGATTCAGCCGACAATGAAATGCCGTAGCGTTTTTGCAATGCAACACCCAATTCCAGTGCGTCGATCGAATCCAGTCCCAGACCTTCAACAAACAATGGCTCGTTGCTATCGATGTCGTCTGTGCTGATATCTTCCAGCTGCAGTACGTCGATGATCATTTCCTTCACTTCTTGCTCAAGCATGACGTTGGCCTTCTTTCATAAAATAACTTTGCAGATATTCGGTCAGATGTCGTGCAGCCATGACTTCAGTCGTACCGTCTGCAATAAAACTGCCGATCCTGATATCGTCTCGTACTTCGATGCGGAAGCGAGCGGCACATGGAGGAACCTTCCACCATTTTTCGCCTTTCCCCAGCGTAAGCGGTTCGCAGCGAATAACAACCGGCGTTACATCTCGTGCACCTCGTACAGCAATGTTTGCCGCCCCGCGTTTCAGATTGATTTCACCGTCTGCAGGTGTACGTGTTCCCTCTGGAAAAATAATCAAATTGTTGCCAGCTTGCAGCGATGAAATACAACCGGCCACCAAATCCACCCCGGCATCATTATTGATATATCCCGCCGCCCGTACCGGTCCGCGTGTGAACGGGTTGTCCCACAACTTTCCTTTGACGATGCAATCTGCACGCTTGACGAATGCCATCAAAAAAACCGTGTCGATCAGCGTCGGATGGTTAGCCAGAATCAACAAGCCTTCACGTTGCAAACGCTGAAGGCCGATAATTTCATAACGCAATACTCCCAATATCTGCATCAGCCAGACGAAGGAACGAAAAGCGCCGCGAATTACCGTACGTGATAACGCAATACGCCTCTGCCGTTGCCGGACAAACAGATTCAGCATGGGAAACACGGCTGCGCGCAGCAACAATCCGCCCAGACCAAAAATGATAAAGCTCAATCCTGTCGCAAATACACGCCAATAAAGCGAAAGGCGATCAAGCATGATGCGTCCAGCGCCAGCATCGATTATCGGCAATCCGTTCCAGCAACGAATCACCTCTCAGGTGAAACCCCAATACCTGCAAACCCGGCGGCATATTATTCGGTTCTTGAACCAGTCCATTCTCGGTTCTGTGCCAACTTAAATGAACGGCCGCCTTGTCTGCCGGCACGACTAACCAGGCCCATGCATATGGCTGTTCCCTACATTCATCAAACTGCGCGAAGACCGCCGGTAGCGGATTGTCATACGCAACGAGCAGCACCATCGGTTCCCCATCCGCCAGCAGGCCGCACGCCTCGATCACACCATGCTCGATCGTACTTTTGCCGGCTGCAAGCGCCAGATGGTTGGCACGATCTGCTCGTGCAATTGAAAACAGACCTGCGCTGGCATTGTGCACAGCGAGGCCGAAACTCGTCGGCGACAACGGTTCGTCTCGCACAAGATCGGTCAGCAAATCGACTGCGCGAGTCACTTCACCATGACGTGAACAAAAGACGACCGGCACATTCGTTCTTCCATCCAAACACTGATATGCAACTTCCAGCGCCATCTTGCCCAGTGCACCGGCGCGGCGCCGCAGCATGGCAGGCATCTGTTGCACAGCTGGCTCGGTATTGCCTTCGATCGGATATGGCATTTCTGCCCAGGATGTCCACGCTTCAGGTGTCTCTATACCCGGCGCCCATGCCGCATGAGCGGCGATGGAAAAACTGACCCCGTTTGCGTGCATTTTTCTGTATTCCTGAGGTCAAGGTACGGTGCAGTCTTGCTGCATCTTGTCACATGCGGGTCTCTCTCTGCTTCACTGAAGCCGCGCCAATTATAGATAAGCTGATGGGGTTGAGCAAACTTGAAAACGCCTTTACAACATTGTCAAATAATAAATTTTATTTGTTAACAAAAAAACAGGATTCAAAAAAGACGAAAGTCATGAAAAAGCGCGGATTTTCTGACTTGCGTTCCTACAAAAAATCGAGACGTTTTCCGATGTTAAAAAGGCAATGCACCGGTCTATGATGAATTACACAGACAGCCAATGGAGACGACATGAAAACCGTTATGGATAACTTCCGCAAATCAACGTCCGAGAAAGTGCCGACCGATATGGACTCCTCCCGCGATGCAGAAGAGGTCATTCATCACGAAACCATTCCCGGCGAACAGTCGCACAAGACCGTGCAGCATCAGAAACGGACGCTCGATAATAGTGGCAGCACACTCAGCACGACGGATGACGACCTGAACTGATGATCCCGCAAGCATCAAGCCGCGCCTTTTACAAGACGCGGCTTTTTTGCTTTCAGGTCAGTCAATTTATGGCGCTAGGCGGAATGCCAGGATATTTCATGCAAATCACGGAGACAAAAAATGCAGTCACATTATGAAACTTACAAGGGATGGAGTGTTTCGGTACAAATTTCCGCGCATCTGTCGAGAATCGATCCCGACAGAAAGCTGCCGGACTACGTTCCTCGCGTCGTGATAACGGAACATTTTGATGACGGGTTCAGGGATCGCGAAGTAGCAGATGGCCATTCATATCCGACGATCGACGAATGTATCGCGCACGGCATCCAGACAGCACACGAATACATCGACAAAAAAGCCGAAGGCCCAAAGAAAGCTGTTCACCACTGATTATATGAGCGACACAGGCCCTGATGTCGCTCATTCTCGCAATTCAATTCCCTTCCATCGGCAAGTAACGCGTTGCCCATGCTGTAATCAATGCGGCGACATAATCCGCATCGGCGCGACGCGTCAGCAGATGATCGGCGTCATCCAGCGAGATAAAACTCTTCGGATGTCTGGCCGCGGCAAAAATGTGTGCCGCACTGCTGACATCGACGGTATCGTCGCCCGGCGCATGCATCACCAGCAGCGGCCGATGCAGTTCAGCGATACGCGAACGCAGATCGTGCTGGCGCAAGCCTTCAACCAGACTTTTACGGACGACGAACGGACGCCCGCCCAGTTGCACCTCTGCCTCGCCCTCCGCTTCCACTTTCTCCAGACCTTTCGGATCGAACAGTCTCAACACGTGCGCAACGTCATACGGCGCCCCGATCGTGACCACACCGCGGATGCTTGGCAAATCGCCGGCTGCCATTAATGATGCCGCACCGCCAAGGCTATGCCCGATCAATAACGAAGGTTCCTTGCCGGCTGCCGTCATGGCCTTTCCTGCGGCGATCAGATCGTTCACATCGGCGGCAAAACTGGAGTCACCAAAAACGCCGCCGCTTGCTCCCAGCCCGGCAAAATCGAAACGCAGCACACCAACGCCATGTTCAGCCAACGCTTTTGTCAGACGCGTCGCTGCAAGGCTGTCTTTGCCGCACGTGAAGCAGTGTGCAAAAATCGCCCACCCTCGCAATGCTGTTTCGGGTTCGGAAAGACGCCCGGAGAGACGATAGCCTTTCGGCCCTTCGAAATCGAATATTTGCGCTGCCATTTTTTTATTCCCTGTTTGAATCGATTATCGAATCATAGTGAAAAACCGGCGGCGACATATTTCCCAATGTATCCGCCGTGAATTCTTTCATCACGCCACAGCCGGAAAATCGACCGTGGTGTCATTGATGCGGTTAAAGATGTTGGTAAACGATGTCACCGAAATTGCCAGGCTGATGTCCACCAGTTGCGCATCGCTGTAACCCGCCGCCTTGACGGCATCGAACTCGGAAACGCTGATCGTGCCGCTGGTTTGCACGATCACCCGGACAAAGCGAATCAGTGCATCACGTTTGGCGTCACCGGTCGGTTGGCCATCGCGAATCTGTTTGAGAACGTCCTGCGGCAAGCCGGTCAATTTGCCCAACAGCGAGTGGGCTGCCACACAATAGTCGCAGCCGGCGACGACACTGACGACCAGCTTGATGGTTTCAAGCTCCTGCTTGTTCAACGAACCGCCTGCCAGCACGCCGTCCGCATTCAACACTGCTTTCAATGCGGCCGGGCCGTGGGCGCCAATGACGGCGAACGTGTTCGGCACACTGCCTGCCGCTTTCTTGATCTGTGCATAGACTTCTGCGGTGGGGCCGGTTGCCGAGTCGATGGCTGGGGTATTGATACGGTCCATGGTGTTTCTCCTTCGTTTGTTGTTTAAGAGCCT
>NZ_DATMTD010000057.1:0-1596 GCF_035565035.1 Oxalicibacterium sp. | reverse complement strand
TCAAGGAAATCCGCGAACGTCTGGAATTCCTCAACGATGTTGGTCTCGACTATCTGACACTGGCACGCAATTCCGGCACGCTGTCGGGTGGTGAAAGCCAGCGTATTCGCCTTGCCTCACAAATCGGCTCCGGTCTGACTGGCGTGCTTTACGTGCTCGATGAGCCGTCCATTGGCTTGCATCAGCGCGACAATGCCCGCCTTCTCGACACACTTCGTCACCTACGCGATCTCGGCAATACCGTTATCGTCGTCGAACACGATGAAGATGCGATCCTGACAGCAGACTATGTGGTCGATATCGGCCCGGCTGCTGGTGTTCATGGCGGCAAGATCATCGCGCAGGGCACGCCGAAAGACGTTATGTCCAACCCGAATTCGCTCACCGGCAAATATCTGTCGGGTGCGATGGAAGTAACTGTTCCCGCTGAGCGCCGCAAGCTCACCAAGAACAAGCGCATCCGCGTTGTCGGCGCGCGTGGCAACAATCTGAAGGATGTTTCAGCGGATATTCCGCTTGGCACATTCACGGCAGTTACAGGCGTATCCGGTGGTGGCAAGTCCACCTTCCTGATCGAAACGCTATTCAAGGCCGCTTCGCGCCGTATCATGGGCTCGCGCGAACATCCCGCGGAGCATGACCGCATCGAAGGACTGGAATTCCTCGATAAAGTCATCGACATCGATCAGTCGCCGATTGGCCGCACGCCGCGTTCCAACCCGGCGACCTATACCGGCGCGTTTACACCGATGCGCGATTGGTTCGCCGGCCTGCCGGAAGCCAAGGCTCGCGGTTATCAGCCCGGACGCTTCTCGTTCAACGTGAAAGGTGGACGCTGTGAGGCCTGCCAAGGCGATGGCGTCATCAAGATTGAGATGCACTTCCTGCCGGATGTCTATGTCACCTGTGATGTCTGTCACGGCAAGCGCTACAACCGCGAAACGCTGGAAGTGCAGTTCAAAGGCAAGTCGATTGCCGATGTTCTCGACATGACGGTTGAGGAAGGCGCTGAGTTCTTCTCCGCAGTTCCAGCCGTGCGTGACAAGCTTGAAACGCTGGTGAAGGTTGGCCTCGGCTATATCAAGGTCGGTCAGCAGGCAACGACACTTTCGGGTGGTGAAGCGCAGCGCGTGAAACTCGCCAAGGAACTGTCGCGCCGCGCAACGGGTCGCACACTCTATATTCTTGACGAGCCGACGACCGGCCTGCACTTCCACGACGTTGCAAAGCTTCTCGAAGTGCTGCACGAGCTGGTCGAACAGGGCAATACGGTTGTGGTCATCGAGCACAATCTCGAAGTCATCAAGACTGCCGACTGGGTTATCGATCTTGGTCCGGAAGGTGGTGATGGCGGCGGCGAGATCGTGGCAGTTGGACGTCCGGAAGATATCGTGAAGGAAAAGCGCTCTTATACAGGCCAGTTCCTGAAAGAACTGCTGGAGCGACGCCCAAAGGGCAAAGCAGAAGCTGCTGAATAATTATCTAGCCGGGCAATGCCCGGCTTTTTTATTCTACGAGACCAACAACTGGCCCATATCCGCCATGCCACGAGATATCGTTTTTCCCCATGGCTGGATTGTAAATTCCAGCACCGCC
>NZ_DATMTD010000056.1:0-22944 GCF_035565035.1 Oxalicibacterium sp. | reverse complement strand
ACAAAACCCCGCATTCAGGATGCGGGGTTTTGTTTTTTGGTCGTTGTTCTTATGAATTGCCAGCCCTTGTCGAGAATGTTTTTATCTATAAAGACCGCTTGGAGAGCAATTTTTCATGATCACAACAAAAGTCGGACAGTCAGGTAATATCGCAAAACGTTACTTGTAGCGGGAAAAATAAAAGTCTTGTTTCACAATCCGTAGCGATAGCGGTGACGCTCAAGCAAATGCCGGAAATGTGAAATACGATACCGCAACAGATTTTCAGATTCATTTTTTGTACGTAGGAACGTCACTTGGCCAGACTGCATTTCGATCCAGAATCGCTCCCGGTAGATTCATTGGGAGGGGAAGAGGCCATTACACCAGACCGATTGACGGCAACAGTGCTGCGCGATCGGTTTGCCAATCCGCCGGAGTGGACGCCCGAGATTTCGATCGAACGCCTGGTGCGTCCGATGGACCGGCCATTGACCGATGCGGCTGTGCTGATTCCGATTGTCCAGCGCGAAACAGGGCCGACCTTGTTGTTGACCCAACGTACGGCACATTTGAACGATCACGCAGGACAGATCAGTTTTCCCGGCGGACGTACCGAGACTTTCGATGCTTCGCCGGTCGAAACCGCATTGCGTGAGGCCGAAGAGGAAATCGGACTCGACAAGCGCCACGTGGAAGTGATCGGTACCTTGCCCGATTACTGTACCGGTACCGGATTTCGTGTGGTGCCTGTGGTCGGCATTGTGCAGCCGCCGTTCGAACTGAAAGCCGATTCGTTCGAGGTTGCGGAAATTTTCGAGGTGCCGCTCGCCTTCCTGATGGATGGCAAGCACCACCAGCGGCGTACCGCGGAGTTCCAGACCGGGCGCAGGACGTTTTACGTGATGCCGTACGAGCGCTACTTCATCTGGGGGGCGACGGCGGGCATGTTGCGCAACCTGTTTCATTTTCTGCGTGTGTAGATAACGGCCGGGCATTCGTGGTTGCACGGATCCTGCACTAACTGTGCGCAGCAGTATTTGATTCCGCTGATGGCCTGCGTTATCGTATGGGCTGATTTACTATCCAGGGCGCCTCGATGACATTTTTTTCCATACTCTTCGCTTTGCTGATCGAGCAATTGAAACCGCTGCGTGCGGACAATCCGGTTTATGCAAGCGCGAGGACGCTGGCAGGCAAACTGGAGGCATCGTTCAACGCCGGGCAGGCGAAACATGGCCGACTGGCGTGGGGATTGATGATCGCGGCCTTTGCGATACCGGTGGCATTGCTGCACTGGATCTGTCTCAAGTTCGGTCCGCTTTTTGTGCTGCTGCTGAATATTGCTGTCGTCTATCTGACACTCGGGTTTCGTCACTACAGTCACTTCTTTACATCGATCCAGCTGGCGTTGAATAACGGTGACGAGGCGACAGCGCGTTCGCTGCTGGCCGAATGGACCAAGCGCGACACGGCCGGTATGGATGCGAGCGAAGTCGCCCGCATCGCCGTGGAACAAGCACTGGTCACTACGCATCGCAATGTGTTCGGTGTTTTTTTCTGGATACTGACGCCGCTGGGACCGACCGGCGCCGTCATCTATCGGGTGGCAGAATATCTGGCGCGCATCTGGAATGAACCGCGTACTGCCGAACGTGAAGAGTTTGGCCGTTTCGCATCACAGGCTTTTTACTGGATCGACTGGATTCCGGTACGTCTGACTGCAGCGGCGTTTGCCGTGGTCGGCAATTTCGAGGACGCGATTTACGCGTGGCGCAATTTTGCGGGACGCTGGCAGGACGAAGCGATAGGCATCATCCTTTCCGCGGGTGGCGGTGCGATGGGTATTCGCCTGGGTACGCCAGTGGAAGTTGCAACCGATGTGATCCCGGTAGACGCAACGACCGTTGATTCGGTAAATATTGAAACGGAGACGCCATTTGGTGAAGAAGCCTCCAGCCGGGCATTGCAAAGTACGGTGGGGCTGGTGTGGCGGGCCTTGCTGTTGTGGATGCTGCTGGTACTGTTGCTATCCATTGCCAAATGGCTGGGTTGACGGTGAACAAAGCGCGCCAATGGCGCGCTTTTGTTTTTCTGCATGAAAGTGTTTTGTGAAGAGCGTTGGTGTGGATCGGTGTCTGCATGCAGGCGAAAGTGTTGCTTATGCGTGATTTATCGAGGGATATGACGATCTTTTCTTATCAATAAGTTGCAAATAAGTTACTCTAAAGAAATATTTATGGATCAGAAATCAGTCTGATCGATCCCCGCTGTCGGCCAATCCGGTCCTTGAAACGGTACGCATAGGGAATTCTATCGATGCGCAGTCGTCCTCCTTTTTCCCTGTCGATGGCAGCCTTGTTGACGCTGGTAGTGGGCGTGCTGATCAGCGCGATCCTGTTTGCATCACTGCGCCGGCTGGAACACGATAATGCGGACATCGCTTTCCGGCAGCATGCAAAGATTCGCGTAGCTGCGATCCAGAAGAGTCTGGACAATTCGATGCGCGTGCTGAAGGACATCAACCAGCTTTTCGTCGCCTTCGAAACGGTCAGCCGCGAACAGTTCCGGTTATTTGCCGAGCCTCTCCTGGCGCGCAATCCCTACATTCAGGCACTCAATTACCATCGTTTCGTTTCGCAACAGGAACGTCCGGCTTACGAAGCGACAATGCGCGAGCAGTTCCCGGGCTTTGCGATCACGGAGAATCAGGACGGCAAGCCGGTACCTGCGCGCATTCGCGATCGCTACCGCGTCGTCGACTACATCGAGCCGAAGCAGGGCAACGAAGCAGCATTCGGTTTCGATGCGGACTCCTATGACGTGCAGACTCAGGCGATGCAGCGCGCCATCGATACCGGCGAGCCATCTGCCACCGGTCTTTTCCAGTTGTTGCAGGAAAGCGGGACGCAGCAGGGTTTCGTTGTACTGATGCCGATTTATCGGCATGGTGCGGTGCTGACCGATGCGCCGTCCCGGCGTGCCGCGGTGATTGGAGATACGGCAGCGGTTTTCCGTAGCAGCGATCTGATCGTCAAATCGCTGGTGACGGAAAATTTCCTCGGGACTCCGGAGGGCGAGCGGAACATCAGCATCAACGTCTATGCAAGTGCGATGTTGAATCCTGTGTGGAACGAACAAAGCCTGATCTTCGGCGGCGGTGCTGCAGAGCCTGTCAAACCGTTGACTTTCGGTTTGCCGACATGGTTGCTGTACGACCAGCCGGCACCATATCAACAGGCATTCGACATCGCCGGCAAGACGTGGCGCGTCGTGGTTTCCACGCCGCCCGTTCTTTTCACCAGCCAGAGCAGCAATGCAATGTGGGCATTCCTGGCGGCTCTGCTGTTCAGCATCGGCACGGCTGCGTGCATGCAGACGATGGTCAGCCGGTCGCGCCGTATTCAGCGACTGGTGGATGAGCGCACCTTGCAATTGCGTTCGGTCAACGAAGATCTGATCGCCGATATTGCCGCACGCAAGCGGACCGAGCAGGCCCTGCAACTGCGCGAACGTGCGATCGAGGCAAGTACCAACGCAATCATCATCCTCAACGCAAACGCACCGAATTACGCAATCGAATACGTCAATCCGGCGTTCGAACGCATCACCGGTTATCCGGCGGACGAAGCGATCGGTCGTCATATCGGCTTCCTGTGGGGCAAGGACAGCGATCAATCGGGTATCGAGGAAGTGCGCGGCTGCACGCTGGAGCAGCGAGAAGGTCATGCGGTGCTGCGCAATTATCGCAAGGACGGCACGCTGTTCTGGAGCGATCTGTACATTGCGCCGGTGCGGGACGATACCGGCAAAGTCAGCCATTACGTCGCGGCGCAATACGACATCACGGCGACCAAGCGTTACGAATCCGAACTGGAGTTCCAGACCAACCGCGATGCACTGACCGGCCTCGCAAACCGCAATCTGCTACGCGATCGACTCGGGCAGGCGATTTCGTATGCGCATCGGTACGGTCATCCGATCTGGGTATTGTTCATCGACCTGGATCGCTTCAAGTTCATCAACGACTCGCTCGGTCATCAGGCCGGTGATGTGCTGTTGAAAGCAGTTGCCAATCGCATTCAATCGTCGGTGCGCGATACCGATACCGTGGCACGCATGGGTGGCGACGAATTCGTGCTGGTGCTGCCGGAACGTACCGATGCCGGATTGTCGACCGGCATTGTCAGGCGCATCATGGATGCGATTGCCCAACCGTTGACGATCGAAGGACACGAGTTCTTCATCAGCAGCAGCGTTGGGGTATCCGTCTATCCCTCGGATGGCCTGTCACCGGAAGAGTTGATCAAGCATGCCGACGTCGCGATGTACCGTGCGAAGGAAACCGGTCGCAACAACTTCCAGTTCTACACATCCGAAATGAACGAGCGTGCACTCGAGCGTTTGCGGATCGAAGGCGATTTGCGTAACGCGCTGGAACGCGGCGAGTTCGTCCTGTATTACCAGCCGCAGGTCGACCTGCGTACCCGTGAGATCGTTGGCGTCGAGGCGCTTATTCGCTGGCAGCATCCGGAATTCGGCATGGTGCCGCCGATACGTTTCATCGCGCTGGCGGAAGAAACCGGCCTCATCGTGCCGATCGGTGCCTGGGTCATTCAGGAAGCCTGCCGGCAGGGCAAGCAATGGCAGCGCGACGGACTCGGCCATCTGCGGATGTCAGTCAATCTGTCGGCCCGACAGTTCTGCCAGAAGGATCTGGTGGAGTGCGTTGCAGCGGCATTGAGCGAATCGGGACTGTCACCGGAATATCTGGAAATTGAATTAACCGAAAGCCTGGTCATGGCCGATGTGGAAAATGCGATCGGCATTCTGCGTGAACTGAAGGCGCTTGGCGTCAAGCTGTCGATCGACGACTTCGGTACCGGCTATTCCAGCCTGTCGTATTTGAAACGTTTCCCGATCGACGTGTTGAAGATCGACCGTTCATTCGTCAATGACATCACGATCGATCCGGACGATGCGGCTATCGTTACATCGATCATTTCTCTGGCGCACAGCTTGCGCCTGCAAGTAATTGCGGAAGGTGTGGAAACCATTGAACAGCTGACCTATCTGCGCAGGCATGAATGCGATCAGATCCAGGGTTATTTTTTCAGTCGTCCGATTCAGGCGGAAGCACTGGGTCGCATGCTGAAAGAAGGCAAGCGCCTGCAGGCAGAAATGACCGGGACGTTGATCTAGTCTTGGCCGATGTTTACGTCTGTTCCGGACGTGTGGTTTGCGATGCGCTCTCCTGTTTCCTCTGCAGCATCGCCATCGAACGCCATACGGTATCCAGCTGCGCATATCCCAGATTGGCAAAAACGGCGGCGAGGGCCAGTGCGAGCACGTCGCTTTTTTCGGAATAGGTATGGAATGACATTTCCTCGAGCAGCAGCCCCGATGCAGACAGCAGGATGCCGAATCCGATTGCCGCCATCAT
Organism: Oxalicibacterium sp.; assembly: GCF_035565035.1. GTDB lineage: Bacteria > Pseudomonadota > Gammaproteobacteria > Burkholderiales > Burkholderiaceae_D > Oxalicibacterium. The sequence goes on along the minus strand of NZ_DATMTD010000056.1, from coordinate 17,522 downwards.
GAAAGCACCGAATGCCTGCGCCGGTATCACGCCACCGGCGAACGCGGCGAGCATGAACAGATAGCCGAATAGTTCGATCAACGGCCCCCAGCTTTCAAACAGCAGGACAAAGGGAAATGCGATGTGGCCTGCAAGACCGGCGTTGCGTAAAGGCCAGCGTGTGTTCAGATGCAGGCTGTCTGCCAATGCCCGCTGGTAGTGGGTACGCTTTTCTTTCCACATGTACAGCGAGTCGGGAACGTTCCGTACACAAATCGGCTCTGCCACGAAGCGAATGCTGTACGGCTGGCGCTTCTCGCGCATTGCGCGATGCAGGCGTACGATGATTTCCATCTGAGGATCAGTTGCCTGCGTGCTGTAGCCGTCGGCGTGAATGACCGCCTCCTTGCGTAACAAACTGATTCCCGGCGTGGTCAACAAGGTTGCGTTGCCTATCGACCAGCCGAGTGGCGCAAACAACGATGCGCGTAACTGATCGATCAGTTGCAATCGTGACAGCCAGCGTTCCGGCAGAACGATACCGGCGAGCAGGCCGTTTGTCGTTTTGCATTCGTTGCCGACCCGGACCGATGCTGTTGCAGCCATGACCTGGTTGTCGCTGACGAACGGGGCGGCAAGACGTTGCAGGCAATCGCGACGCAATAGCGTGTCGCTGGCGACGCTGCAAAGCAGCGGATAACGTGCGGCATTGATGCCGGCATTCAATGCGTCGGCCGTGCTGCCGGCTTCCTGGTCGATGACGCGCAGATTCTTGTAACCCGCCGAGCGATGAATTCCTCTGACTGCCTTTGTCTTCAGGCGAACGCGATACGCTTCGGGAAACGGATGCAGGTCGAAGGCGCCGGTCAGTTCAGCCATCGTTGCGTCACGCGAACCATTGTTGACGACAACGATTTCAAACGACGAATAGTCCAGCTGCAACAAGGTGCGTATTTTTGCAACGATGGTTGCAGCTTCATCGCGGGTTGTCAGCAGAATGCTGATCGGTTGTTCCAGTCCGGCATGCAGCAGCGGCAGGTCGGCCAGCACTTTTTCTCGTTCCAGATCACGCAAACGGAAAATTGCGAGGAGATTGATTAAAAAATTGCCGGTCCGCGACAGGATGAAATACCCGATGATTCCCGCTGCCAGGCAGTCGACCAGAATTTGCCAGCTCATGATGCGTATCTTTCTGCAATAGCTTGCGCCAGCATGTCGCGTGCAAAACGGTCTGAAAGATTGGTGCGCAACATTTCGGCTTCGGTCAGGCTGAAAAATGACATGCCTACCAGTGCTTGTGCGGAGCGATAACGCACCCACCATTCCTTGTCTGCGAGAAGAGGAACCAGTCGATTGACATCGGTATATTCGCCAATGCGGCCCAATGCGCGAGCGGACTGCAGGCGCGCACGCCAATCCGGGTGATGCAGATGTTGCCGTATCAATGGCAGCAGGCCGACATCGTTGGCAATGCGCAGCGCGCCGATGACGGTTTGCGGATTTTCCTGTTGAAGGAGGGAGGCGATCGTTGCGTGCGGCAACGTCAGATGCAAGGCTTCGATCAGGCGCAATGTTCTTGCGAGATGCGTGGCACGTATTTCTGCCGTGGCTTCCAGCAGCGGCAGCATGAACGCGCTTTGGGAGGGTTGCAGTATCGAGGCAACCTGAGCGACAGGCCAGTCCTCGCGTGCCAGCATCAACGGAGTCAACTCGCTGGCAGCGGTATCGGCATCGATGCGCACCAGTGCGTGGAAGGCATGCAGAGACGTGACGCTGTCGGCAGCCATGGTTTGTGTGACGAGTGCATCGCGTGCCGAATGATCACGCAGGTAGCCGAGCGCAATGGTCGCCAGCAGGCATTCGGCGCGGCTGCCATGTCGCAACATGCGTCGCGAAAATCGGTCGGCCCCGACACCAAGAGCAATGCGGATCAGATTGCCCGATGCGTTACCGGTCGCGGAACGCATCAGGTCGTTCCACAGCTTGAGAAAATACATGCGATCGCTGCTCGCCAGCGACGGCAACGCCGCCCAAACAGACGAATCGAGCGAACTCAACATCAATGGCCGCCACACGGCAAAAAAGTCCCGTTCCTGCTGCACACGGCGATTCAGTGCCATCCGCAGATAAATCGCGGCCAGTATCAAAAGCAAGGTCAGAATTAGCGCGATCGCATCGATCAGGACGGCATAACTGAAAAACGGATCGGGCGGATTGAACACGTCAATACACCGTCGTAACGAGATATTGCATGAGGGACGTTGCCGAAGACAACGGAACTGTTGATGATGCTGGGAGAACGGCTGCCTGGATTGTCATTATGATCATCGCGGTCATCGGTATAGTCGTTCTTGAGGAGGGAACCCCGAGCCGAATGCTTGTGTTCGGAGATCTTATTGTAATGCCGATTTCTTTCAGATTCCTTTCAACAATGCCCAGCCACCAGTAATGACGGACATGCAGTCAGAGTGACCGACGCGTTTGCACAACACGTCTGCATGTCGCGATCTCGACAGGGCATGCAATAATTCAGATTGTTCATCACGCCTCCCACCATGCGAATCGCCACACAATTCTTCTTTTTTCCTTCACTGTTGTTGTCGATCGGCCTGACATCGACCGCCGTCTTTGCCGCGCAGAAATTGCCGGCAACGGTTGTCGATGCATTAAGTCGCAGCGCCATCCCGCAACAAGCTGTCGGCATTTATGTGCAGCCGGTTTCCGGGCCGGTACCGATGCTGAAACTGAATGCCGATGCCGGCTTCAACCCTGCTTCCACGATGAAGCTCGTCACCAGCAATGCGGCGCTCGATCTGCTCGGTCCGGCGTTTTCATGGAAAACACAGATTTTTGCAAACGGCACGCAGGATGGCGATGTATTGCGTGGCGATCTCATTATCAAGGGTAGCGGTGATCCGAAACTGGTAACCGAAAAATTCTGGCAGCTGCTGCGTCAGGTTCGCGCTGCCGGTATTCGCGAAATTCGCGGCAACCTGATTCTTGATCGCAGCCTGTTCGCTGCATTGCCGCATGATGCAGCACAATTCGACGATGCGCCGTTGAAGCCGTACAACGCCGGTCCCGATGCCTTGCTGCTGAACTACAAGGCACTGGCATTGCGCTTCCGTCCCGATCCAATGCGTCTGGTCGCCGATGTGCAGACCGATCCACCGCTGGCGGGTTTCCCGATTGCCACGCCGGTTCTGTCGAACGGTGCCTGCGGCGACTGGCAGGGCAGGTTGAACCTGCAGATGGATGCGCGTGGGTTGCGTTTTGACGGCGCGTATCCGGCATCCTGCGGCGAGAAAACCTGGTATCTCCAGCCATACACGATCAGCAATGCCGATTATTTCGGCCTGGTATTCAATGAGCTATGGAGCGAAGTCGGCGGCGTGTTCAACGGCTCCGTTATGGAGGGCGTCGTACCGACGGATGCACGTCTTGTGGGCGAATGGCAATCACCATCGTTGCCGGAAGTCATTCGCGACATCAACAAATACAGCAACAACGTGATGGCGCGTCAACTGCTGCTGACGATTGCGGCCGAAACCGGCAATGTGCCGGCCACGCCTGCCGGCGGTGCGGCCCTGATCAAGGGATGGCTCGATCACAAGGGTATTGATACCGCGAAGCTGGTGATTGAAAACGGTTCCGGCCTGTCACGTGTCGAACAGGTGTCGGTCGAAATGATGGGCCGCATGCTGGTCGCGGCCTATCAATCGCCGGTCATGCCGGAACTGATGTCGTCGCTGCCGGTCGTCGGTCTCGACGGCACGATGCGCAAACGTCTTGTCATGGACACGATTGCCGGACATGCACATATCAAGACGGGTTCGCTCGACAACGTTCGCGCTGTGGCGGGATATGTATTGGCCGCGTCGGGCAGGCGCTATGCCGTGGTGTGCATCATCAACGATATGCACGCTGTCAGTGGCCAGGCGGCGCAGGATGCGTTGCTGCAGTGGGTATACGAAAAAGGCTGATTTACCCGGACCGAATTGCCTGTCCTTACAACAGGATGGGCTGATTCGATAGCTGGTCGTTCTGGTTGTTCTGCGACGACACGCTTTCCGGAAAGTGTTCGCGCAACAGTGCATTCAACTGCTTCAATCCGGCGATCGTGCTGTCGTGGTAAATCTGCTGTGCAAAGCCGCTGGTCATCGTCTTGCATACGGTTTGCCAGTCCGATGCGGGAACGCAGCGCGCGATGCCGCGATCGGCGATGATCTCGACCTGGTGATCGGCCAGATTGATGTAGATCAGCACACCGCAATTTTCTTCGGTATCCCAGATACGATAGTGCGTGAACAGTTCGCGCGCACGTTCGCGCGATGTCATGCCGTTCAAGGCGGCATGCAGATCGAGTGCCGGTTCGACAATCAACCTGACTTCGGCGCGATGGACTGCTTCGCCTTCCGCGATGGTTGCCTGGACGGCTTTCAGTGTTTCGGCCGGAAAGGCCTTTTTACCGCTCAGGCGGGTTGTCGTCAGATGACGGAATGCGCGTGCGTATCTGTTCATCACCAGTTCCCCGAAGCGCCGCCGCCGTCGAAACCGCCACCGCCGCCGGAAAATCCGCCGCCACCACCGAAACCGCCAAAGCCGCCCCCGCTTCCAAATCCTCCGGAAGAACCGCGACCATAGTGGTTGCCAATTGCGGAACCTAAAATCACGCCGGCGGCATTGCCCCAGTCGTCGCTGCGATGCCCGCGCCGGCCAACGCCACGTCCGCCGCGGCTGCGCAACAGCGTGATGATGATCAGGATCGTGAAGAAAAGGAAAGGCGCGAGGCCGAAGCCGCCACTGTTATTTGACTGGCCGTTCGGCTGACCGCGTTGTTCCGGCTCGGGAAATGTTTCCTTGTCGAGCAGGCTCGTGATGACGGAAACGCCCGACGCCAGTCCGCCGTAATAATCGCCTTGCCGGAAATGCGGTGCGATCACGTCCTGCAGGATACGTTTGGATTGTGCGTCGGTCAGCACGCCTTGTACGCCGCGTCCGGTTTCGATGCGCAAGCGTCCTGATGCAGCGGAATTGCCTTTTGCCACCAGCAGGATGACGCCGTCATCGACGCCCTTGCGCCCGAGCTTCCACGCGTCGGCAACGCGAATGCTGTATTGCTCGATCGCTTCCGGCTCGGTTTTGTTTACGAGCAGGATGGCAATCTGGTTGCCGGTGCGTTTTTCATAATCGGCCAGCACATTTTCCAGTGTGGCTTTCTGTCCGATGTTGAGCATGCCGGCAAGATCGGTGACGCGCGCATTGAGCGGCGGCACCGGTTCCAGATTCTGTGCGCCGGACAGCGTGCAGAAGAACGCCAACGTACAGGCAAACAGAAGGCGCAGCATGATCATCGCGGGCAATCGCTTATTTATCGAAGTTGACGGCAGGCGGCGCGGAAATCGCCTTCTCGTTCTCGACCGTGAACGACGGCTTGACCGGATAACCGAAAATCTTCGCCGTCAGGTTGGTCGGGAAGCTGCGCGCCAGCACGTTGTACTCCTGTACTGCGGCGATATAGCGTTGGCGGGCGACGGTGATGCGGTTTTCCGTACCTTCAAGCTGCGACTGGAGATCGCGGAAGCTGGTGTCGGCCTTCAGTTGCGGATAATTTTCCGAAATCGCCATCAGGCGCGACAGTGCGGACGAGAGTTCTCCCTGCACCTGCTGGAACTTGGCAAATGCCTCCGGATTGTTCAGTACTTCCGGCGTGATCTGGAAGCTTGTGGCGGCGGCACGCGCCTTGGTGACGGCTTCCAGCGTTTCGCGTTCGTGCGATGCATACCCCTTGACGGTATTGACCAGATTCGGGATCAGGTCGGCGCGACGTTGATACTGGTTGACGACTTCGCTCCACGCGGCCTTGGTCGCTTCATCCTTGGCCTGAAAATCGTTGTAACCGCAGGCAGTCAGCATCGACGCCAGTGCAGCAATCGTCAACCATCTGAATAATCTAGCCATTGTATTTCTCCGTGGATAACGTGGATAAGGGATAAAAGAAGATGTGCATCATCGCCTGCCATGTGATGGCGGTGACCCCGATTTTCAACGGAGCCGATTGTGGAAAGATAACACGATGCCGGAACCTGACGACAGAATGCGCACCGGTCCCTGCCCCCGTGCGCAAGTTACAATACGGGCTGCCAGAAAAAACGAGATTCCGCCGTGACCTTCATTCAGAAATTATCCGCCGCGTGGCAAGAACGCCATTCCCAATTGTGTATCGGGCTCGACCCCGATCTCGCCAAATTTCCCGCCCATTTGCGCGGGAAAAATGACGCAATCCTGACGTTCTGCAAGGAAATAATCGACGCTACCGCCGACACGGCCTGCGCGTTCAAACCGCAGATCGCCTATTTCGCCGCCTTACGTGCGGAAGAGCAGCTGGAAGATATCTGCACTTATTTGCGGGAAAAATATCCGCAGATCCCGATCGTGCTGGATGCCAAGCGCGGCGACATCGGCGCGACGGCCGAACAGTACGCGCGCGAAGCGTTCGAGCGTTATGGTGCCGATGCGGTGACGGTCAACCCGTATATGGGTTTCGATTCGGTGCAGCCATACCTGGAACGTCCGGATCGCGGCGTGATCGTGTTGTGTCGCACATCCAATGCAGGCGGTTCCGACCTGCAATTTCTCAATGCCGATGGCAAGCCGATTTATCAGCATGTCGCCGATCTGGTGGCGAACAAATGGAATACCAATGGTCAGTGTGGCCTGGTAGTCGGGGCAACCTTTCCGAACGAACTGGCGCAGGTGCGGGCGATTGCCGGTGACATGCCCTTGCTGATTCCCGGCATCGGTGCGCAGGGCGGTGATGTGAAAGCGACGGTCGAAGCCGGCCGCACGAAAGCGGGTACCGGGATGATGATCAATTCATCGCGTGCGATTCTGTATGCGCAGCCGGATGAAAAAGCGGGCGAGAATTTTGCTCAAGCTGCACGTCGCGTGGCGCTGGAAACACGCGATGCGATCAATCGTCATTGCAACTGATTTGCCATATTCATGGGATAGGTGAAAGAGGGAGGGAAATCTATACTCCCGTCACCGCAAAGACACACATTCCACCTTTCATCTCATGACTTATTTGATCGAAAATCATCCGGCCAAAACGATGGCCGTCTCCATCCTCTGCGCAATCGGCGCACTGGTTTTTCTATTCTGATTTGATTCATCGGCACAGGACGTGCCGATCGGCTTATGCGGTTTCGTCCAGCAGGATGAGCAAACCGCGCAATGCATGTTCCACCGTTTGCATGCGCACGGCGTGACGATTGTCGCTGAATTGCACACGTTCAGTGCGCACAGTGTCACCACAAGCCCACCCGAAAAAAACCGTACCGACCGGCTTGCCCGGCACGCCGCCATCCGGTCCGGCGATCCCGGTCGTCGAGAGAGAAACGGTTGCCTTGCTGTTTCGCAGCGCGCCTTCGCACATTGCCGCAGCGGTTTCTGCGCTGACGGCGCCATGTTGCTCTAGTGTGCTACCCGGCACACCGAGCAGGCGCATCTTCGATGCGTTGGAATACGTGACGAAGCCACAGTCGAACCATGCCGATGAGCCCGCGATGTCGGTAATCGCTTGTGCCACGCCGCCACCGGTACAGGACTCCGCGGTGGCGAGCGCCAAGCCGCGCGCTTTCAGGCGTTGCCCAACGGTTTCACAGAGTGCGATGAGATCTTCCATGCTCAGATTGAGCGCCATATTGCAAAGACCAGTAGCGTCATGAACGCGGCGACCAGATCGTCAAGCATCACACCGAATCCGCCCTTGATCGTGCGGTCGAAATAATTGATCGGCGGTGGCTTGACCATGTCGAAGAAACGAAACAGCAGGAACGCGGCAAATTGCGTCCACGCGCCAGCCGGAGTGACAAACAGCATCACCAGCCAGATCGCAACGATCTCATCCCACACCATGCTGCCGTGATCAGCGACGCCGAGATCACGTCCGGTTTTTGCGCAGGCCCAGATGCCGATGACAAAACCGACGGCGATGATGATCAGCCAGTTGGTTGACGAGAATACGTCCGGCCAGCGTGACGACAATACATTGAATGACAGCCAGCCAAACAGCGTGCCGAAGGTTCCCGGCATCGTGCGTGCGAGACCGCTGCCGAACCCTTGCGCCAAGAGATGCGCCGGATGCTTCAGCATGAAACTTGAATTGGGGCGAACGACGGTCGTTCGGCCGGGAGCCGTTGCATTCATGGCGAGGCGAAATGATCGAAGGAAGAAATGTTCAGATCGAGCGGGCGACCATCGCCATCCAGCAGACGCGTACCGCGTTCGGCTTCGATCACGCCGATGCGCGTGACTTCCGTGCCGGCGGCGAGTGCGGCGCCGAGCACGGCTTCGCGTTTCGATGCCGGTGCCGTAAAGCAGAGTTCGTAATCGTCGCCGCCGGCCAGCGTGAAGCGGCGGCGCATTTCAAGCGGCTGTTGCTGCAGCATGGCGCCCGCAGGCAATGCATCGACATTGAGCGTGGCGCCGACCTGCGAACTTTTCAGGATGTGGCCGAGATCGCCGATCAAGCCGTCGGACACATCCAGGGCAGCATGCGCAATACCGCGCAATGCCAGGCCGAGCGCAACGCGCGGTTGCGGTGTGTGCAGGTGAATCGCGGCGCGATCGAGCGCATCGGCATTCAATGCATATTCGTTGTACAGCGCGCCGAGTGCGAGACGCGCATCGCCGAGCGAGCCGGAGACCCAGATATCGTCCCCGACCAGCGCCGCATCGCGTCGCAGCGCCTGACCGATCGGTACGCGGCCGAACACGGTGATGCAGATGTTCAACGGGCCTTTCGTCGTATCGCCGCCGATCAGTTCGCAATCGTGTGCGTCCGCCAATGCAAACATGCCTTGCGAAAACTGCGACAGCCATTCTTCTTCAACACCCGGCAAGGAAAATGCCAGCGTGAAGGCGACCGGTTCGGCGCCCATCGCCGCGAGGTCGGAAAGATTCACCGCCAGCGATTTATGGCCGAGCTTGAACGGATCGGCACCTGCGAAAAAGTGGCGGCCTTCCACCAGCATGTCGGACGAAATGGCTGTCTGCATGCCTGCCTGTTGCGTGAGCAGCGCGCAATCGTCGCCGACGCCGAGCGTGGCGCGGTTTTTGGGATGGGAAGGGCGCACAAAATAGCGTGCGATCAGATCGAATTCGGACAGCATGCGGTCATTGTACAGAAGACGATTGATGTTTCGTCATATGTATCGCCTGATCCGTCACCATCGTTGCCACTGCAAAAATCGACAACGATGGCGATGCGGAGAAGATTTTTCAGTCCTTGCGGACGTCAGCAGCGAATTGAAGAATATCCAGCGTTTCGCCGAATACCTTGCCGACGAAAGCGTAATCCGGTGTGGAGGTATCGATGGCAGCTGATCTGCGCGTACGCCCGACATCAGTTCCGCCATATCGATGCGTCCATCTGCATCCAGACGCTGGAGCAGCATGACCATCAGGTAGCGCAGTGCACCGACCTTGGCGTCGATGTCGCCAGCGTGCTGTTTGCCATCAACGCTCATTCGCCGGCTTTCTTGCCAAGTGCATTCAGCAGTTCCGTGCGAATCGCATTGTCGTGCGGCGATACGCCGAAGCCGGCCATGGCGCCGTTCGTATCGTAAAAGCGGCAGACCGTTTTACCGTTGATGGCTTCATCCTGCCACGTGCCGTCGGCCACCAGATGCGGTGCTGGAGCGATCAGCGCGAGCGGGTAGCTCGGTGTCTTGATCAGGACTGGCGATGGTTTCAGATCGATTTCCGTGCGTTCGCCGGTCAGCGTGCGAGCGATGGCGCGGCCGGCAGTCATGATTGGTGCGATATACGGCAGGATGCGGGTCGCGCCGTCAGCAGAAAAGGTGTATTCGGCGCAGTCGCCCAATGCGTACACATCCGCTGCACTGGTCTGGCCAGCCGTATCGATGACGATGCCGCGATTGGTTTTCAGTTGCGCAGCATGGGCCAGTCGCAAATCGGGACGCAGGCCGACCGCGGACAGCACAATGTCCGCTTCGACGGTGTTGCCGTCGGCCAGTGTGACACGCAGATCGGTGTCGGCTTGCGTGACGGTTTCCGCAACGGTATTCAGATGGAATTTCACACCGCGCGCGCTTAGCGCAGATTGCAGGCCGGCTGACAACGCCGGAGCGGCCAGTGCCGCGAGCGGGCGTGCGCTTGGATCGATCAGTGTGACCGCATGGCCGGCACCGGCCAGGTCGTCGGCAAATTCGCAACCGATCAGGCCGGCACCGAGAATGGCAATGCGCACCGGCGATGCATTCTTCGGTGAATCGACACGATCGCGGAAGGCAGCGTAATCGTCGATGTTGTTGACGGACACGACGTGATGTGCGGCATCGCCTTTCAGGCCGAGCTGGATCGGTTGTGCGCCGACAGCCAGCACGAGTTTTTCGTAGTCGAATTTGCCGGCGCTGGTATCGACGGTTTTGGCCTGCGTATCGATGCCGTTGACGGTGGTGCCGGTCATCAAGGTGGCGTTCAGTTGCTCGGCCATTTGCGTGGCGCTTTGCGTCACCAGTTGCTGCGCCTGCTTGTTCTGCGCAAAGGCGTTGGACAGCATCGGTTTCGAATAGAAGCCGCCGCCGTCGGCAGTGATCATGATCAGTGGAGTGGTTTTGTCCAGCTTGCGAAATTCGCGTGCGACGGTGTAGCCGGCGAGTCCTGCGCCGATGATGATGATCGGTTTCATTGTCTTCCTGATGTCGATGTTGCGCCGGCAATGCCATGGCGCGGCAAGTTGTGTTGCGGACATGCGCGATGCGTCTGCCTCGTTCCTGTCCGCGCCATTCCTTCAATCGTCCGATTGCGGACGACAGTCGACGTACATTGAAAACGCTCATCGATTGACGGAACGGCGCAGCCGCGACCGGCATGCAACAGGCAATCTCGCAAGAAGAGCCAGTTACATACCGATCGCGGCCGTCATCTTACCTTGTTCCGCCGAATGCGAATATGCAGGACAGATCGTTCAGGACAGATCGCCGTAGGTGTCTTCCACGATTTCTTTTTTGATGCGGGATGTTTTCTGAGCTTGCGCAGGATGCTGTTTATGATGATGCGACTGATGTCGTACGTTGTTTGCGACTGCATTGGTTTGGCGTTTGGCAGTGAAGAGGCGTGGTTGTGCGGACATCATTTTCTCCTTGAGTGAAAGGGCGTACAGCAAGTGCGCCATGCAGAAGATCATAGGCTTATGCTATTCAAAGATGAAATTGATAGTTTTTATCTGGGCAATAGGATTCGCGGCAAGGATGAGCAGATGATTGTTTTTCATCGGAAACGGAAAGGCAATTGTTGTGTCCCCCTGCTAGAATGAAATTCCCTCTTTTTGACAAGGACGTGGCAAGGTATGGATTCGAATCTCGACAAGAAAGAAGAACTTCGCCTCAAACTGAGACAGGCGGCACTCGAATACCACGAATTTCCCACGCCCGGCAAAATCAGCATTGCACCCACCAAGCAAGTCACCAATCAACGTGACCTGTCATTGGCTTATACGCCAGGCGTCGCTGTCGCCTGCGAAGAAATCGCGGCGAATCCGGCCGACTCTTATCGCTACACCGCGCGCGGCAATCTGGTCGGCGTCATCACCAACGGTACCGCGGTGCTGGGTCTGGGGAATATCGGTCCGCTGGCGGCCAAGCCGGTGATGGAAGGCAAGGGTGTGCTGTTCAAGAAATTCGCCGGCATTGATGTATTCGATATCGAGATCAATGAAACCGATCCGGACAAGCTGGTCGACATCATCGCGTCACTGGAGCCAACTTTTGGCGGCATCAACCTGGAAGATATCAAGGCACCGGAATGTTTTGAAATCGAGCGCAAGTTGCGCGAACGGATGAAGATTCCGGTCTTTCATGATGACCAGCATGGCACCGCGATCATTGTCGCCGCCGCAATGCTGAATGGCTTGAAAGTGGTCGGAAAAGATATTCGCAAGAGCAAACTGGTGGTCTCCGGCGCCGGTGCTGCTGCGCTTGCGTGCCTGGACATGATGGTGGATCTGGGCTTCACGCGCGAGAATATTTATGTCACCGATCTGGCTGGCGTGGTGTATCAGGGACGCGTCGAGTTGATGGATCCCGCCAAGGAAAAATTCGCGCAGAAAACCGATGCGCGTACGCTGGGCGATGTGATTGCCGGCGCGGATATTTTTCTCGGTCTGTCTGCCGGCGGCGTGTTGAAGCCGGATATGGTGGCGAAAATGGCCGACCGACCGTTGATCATGGCACTCGCCAATCCGACGCCGGAAATCCTGCCGGAAGAAGTGCGCGCAGTGCGTGACGATGCCGTGATTGCGACCGGGCGTTCGGATTATCCAAACCAGGTGAACAATTCGCTGTGTTTCCCGTACATCTTCCGCGGAGCGCTCGACTGCGGCGCCACCACGGTCACACGCGGCATGGAAATCGCGGCGGTACACGCGATTGCCGATCTGGCGCAAGCCGAGCAATCGGATATCGTGGCGAGCGCTTACGGCATTACCGACCTGAGTTTCGGTCCCGACTATTTCATTCCGATGTCTTTCGATCCGCGCCTGATGACCAGGATCGCAGTGGCCGTTGCGAAGGCAGCGCAGGAAGACGGCGTGGCAGCGCGGCCGATTACCGACATGGAAGCGTACGTCGATCGCCTGCAGCAATTCGTCTATCGCAGCGGCACCTTCATGAAGCCGATTTTCAACATCGCGAAGACGACAGCACCGGAATTGAAGCGCATCGTGTTTGCGGAAGGCGAAGAAGAAAGCGTGCTGCGTGCGGTGCAGGTAGTGGTCGATGAAAAACTCGCGACACCGATTCTGATCGGTCGGCCAGCCGTGCTGGCACAACGCATCGAGCGCTTCGGCCTGCGCATCAAGCCGGATGTCGATTTCACGATCATCAACCCGGAACACGACGACCGCTATCGTGATTTCTGGGAAACATATCTGTCGATGACACGGCGCAAGGGCGTCACCGAGCAATATGCACGGCTGGAAATGCGTCGTCGCCACACCTTGATCGGCGCGATGGCCATCCACAAGAACGATGCAGACGGCATGATTTGCGGCACTTACGGCACCAACGATCTGCACTTGCATTACATCGATCAGGTGTCGGGCAAGCGCGAGGGCGTCAACACGTACGCGGCAATGAACTGCCTGATCCTGTCCGATCGTCAGCTGTTCATCGTCGATACGCACGTGAACGAGAATCCGACGGCCGAGCAACTGGCGGAGATCACGCTGCTGGCAGCAGAAGAAATGCGTCGCTTCGGTCTGGTGCCGTATGTCGCGTTGCTGTCGCATTCTAACTTCGGTACCAGCGACAGCGAATCGGCGCAGAAGATGCGCAAGGTACGCGAACTGGTACGTGCGCGCGCACCGGATCTGGAAATCGACGGCGAGATGCATGGCGACATGGCCTTGAATTCGACGATGCTGAAGAAGGCCGTGCCCGACACCACGCTGAAAAACGATGCGAACCTGCTGGTGTTGCCAAATATCGATGCGGCAAACATTGCCTACAATCTTTTGAAGACGACGGTCAGCGCAAACGTGGCAATCGGCCCGATCCTGCTCGGCTGTAACAAGCCCGTGCATGTACTGACGCCATCGGCGACGGTGCGTCGTATCGTCAACATGACGGCACTGTGTGTTGCCGACGCCGTGGCGGAACGCTGATCGGGTCGCTATACGATTCTTCTGGCGGGTTTGTTCATTAAAAAAGCCGCTTCCGTATAACCGGAAGCGGCTTTTTCTTTATGCCGAACACACGCATAAGTGCGATCAGTAGAGCTTGCCGTCCTTCAATTCGCCACGCAGCGGCACACGTCCGGTTTGCACATAGGACGACGCACGGTCGCAATGACCGGGTTGATCGTCGAAGAACATGTGCGGCTTGAACGCGGCCAGCACATCCGATTTGGAAACGCCGCCCATGAAAAATGTTTCATCGATCGTCACGTCCCACGCCCGCAGGGTGCGGATCACACGTTCATGTGCCGGTGAAGAACGCGCGGTGACAAGCGCTGTACGGATCGGCGCCGACGAGACATGCTTGAAATTGTTCTGGATGTACGACAGCGCTTTCAGCAGCCGCGCAAAGGGTCCTTCCGGCAACGGCTTCAATGCATTTTCACGTTCGTGATTCTCGAAGGCTTCGATGCCTTGCGTCTGATAGATGCGTTCCGATTCGTCGGAGAAGATCACGGCATCGCCGTCGAACGCAATGCGAATCTGATCCAGTTCTTCAAAGGCGTTCGCCGGCTTCTGGTAAAGCAGTGCAGCGGCCGTATCGGAATCGATGGCTGCCTGCACATCGTCTTCATGCAGCGACAGGAACAGGCTGACATTGAAAGCATGCAGATAAGGCGTCAACGATGCGCCGCCGGACAAGACTGCACGCGTGATGTCGAGATCGTAATGCTTGATCGAATTGAAGATGCGCAGCGAGGTTTCGGTCGAGTTACGCGACATGATGACGACTTCCACCAAACGCTGGTCCGGCGTCAGCGTGTTCAACTTCAGCAAGGCGCGCACGAGGGCAAAGCCGGCGCCGACCTTGAGGATTTCGCCTTCGTTATCGATCTGGTGTTTGCGATAGGCTCCCAGTCCCTGCGTGCGGAAAATGGCTTCTTCCGCTTCCAGATCGAACAGCGCGCGCGATGAAATGCCAACTACAAGAAGACGATCGAGGGAAACGGGCATGGTTCAGCTTCTTATGGGATGCAATGATTGCCGCAGTGCGATGCGGCATGACGTACGGTCATTATAAGCATTCCGGCTTGTACAATTCGGGCTGCGACGTTCATCAGGAAGACTGCGAAAATGAGGAAAGTGTGGAATGAATAGCTTGCGTGATTGGGCAAGACGTCTGAAGCGTGACGTCGTCATGATCTGGTTCGCACGCCGGCATCCGGATACACCGCTGATGGCGAAGGTTCTTTGCATTGTCGCGGTGCTGTACGCGCTCAGTCCGATCGATCTGGTGCCGGACTTCATTCCCGTTCTGGGCTATCTGGACGATGTCCTGCTGCTGCCGGCTCTGATCTGGCTGGTAATTCGGTTGCTGCCGCCAGGCGTGGTTCAAGAATGTCGTGAGCAGGCGCAGAAGTGGATGGAGACGCAAGGCGCCAAACCGAAAAGCCGTCTCGGCGCCGTAATCATCGTTGCAATATGGATTTTGGTCGGCTATCTATGCTGGCGCTGGCTTGCGCCGTAACGGTGCACTACACACTACACATACGCACCAGACTTTACTTTGGCTGCTCTTCGTCGTCTTTGTAGAACGATGTGCGCACCGTACGAGTGCTGCGCTGCAGCTTTTTTAGCCCGGCTTTGGTGCCGAGATAGGCGGCCGCGAGACAGTAGAGCAACGACATCCAGCCCAGATAATAAAGTCCGACGAACGGCAGCACGATCACAAGAATCGTCGCGAAAAGGTCGCGTCGGTCCACGGTAATCAGGTAGTGTGCAACGGCGTAGACGAGAAAAAGTCCGATGAAGCCTAACAGCATGATGTGTCTCCAGAGATATTTGGCGCACTCTTTGTGATTGCTTGGTGCGGATTTTGCTACATGAATTTTGCTACATTCTAGCATCGGCAATTGGCGTAACAGCCGAATTGCCGGCGGGCGAGTCGTTGTTTCGTTTTTCATAACTGCTTCGTCGAAGCCGGCAATAAATATGTTGCTTTTGAAATGCATATTAAATAGAATTCTCATGGTGGAGGCATGGCCTGATGAAGTTGACCCGGTTCTCAGATATTGGATTGCGCGTGCTGATGTATCTGGCGAGGGAAACGCGCACGCCTCCCGTCACCGTTTCCGAAGTCTCGCAGCAGTTCGATGTCCCGCATAACCATCTGGTGAAGGTGGTAGGCACAATGGCGAAGATGGGCTGGATCGATGCGGTGCGCGGACGCAATGGCGGTATCCGCCTAGCGATCGACGCAGAATCGTTGCGCATTGGAAGTGTCCTGCGTGTGCTGGAAGGTGACGCAGAAGCGATTGATTGCGAAGGGATTGGTTGTCGCCTGTCGGGAGATTGTCGCTTGCGCAATGTATTGCAGATTGGTATTGAAGCGTTCTATGGCGCCATGGATCAATACACACTGGCCGACATGGTTGATGGAAATACAGGTGAGCACATTGTCAGAATGCACCGAACATTCATGATGGATCGTGCTGCCTAAAGAAAAGCAGTCAGAGCGGGGCCCGCTGAGGGTCCTTTTTTATGGTTTTAAAGTTGCATTTTAAATGCCACATAAGGAGTAAGTCATGTTATCCGCAGCATCCCGTCCGTATATCGACGCCAGCGTTCCTGTCCTTCGCGAGCATGGTCTGACCATCACCAAGGTGTTCTATCAGGATCTGTTCGATACCTATCCGCATTTGCGCAACACGTTCAACGCCGGTAATCAGGCCAATGGCGCCCAGCAGCAGTCGCTGGCGTCCGCCGTCTTTGCCTATGCGGCGAACATCGACAACGCTGCTGCGCTGGCGCCAGTGATTTCGCGCATCGTGCACAAGCATGTCTCGCTGGGCATCACGGCAGCCTACTATCCGATTGTCGGTCATCATCTTCTCAAGGCGATCAAGACGGTGCTGGGTAATGCAGCGACGCCGGAATTGATCGCGGCCTGGGCTGAAGCGTATGGGTTGCTGGCGCAAGCGCTGATCGACGAGGAAAACAAGCTGTATGCGGAAGCGGGCATCATTCCCGGAGCATTGTTCAATATGCGTGTCATCGCAGTGAGTCATGAAAGCGAACTGGTCAAGTCCTTCACGATGGTGCCGATGGATGGTTCCGCTCTGCCGAAATTCAAGCCGGGCCAGTATGTGAGTGTCGCCGTCCAATTGCCGAACGGTATGCGCCAGTTGCGCCAGTACAGCCTGTCCGACGCGCCGGATCGCCAGCATCTGCGCATTTCGGTCAAGCGTGAAATTGCCGGAACCGAAACGCCGGCCGGTGCCGTGTCGAACTGGTTGCACGACAATGTGGAAGTCGGCGGTCTGCTGCAAGTCAGCAAGCCGTTTGGCGATTTCCAGCCGGAGACGGAAGGCGATGAGCCAATCGTCTTGCTGTCGGCAGGCATCGGCATCACACCGATGATCTCCGTACTGAATCGCATTGCTGACGTGTCGCCTGAACGTCGTGTGATCTTTGCGCATGCCTCGCGTCGTCAGGATCATCATCCTCATCAGGCCGATCTCGAAAAGGCGAAACAAAAGATGCCGAACCTGCAAAGCGTCACGTTCTATGAAGAAAACGCGAATGCGCATCCGGAGGTCTTGTCGGGTCGCATGCAGTTCAGGCAACTTCCACAATGGGATGTCGACAAGGCAAACATTTACATGTGTGGCCCGTTGCCGTTCATGCAGGCGCAATGGGCGGATCTGCTGGCGCACGGTGTTCCGCAGCAGCGCCTGCATCGCGAGGTGTTCGGCCCGGACATGCTGGATCACTTGATCTGAACGCTGTCATGAATGCAGCGAGAAATCGTTGTAGTCGATTCAATAAAAAATCCGCCCGA
>NZ_DATMTD010000055.1:0-5402 GCF_035565035.1 Oxalicibacterium sp. | reverse complement strand
CGGCTGGAACGAAAAAGGCCGCGTGGAGAACGCGGCCTTTTGAATATTCTGGCTCCCCGACCTGGACTCGAACCAGGGACCTGCGGATTAACAGTCCGTCGCTCTACCGACTGAGCTATCAGGGAACAGAAGCGAAATTATGGAGGATTTAATCGCGCTTGTCAAAGGCTGCGCACTACTTTTTCTGTTTTTCTACAGAAATTTTTATGCGCAACCTTTCCTGACTGCTTACAGAACGTTTGCGATTGCGTCGACGACGTAATCGATGTTGCCGCTGTTGAGGGCAGCAACGCAGATACGGCCTGTATCGACTGCGTAGATCGCATATTCATCACGCAGACGATCGACCTGCGGCTTCGTCAAACCGGAATACGAAAACATGCCGCGTTGCTGGATCACGAAATCGAAATTGTGATTTGGTGCTTTCGCTTTCAGTTTTTCAACCAGAGCTTGGCGCATTTCACGAATGCGAACGCGCATGCCGGCCAGTTCCTCTTCCCACAGGGCGCGCAACTCCGGGTTTGCCAGTGCTGTGGCAACAACCTGGCCACCGTGCGTTGGTGGGTTGGAGTAGTTGGTGCGGATGACGCGTTTCAGTTGCGACAGGACGCGTGCTGCTTCGTCGGCGTTGTTGGCGACGATGCTCAATGCGCCGACGCGTTCGCCATACAGCGAGAACGATTTGGAGAACGAGTTCGAGACGAACACCGGGCCACCGGCTTCCGCGAATTGACGCACGACCTTGCCGTCGGATTCGATGCCGTCGCCGAAACCCTGGTAGGCCATGTCGAGGAAAGGAATCAGGCCGCGCGACGTCACGACGGAGATGACTTCTTTCCATTGCGCGTCGGTCAGGTCGGCGCCGGTCGGGTTATGGCAGCATGCGTGCAACAAAATGACGGAACCGGTCGGTACCGATTTCAGCGTGTCGAGCATGCCGGCGAAATTGACACCGTGGGATGCTTCATCGTAGTACGGATAATTGTTGACGACGAAACCCGCGGATTCGAACAGGGCGCGATGGTTTTCCCAGCTTGGATCGCTGATCCAGACTTGCGCGTTCGGCGCAAAGCGCTTCAGGAAGTCCGCGCCCAGTTTCAATGCGCCGGTGCCGCCGATTGCCTGAGCGGTAACTGCACGCTTGTCCTTGACAACCGAGCTGTCGGCACCAAATACGAGGTCTTGCACCGCTTTGTCATAGGCGACCAGACCGTCGATCGGGAGGTAGCCGCGCGGCGACAATTTTTCCATCATTTGCGCTTCTGCCTTGCGGACACATTCCAGCAGTGGCAGCTTGCCGTTGTTGTCGTAATAGACACCGACGCCAAGGTTGGCTTTCTTTGGATTCTTGTCGGCGTTGAACGCCTCGGTAATGCCAAGAATCGGGTCACGGGGCGCCATTTCGATGGCATTGAGGAGCGAAGCAGGAATAGGTGCGTTCATCGTGATAACATCAAAAGTTAGCTGCAAGGACGTGTTTGCAGGCGGGTTGTATAGAGCACAAGACCATAAGTCTCGTGCGGAAATGCGACTGATTATTCTACCAAAGGTCAGGTCTCAATGTCTGATTTATCCCAAGTTTCCGGTTCGTTCGACGAATCCCGTTTTGTTACTTTCCCGAATTCTCCCTATCGTCTGTACCAGCCTTTTCCACCGGCCGGCGATCAACCGACGGCGATAGAGAAGCTGGTTGAAGGCATCAATGACGGCCTGTTTTACCAGACGCTGCTGGGTGTAACCGGTTCAGGTAAAACCTATACAGTCGCCAACACGATTGCGCGGCTGGGACGTCCTGCCATCGTGTTTGCGCCGAACAAGACACTGGCTGCGCAGTTGTACAGCGAATTCCGCGAATTCTTTCCGCAGAACGCGGTGGAATACTTCGTCAGTTACTACGACTACTACCAGCCGGAAGCCTACGTGCCGCAACGCGACTTGTTTATCGAGAAAGATTCGTCGATCAACGAGCATATCGAGCAAATGCGTTTGTCCTGTACAAAATCGTTGATGGAGCGACGCGACGTAGTCATCGTGGCAACGGTTTCCGCGATTTACGGTATCGGTAATCCGAACGAATACCACCAGATGATTCTGACCTTGCGCGCCAAGGACAAGATCAGCCAGCGTGACGTGATCGCTCGCCTGATTGCGATGCAGTACACGCGCAATGAGGTCGATTTCGGTCGCGGCACGTTCCGCGTGCGCGGCGATACGATCGATATTTTCCCGGCGGAACATGCAGAACTGGCCCTTCGCATCGAGATGTTCGACGACGAGATCGACAGCCTGCAGTTGTTCGATCCGCTGACAGGGCGCGTGAAGCAGAAAATCCCCCGTTTTACGGTTTATCCGGGCTCGCATTACGTCACGCCGCGTACGACCGTGTTGCGTGCGATCGAAACCATCAAGGACGAACTGCGCGAGCGACTCGAATTCTTCCGCAAGGAAAACAAGCTGATCGAAGAACAGCGACTGGAGCAGCGCACGCGTTTCGATCTGGAGATGATGCAGGAGATCGGTTTCACCAAGGGAATCGAAAACTATTCGCGGCATCTGAGTGGCGGCAAACCGGGCGATCCGCCGCCGACTCTGGTCGATTATTTGCCGCCGGATGCGTTGATGTTCATGGACGAATCGCACGTCCTGCTCGGTCAGCTTAACGGCATGTATAACGGTGATCGCGCGCGCAAGACGAACCTGGTTGACTATGGCTTTCGCCTGCCGTCGGCGCTGGATAATCGGCCGCTTCGCTTCGACGAATTCGAAGGAAAGATGCGCCAGACGGTATTTGTTTCGGCGACGCCGGCCGACTACGAAAATCAGCACGCCGATCAGGTGGTCGAGCAGGTTGTGCGTCCGACCGGTCTGGTCGATCCGATCATTCATGTGCGTCCGGCTTCCAGCCAGGTCGATGACCTGATGTCGGAAATCACCGATCGCGTGAAGAAGAACGAGCGCGTGCTGGTGACGACGCTGACTAAACGCATGGCTGAACAGCTGACGGAATTCCTGAGCGACAACGGCATCAAGGTGCGTTATCTGCACAGCGATATCGATACGGTCGAGCGCGTGGAAATCATTCGCGACCTGCGCATCGGTACGTTCGATGTGCTGGTCGGCATCAATCTGTTGCGCGAGGGTTTGGATATTCCGGAAGTATCGCTGGTGGCGATTCTGGATGCGGACAAGGAAGGCTTTTTGCGTTCGGAACGCAGTCTGATCCAGACCATCGGTCGGGCCGCGCGTAATCTGGCCGGCACGGCAATTCTCTACGGCGACAAGGTGACTGATTCGATGCGACGTGCGATTGATGAAACCGAACGCCGTCGTGCCAAGCAGATCGCGTTCAATGAGGCCAACGGCATTACGCCGGCAGGTATCAAGAAGGAGATTCGTGAGCTGATCGATGGCGTCTACAGTCCGCAGGAGGCCCGTCTGGAATTGCAGGTCGCTCAGGAGCATGCGAAGTACGAATCCATGAGCGAGAAGCAGGTCAGCAAGGAAATCAAGCGGCTTGAAAAACTGATGATTACGCACGCAAAAAATCTGGAATTCGAAAAAGCGGCGCAGGTACGCGATCAACTGGGCGTGTTGAAGCAGCAATTATTTGGCGCCAATGTGGGCGATCACGTCGTTCCGACGGTCGGGAAGTAAAGCATGCGTGGAAATAATTTTGTTGCTTCGGCATCGTTTGGCGTGAAATTCGCGCGTGCATCGGAAAGTCGAGCATGATTCCATCTTCGTTCACCGCAATGCTTGATGCAGCGCATGCATCGTGGCGGCCGGTTCTGCAGGCCGGACTGGAAGCAATAGACACGGCTTATCCCGATTATCTCGACGCGCTGGCGAAGGAACATTATTTGCCGAATGGGGGGCGAGTCTTCGCTGCCTTTGCCCAGCCTATGGACACGGTCCGCTATGTCTTGGTCGGAGAGGGCCCTTATCCACGACCGGATAGTGCGACCGGCGTTTGCTTCATGGACGGCGCAGTTTCATCGCTGTGGTCGGAGAAGGGGCTTTCCAAGCCGGTCAATCGTGCCACGTCGTTACGCAATTTCATGAAGATGCTGCTGGTCGCGGATGGACAACTCGCGGTGGATCAAACGACCGGCGAAGCACTGGCTGAGGTTGCGCATCGTGCACGCACCTCAGACGAGGTAATTCAGACTTTGCCGGAGTTACAGGCGAATCTGACGGCGCAGGGATTTTTACTGTTGAATGCGACGCTGGTTTTTCGTGCCGACATGCCGCCGGTTCGCGAAGCGAAGGCATGGTTGCCGTTTCTGCAGGTGGTACTCGCAGCGCTGGCGGATCATGCGGAGCGAAAAGGCCGCGAACCACCGACGCTGGTTCTATGGGGAAAAATCGCAGTGCAGCTGGAGGCGTTGCCGGCCAACAGTCGTTTTCCGAAGAAAACGTCAGAACATCCCTATAACTTGAGCTTCATCGCCAATCCCGCCATGCAAAAGCTGTTCGGAGCGATGCATCTTCTGCGCAAGCGGTAATGACGGGTTAAATCAAACTCATCTGCCGCTTGTCTTCGGCTGCAATTTTCTGATCAAGCTCGGCAAACAGTGACGTTGGTACCGTTGCCGGTTTGCCGCGATTGTCACTTTTGCCATCTCTCGCCAGCAGACGTTCAATCATTGTTTCGTAAAAGGCGGGCAGTGCGTTCGGGTCGTCGTGCGCATGAAAATGCTGGCGGATGATCATGCCGTCCCACATGCCGGTCAGGAACAGCGCCGTCTGGGCGGCATCCAGCGACGCATCCAGTTGGCCGCGCGCCTGCGCCACACGCAGGATGTTGGTCAATCCCATTACCCATTCCGCTTCGATCTTGCGCAATACGGCACCGATGCGCTTGCTGCGCATTCCCTCCGCGTACACCTCGGTCATCAGGCCGGCATCGCCGCCGGAACGATAACGTTCTGCAAACAGACGGGTAGTCGCGTTCAATGCCTGTGGCAACGATTCGGCATCACGCATTTGCAACATGATGGCGCGCGCCTGACGACGCTCGTCTTCCACCATGGCCTCGATGATGGCTTCCTTGCCGGTGAAGTAACGATAAACGGCACCTGGCCCCAAGCCGGTTTCCGTACAGATCTGTTGCATGGAGGTTTGGTGGAAGCCGCTTTTGCGGAAGCACTTGGCTGCTGCCCTCAAAACCTCGATGCGTTTCTTGTCTGCTTTCTGGGTCGGGGATTGCGGCGTTTTGGAAATGCGGGAAGCCATGAAGAGAGCGAACTTTCAGTCAATTAGCGAGGAATCAATTATAAATTGAATGATCGCTCAATAAATTTAAATAACGTACTTTTTAAGCCTGAGAAATATTTTTAATTAAATCATGCATATAGAAGTAAATATTGACTGATCATTCAATTTTATTTTTTGTTTTCTGG
>NZ_DATMTD010000054.1:0-19721 GCF_035565035.1 Oxalicibacterium sp. | reverse complement strand
GGCAGCCGAAGGCAAGAACTGGAAAACCGACCTTTCCGGTGGCATCCAGCGCGTCTGCATGCAGGTGCATGGCGTGCATCCGTGGGGCAATGCGAAGGCGCGCGCGGTCGTCTGGAATTTCCCGGACGGCGTGCCGCTGCATCGCGAGCCGATCTACGGCACACGCCCGGATCTGGTCGCCAAATACCCGACGCACGACGACAAGAAAGCCTTTTGGCGCATGCCGACGCTGTACAAATCGCTGCAGCAGAAGAACGTCGAAGAAAAACTGTACGAGAAATTCCCGATCATCCTCACCTCCGGCCGTCTGGTCGAATACGAGGGCGGCGGCGAAGAGACGCGTTCCAATCCGTGGCTGGCCGAACTGCAGCAGGAAAACTTCGTCGAGATCAACCCGAAAGCGGCTTCGGCGCGCGGCATTCGCAACAATGAATATGTGATCGTCTCGACGCCGACCGGCGCGCGCCTGAAGGTCAAGGCGCTGGTAACGGAGCGCGTCGGGGAAGACACGGCATTCATCCCGTTCCACTTTTCCGGCTGGTGGCAGGGCAAGGACATGCTCGACTCCTATCCGGAAGGTGCGGCGCCGATCGTGCGTGGCGAGGCGGTGAATACTGCGACGACCTACGGTTACGACTCGGTGACGATGATGCAGGAAACGAAAACCACGATCTGCAATATTGAAAAGGCGGCGTAGCAATGCATACGACCAAACCGCACGACATCAGGGATGAGGAGAGATCGCCATGGCACGAATGAAATTCATCTGCGATGCGGAACGCTGCATCGAATGCAATAGTTGCGTGACCGCCTGCAAGAACGAGCATGAGGTGCCGTGGGGTGTCAATCGACGGCGTGTGGTGACGGTCAACGACGGTCTGGTCGGGCAGGAAAAATCGATCTCGGTCGCCTGCATGCATTGCTCGGACGCGCCGTGCATGGCGGTCTGTCCGGTCGATTGCTTCTATCGCACCGATGAAGGCGTCGTGCTGCACGACAAGGATATCTGCATCGGTTGCGGATATTGCTCCTACGCGTGCCCGTTCGGTGCGCCGCAATTCCCGTCGAACGGAACCTTCGGCCTGCGCGGCAAGATGGACAAGTGCACGTTCTGCGCCGGTGGGCCGGAAGAAAACGGTTCCAAGGAGGAATTCGAAAAGTACGGACGCAACCGTCTGGCCGAAGGAAAATTGCCGGCCTGTGCAGAAATGTGTTCGACCAAGGCCTTGCTTGGCGGAGATGGTGATGTGATTGCCGATATTTTCCGCACCCGCGTCATCAATCGCGGCAAGGGCAGCGAAGTGTGGGGCTGGGGCACCGCCTACGGTCAGTCGCACGATCCGAAAGCGAAAGCACCGGAGAAAAAATCATGATGCGCACATTCATCATTTCGCTGGCGGCGCTGGCTGTCTTCGGTTGCGGCGAAAAAAGCCAGTCGCAGGCGGATGCACGTGTATCGGGAGACGTTCCACCTTACAAAGGGGCGCACGATCCATATGTCGTGAAGGGCTGGACGCCTGGCAACAAGACCGAATGGGATACACAGATGCGTGCACGTGCACAAGTACAGAATGAGTCCGTGAAAATCGGTAACTGAGTCGATAACTGAGACTTCAGTGAAGGAATGATCATGAAGACATGGTTCGCCAAATTTTCCGTCGGTCTGTCGTTCGCGGTAATCACTGCAGGTACCGCACTGGCGCAGTCCGCGCCGGCGGCTGACGGCACGAAAGCGCAAACGACGGCACAAGCAGCGCCTGCACCTGCAACACAGGGCTTGCCGAATGTGCAGTCGGATGACATCCGCTACCTCAACCAGAACCAGGCTGAGCGCACGCGCGTTCAGCCTGGCAACATGGCGCCGGTCTATCGTCAGATCAAGGAGGGAACGAACAATTATTCCAGCCTGCCGGCACTTGAATCGGGTGTGCTGATCCAGCCGAAAGCACAGTTTCCGGGACAGGCACGGGCCACGACTGCCGGGGAGGCCTGGCGTCTGTATCGCAACGGTCCGCTGACGCTGTATGGCGGCTGGCTGATCATTGTCGTCTTCGTCGGTATTGCGGCTTTCTACTTTTCATTCGGATCGATCAAGTTGAAGGAAGCGCGTACCGGCAGAATCATCGAACGCTTTACCTCGGTTGAACGCATGACGCACTGGACGGTGGCGATCAGTTTTGTGACGCTTGCGCTGACCGGATTGCTGATGTTGTTCGGCAAGCATGTCGTCTTGCCGATATTCGGTCACACATTGTTCGGATGGATTGCGTACGCATGCAAAAACGTGCACAACTTCGTGGGACCGGTGTTTACCGTGGGTTTGATCGTGATGTTCGCCATTTTCGTACGGGATAACTTCCCGGGTAGAGGCGACCTCGACTGGGTCAAGAAACTGGGCGGTGCGCGCGGACACGCCAGCGCCGGCCGTTTCAATGCCGGAGAAAAATTGTGGTTCTGGGGCGGCGTGGTCTTCCTGGGCCTGATTGTCAGCGCCTCTGGTTTTGTACTCGACATGCTGGTGCCGGGCATTCTCTACACACGCGGCAACATGCAGATTGCCAATGTGATTCATCTGGTAGCCGCTGTGCTGATCTTCAGCGCGTCGCTCGGGCACATCTATATGGGCACGCTGGGAATGGAAGGCGCATATGACGCGATGCGCACAGGCTATGTCGACGATGCATGGGCGAAAGAGCATCACGATATCTGGTACGACGAAATCCAGAGTGGCAAGGTGCCGCGTGTGCGCAGCAAGGAAGGCGACGAAAAAGTCGTTGTGCCGACGACAAAGACAGTTTGAATTCCGGCGACGAGGAGAAACCGATGAAAAGACTATCAATTGCGCTGGTAACGCTGATGATGACCGGCATCGCGATGGCCAAGTTGCCGCCGCCGGACGACGCAGCCAAAGCCAAGGCGGCAGAAACGAAAAACAAGACCGCGTGGAGCGACAAGGTCGCTGCCTACAAATTATGTCTGGCGCAGGATCGGGTCGCCGCCCGCTATCTGAAGGACAAAGGCAAGCCGAAGCCGGAATTGTCATTGCCTGCTTGTGCAGATCCGGGTCCTTATGTTGCATTGCAGACCGCCACCGCGACGGTCGGTGTTGCCGATTCCAAGCCGGTTCCGGCTGCCGGCGCAAAAAAATAGTTTTGTCCCTCGCACGCGCGGAAGCCTTTCCGTTGCGTGCCGCGTTTATTTCGTCATTTTCCTTCCTGTCATAGTTGCAACGCTCTCAACGGATTGTCATCCGAAAGACCGGTTTGGTCGCAGCCCGTTATAATCTCTATTCGATTCCCTGTTCAAGCGCGAAGAACTGCTGTCAACGTGGCAATCCAACGGCTAAATCCGCTTGAGTTTGTCAGCGCAACACCTGCATGATTGTTGCCGTTTTACGGTTGAAAGCCTTCACTCGCTGCCCATTCTGAAACCATGTCGCATCGCCCTGAATTTTCCAGTTCGCCGGTCAAGCTGACGTACGAAGTCGATAGCATCGACGAAACGGCGCACGTCTCGCCCGTATCCATTCCGGCGGAACGTCCGTTGACGGTCCATGTCGATGGGCGCGAGCTGATCACGCTAATGACGCTCGGTGCTGCGCCGGAAGCGTTGACGCTTGGCTATCTGCGTAACCAGCGGCTGGTGAAATCGGTTGAAGATATCGCGTCCATTCATGTCGACTGGCCCGGCCACCGGGTAGACGTCACGACGCAAGCCGGTATCGGCGATATCGAGGAACGCACCGCGCATCGTGTCGTGACCACGGGTTGCGGGCAGGGCACAATGTTCGGCGGCTTGATGGACGAGATCGATACCATCGCACTGCCGCCGGATGCACGATTGAAGCAATCGACGCTGTACAAAATCGTCAACACGATACGCACGCAGGATTCCGTCTACGCCAAAGCCGGTTCGGTGCACGGCTGCGGATTGTTTTCCGCCGAAGGTGAACTGCAGTATTTCATCGAGGATGTCGGCCGTCACAATGCAGTCGATTCCATTGCCGGCATGATGTGGCTGGACGATGTGCAGGGTGGCGACAAGGTGTTCTACACAACAGGCCGCCTGACGTCGGAGATGGTGATCAAGGGCGCCCAGATGGGTATCCCGTTCCTGATCTCCCGCTCGGGCACGACGCAGATGGGGCACGCGGTAGCCGAGAAGGTCAACATGACTTTGCTCGCGCGTTGCACCGGCCGGCACTTCCTGCTGGTGACCGGCAAGGAGCGCATGATTTACGAACCCCATCTGCTCGATACGCCACTACGCGTCGCCTGATATTTCATCGTGCCGATATCGTCCTGTTCCTTCGCACTGTGACGGTGCGTTAGAATTGCGGCTGTTCAACATGAGCCCGTCGGAACAATGTGTTCGCCGGTTGCCGCTCCCTCATTTATCCACGACCATTTCATGTCCTTAATCGATGCCACCAGGGATGCGTTCGGCCTGCTGTTTTCAGGCGATCCCGTGCTCTGGAAAATCATCTGGATTTCACTGAAAACCTCGATTGTCGGCTTGCTGATTGCCACGCCGATCGCGGTGCTGATCGGCTATTTGATCGCTACGCATGAGTTTGTCGGCCGTCGTGTCGTGATCTGGATCGCGCAGGCGACGCTCTCGCTTCCTACCGTGCTGGTCGGTCTGCTGCTGTATCTATTGCTGTCACGGCAGGGACCGATGGGCTCGATGCAGTGGCTGTTCACGCAATCGGGCATCATTCTCGGTCAGATATTCATTGTGCTGCCGGTGCTGATCGCATTCACCCTGTCGGCCGTACAGGCCGCCGATCCGCGACTGGCGGAAACTGCCGTCGTGCATGGTGCGTCGAAGTGGCGTGTGATGCTGACGGTATTGCATGAAGTGCGTTTTGGCGTGATGGCCGCGGTGATCAACGGCTTCGGTCGTGTAATTTCGGAAGTCGGATGCGCGATGATGGTTGGCGGCAATATCGCCGGCGAGACGCGTACGATCACAACAGCGATTGCACTGGAAACCAGCAAGGGCGAATTTGCGCAGGGCATCGCGCTTGGCATCGTTCTGATCGCGTTCGCGTTGCTGATCAATGCAGCCATGATGTTGTTACAGGGCGATACCCGGCCGGCGAGGAATATCTGATGGACGAACTGCTCTCCATTCAACGACTGCAAAAGAATTTTCACGAACGCCGTCTGCTCGACATCGAAGATCTTGCCATTGGGCAGTCGCGCGCTTATGTACTGACTGGTGCCAATGGTTCCGGCAAGAGTACGTTGATGCGCATTCTGGCCGGACTGGAATCCGCCGATGCTGCTGATGTGCGTTTCATGGGACAGTCAGTCAATCTTTCTCCCTACTCGCGGACGATGCGTGACGCCGTCGTCTACGTTCATCAGCATCCCGTGATGTTTTCCACGAGCGTTGCAGAAAACATCGGCTACGGTTTGAGCGTGCGTGGCGTGCCGAAAAAAATCGTCGAAGAAAAAGTGGAAGAAGCGATTGCCTGGGCAGGTATCGCGCATCTCCGCAATAACGTGCCGAACTATTTGTCAGGTGGAGAGAAGCAGCGTGTCGCACTGGCGCGGGCGCGCGTGCTGTCGCCGAAATTACTGCTGCTCGACGAACCGACCGCCAACCTCGATGGTGCGGCCCGCGAGCAGGTCATTGCGTTGATCCCGGCACTGGTGGGCGAAGGCAGCAGCGTCATCATGGCCTGTCATGACCGTGACCTGATTGCCTTGCCGGGTGTGCAGCGTTTGAAGATCCGCGACGGTCGGCTGGAAGTACGGCAAATCAACGCGTCCGCGCAATAGCGGACGGTTCCGGGTCCGAGCATATCGGACCTCAAAATCCCGCAGCGATATTACAGCCGGGCTCTACAGGACTAGTTACACCGCGCAGCACGAGGCCGTGCTGCGACCGGTATTTCCATCCCACCCCGACGTTCCAGCGCATACGACGGCACATTGACCGCAGCTCTTGCCAGAGTACGAGTCGGTAAGGGCTGGCTCGTCATTTCTGGCGTCAGCGACAGCACGATCGGTGCAACATGTACCGGTCCGCGACGCTTGACGATATCAACGGACATCCGTCCCGCGGGCATCGGTTGGCAGACGATGCGCAATGGCGCAGGCGACGGTTGGTTCTGCGCAGGCAGCGGACGGAACACGAAGGCCAGTCCGTTCGTATCGGCTGCGGCAAGTTGCAGGCGACGCAAATGATCATCGCGCGCTTCCGGCAGCCAGCACAACAATGCGCCGAAATCGACATTCTTCAATGCAAGTTCGACGGATGGCAGACGGTCGGTCGGATTATCCGCTTCGATCAGGAGCACGCTGTGTGCATCGATACCCAATTCCCGCAATGTTGCGGCGAACGAAATATGTGACGGTGCCAGCAACACAAGCTTTTTCCCGGCTTGCACGATACGTTTCAATGCCGGGGCCAGCAGACGCAGTTCGCCGGCATCCGGATTCGCCAGCAGCAACTCGATCAGCATCGAAGCCGGCCAGCCGCCATTCGGCAATTCGCGGTCGAGCGGCGGGTAGCCCGATGCTATGCGGACCGGTCGATCGCGCCAGTTATCCGACGAAAAAGACTGCGACGATGAAGCAAACGGAAGAGCGGACGGAACTGCGGCCATGAGAAACCTCCAAAAGTGCTGTTTGGGACAAAGTGCGGTGCATGACCGCGCGTTATCAATATACTGTATGAATGTACAGTATAAAAGGTTTATTCACGATTTGGGAAGGGGTGTGGTTTTTTGAGCGAGTCAGGCGATTCTCAATCAATCAGTCAACCAATCAGGTCTTTCAGGCGCCAGCAGTATCAATGTTCATTGTCACCACAGGGTGTACGTCATGATGAAGCCGGCGGAGACCATCGCCGTCAAGGCGACGGCAAACAGGAGGTCTGCCATGCGCGTCAGGATGCGCGATGTTGCCGGGCGACGGCTGCGTAATGCCCAGAATACGCAATAGGTGCAGAGCAGGAACAGCAATGCGCTGAGTACGAATATATCGTCGACGATCGTTTTCGCGTCAATTTTTCTGAGGGTGGCAAACAGCGTTGCGGCAGTAATGCACAGCCCGGCCATGGTCCCGGAGGTCGAGAGCAGATGGCGTAGTTCTTCGCGGGTATCGGAATCCATGGTCACGTCCTGCAGAGTGGAGGCGAGCTTATTGTAGGTGCGTTTTGTAAATGGCTGGTGACGTGGTGGGGTCGGAATGTAACGACGAGCAGTACGCGTCAATAACACTCTTCAGGCGACGATGCACAGAATTTGGCTCGCCCGCGCAGCCTTGTCGCGACGAAGTACTTTTTCCCCTCGAACGGGGATGCCCCTGCAAAAAAAACGGCCTCGCTGACGGCGCGCAAGCGTGTCATCAGCGAGACCGTCGTCCCCGATCCACCGAAACGATGAATCAGGAATAAACAGATCTGTCAGTAATTACTTGGAAGGTTTGATCTGCAGATTGTTTTTCACGTCCTTGACGCCTTCCACGCTTTTTGCTGCGCTCACAGCAGCATTGGCTTTTTCACGGCTGTCGACAAAACCGGCCAGCGAGACAACGCCGCGATAAGTATCGACGTTGATCGATGCAGCTTGGCCGACGCCCTGGCTTTGCGCGATTTCCGTTTTGACTTTGCTGGTCAGCGTTGCGTCGTCAAAGGTTTGTCCGGCGCTACGCGAGGTAGCGGTGGACGAGCATGCTGCAGTGATGACAGCAAATGCAAGGGTCAACATGATGGTCGCAAATTTTTTCATGGCAGTACTCCTTCTTCTGATTGATTATGATTGCCGATCGTGTGCGATTCACTTGGAATGCGCGCCGGAAACGACATCGCGGTGTGCTTCGAACTTGATAGACGCATGGAACGTGCCAGAAGTTGCATTAATGCCGAAAACGTTGTGGTGCAATGCGTTGCGCCCGGTCGATGAAAAATTTCTCTTCTTCAATAAAGGTTGCCCATACAAAATTAGTCAAAGGACGCCGGCATTTTTTACAATCCACCCGCCTGCATCAAATTCAGCTTAGGCATATCCTTGTTCGCAGATTCGGTTGGTTGATAAGGAGGTGCAGCCAATCTTATCCAGTAATCTCTACTCATCAGTCATTCATGCGGAGAAAAATAAATGGATTTTCATCTGAACGGCAAACTTGCATTGATATCGGGTTCCACGAAAGGTATCGGTCTCGCCATCGCAACGGGACTGGCACGTGAAGGTGCGCACGTGATCGTGAATGGACGTTCGCAGCAATCGGTCGATCAGGCGCTTGCTTCATTGCGGTCACAGGTGTCGGGGGCGAAGGCCGACGGATTTGTCGGTGATCTGTCGAACGCACAGCAGATCCAAGCGCTGGTCAGGCAGCATCCGGCTGTCGATATCCTGGTCAACAATCTCGGTATCTTCGATCCCAAGCCGTTCGACGATATTCCGGATGAGGACTGGCAACACTTTTTCGATACCAACGTGATGTCGGGCGTGCGACTGACACGCGCCTATCTGTCCCAGATGAAAAAGAAGAACTGGGGACGCGTCGTTTTCATCAGTAGCGAGAGCGGCGTGCAGATCCCGGTGGAAATGATTCATTACGGCGTGACGAAAACTGCGCAACTAGGCCTGTCGCGCGGGCTAGCGGAAACATGTGCCGGAACCGGCGTGACGGTCAATGCCGTATTGCCGGGGCCGACCAAATCGGAAGGCGTATCCGACTTCGTGCAAAAACTGTCCGGCGGGAAATCGTTCGAGGCGATGGAGAAGGAATTCTTCGAGACCGCGCGTCCTACCTCATTGCTCAAGCGTTTCACAACGCCGGAAGAGGTTGCCAACATGGTTGTGTATGTGTGTTCGGAACTATCGTCCGCTACCAACGGCGCCGCATTGCGAGTTGATGGCGGCGTGGTGAAGTCGGCGTTTTGATTGGACTGCCATTTGCATTGGCTGCCGGCACACCTCGTCACGATATTGAAAAATGCGCCGGCAGTTTTTACATCCATGCATGTGTTGCATCGCCTTGACCGCATGCATTGAAGCTGTCTACACGGATTCGGGACCGATGCTGATCAGTGCCAGTCCGCTTTCCGCATCGAACGATCGTTTCAGATAGCCTGGTGATTCGGTGACGATGATTTCCAGCGTCGGCCGTACATAGGCCGCCAGCAGATGACCGCCGTGCGCGGTGCCGTCGCGTTTGCCGACGACCACGTGCATATGTGTTTTCGGTTCGTCGTCCTGTAGTGCGATATCGCCGATCAATGACAGTACTTCGACCTGTTCATTGATTGCAATTTTTTCGTATTCCTTCTGTTCCCAACTGAAGTAGCCCAACGTGGCGCTGCTGAAGGCGCCAATTGCCGTGAAACGGCTGGCATCCAGCGCATGCTCCTTCGCAAAGCGCTGCAATTGCGAAGCGACTTCTTCACCGGTTTCCAGTATGACGGCATAGGTCTTTTCGGAACCGTCGTTGATTAACTTGACACGCATGGTAACCTTTCATTGATTGCATTCGATTCAGTCTTCATTTTCCCGCAGTGGTCGCACGTCACGGGCCTGCTGTATCAACTGCCTTTACTTGCCTGATGTAAAGCGGGGAACTCTTGCTCATTTCCCACTCTCCAACTGAGCAAAATACGGGCCACCATGTTGTCTAGGAACCGCGCAAGCGGGAGGGGAAAAATATGGTCATCACTATCGAGATGCATGCGTTTTCATCATGCACGAAGCAATTCTCCAAGGACAGCAGTCATTCGCGTCTTCATTGTGCGTCCGGCTACAGCGAGTGCAGGAGCAGGTCCGCAGTTCTGAAACAAGAAAAATTTCCTCGTCGGCAAAGCGAGGACTCCCTTGTTTAAAAAATTATTTCATCCCGATCAAAGACTGAACGCATCGCTTGACGACGACAATCCTGCCGATCAGCCGGTACGCGCCGAAATATTCAGTGCGGAAAGGCTGGAAGCACATGCCGCGCAACTGGCGTCGCAACTGAAAACAGGCGAGGCGCCACGCTGCACCAGCCTGTCGATCATGACGCGGGAAAACGGCAAGGTGCTGGTGGCGGCACATGCCGCCATCGAGCGCGCCTCGGCAGAACGTCGCGCAATCACATCGGCTGCTGAGTGGTTGCTAGACAACCTGCATGTCGTCGAAGAAAACGTGGCTGGCGTCATCGAGCAATTGTCGCGGCGCATACGAAAGTCCTTGCCCAAGCTGGTGAATGGCGAACATGCAGGCCAGCCACGCATCTATGCATTGTGCTGGGCATTCGCGGCCCATACCGACAATCACTTCGATGCCGATCTGTTGACGCGTTTCATTCGCGCTTATCAACGCGTGCAGCCGTTGACCATGATTGAATTGTGGGTGTTGCCGGTAGTCCTGCGAGCGGTATTACTGGAGCATTTGCGAAGGATTGCGGTACGCGTGATCAAGGCGCAGGCGGCCCGTCAGGCTGCCGACGATTTTGCCAACGATCTGGTCGTGCTCGCGCAGAAAGTGCCGGAAAGCGAACAGTCTGCAGTCGTTCTTCCCGCCGGAAAATTGCGGCAGCCGTTTGTCGTGCAGCTGGTACAACGCCTGCGTTATCAGGAACCGGGCTTTACGCCTTTGCTCGATGCGCTCGGCACCCGTCTCGTCGAACAGGACCTGACCATCGATGATCTGGTCATGCGTGAGCACACGACGCAGGTTGCCGCGAACCAGACGATACGCAACATCATTACCAGCATGCGTGCGATCGCTGCATTCGACTGGCGAGCCTTTTTTGAATCGGTAAGCCTGGTTGAACAGAAACTGCAAACCTTGCCGAATTACACCGTACTCGATTTCCTGACACGGGATCGTTACCGCAAGATCATCCAGCAGATTTCCCTGAATGGCAGCTATTCCGAACAGCAGATTGCCGATGCGCTGGTGCGCAAGATCGAATCGCATCTCGCCAGCAAGGAGAAAGATGCGGTAGTCGATGAATGCACCCGCGATCCTGGCTACTACCTGCTGGGGCGAGGCCGCGCTGAACTGGAAGCGGAACTTGGCTATCAACCGGACCTGTCGCAAAAGCTGAAGCGCCATTACATCGCACATGCGGCGCTTTACTATCCGCTGACGATTCTGGTGATGGCATTTTTCATTTTGCTGTTTCCGCTGCTGACGACGCGCGACGCGGGGACGCCGACCGTCCTGCTCGCATTGCTGCTGACTGCCGGCTTTTTTCCCGCGACGGATATTGCAGTCACGCTATCCAACAAGATATTGATGCGTCTGTTCTGGCCGCGTCATTTACCGCGTCTGGAACTGGTAGATATCTCGGACAACATGCGCACCTTTGTCGCGATGCCGGTGATGCTGACCGGTGACGACGGTATCGAAGAAGAAATCCGTCAGCTGGAAACGCATTACCTCGCCAATCCGGACGGCGAGGTTTATTTCGCGCTGCTGTCGGACTGGGCGGATGCGAACCAGGAACACATGCCGCAGGATCTGCCGCTGCTGGAAAAGGCGCGGCATGGCATCGCCGAACTGAACGCACGTTACGGGCCAAGTGCGAGCGGGCAGACGCGTTTTTACATCCTGCACCGGCGGCGTCTGTGGAATGCATCGGAAGGAAAATGGATGGGCTGGGAACGCAAGCGCGGCAAGCTGCACGAGTTCAACCGGCTGTTGCGCGATGCGCTCGACACGTCGTTCATCGCGAACGGCACACCGGTGCCGCGCAACGTGCGCTACGTCGTCACGCTGGATGCCGATACACGCATGCCGATCGGTGCGTTGCGCGCACTGGTAGGTGTCGCCGCGCATCCGTTGAATCAGCCGCGTCATGATCCGGTCACGCATCAGGTTGTCGAAGGCTACGGCATTTTGCAACCACGCATTACGCCGACATTGCCGACTCCGCAGGAGCGTACGCTGTATCGTCGTTTCTTTGCGGCGCGCGGCGGCGTCGATCCGTACGGCGCGGCCGTGCCGGATGTCTATCAGGATGTGTTCGGCTGGGGCAGTTATTCGGGAAAAGGTCTGTACGACGTCGATGCGTTCGAACGGGCACTGGCTGGCAAGGTGCCGGAAAACACGATGTTGAGTCACGACCTGTTCGAGGGCGCGTTGGCACGTTGCGCACTGGTGAACGATGTCGAGCTGTTCGAGGATTTCCCGTCACATGTGGAAGAAGCTGCCGCACGCCAGCATCGATGGACGCGCGGCGACTGGCAACTTTTGCCGTGGCTGCTGCATGCGGGACGCGTGTCGATGTCGGTGATCGACCGTTTGAAAATCACCGACAACCTGCGCCGTTCATTGATGGCGCCGGCCATTCTGGTCACGCTGGTCGCCGCGTTGTGCATGGAATCCGCGCCGGCATGGCCATGGCTGTTGCTGGGTATTGTCGGTCTGGCGTCGCCGTCCGTGTTTCAGTTTGTTTCCGACCTGATGCCGCATCGCGACGATATTTCATTCAAGGCACATTGGCGACGCGGATTGGCTGTTCTGCCGGATACCCTAGCCGTGATTTTCATTTCGCTCGCGGTGTTGACGCAACATGCATGGCTGATGATCGACGCGATAGGGCGTACGCTGATTCGCCTGACGTTGACACGCAGGCGATTGCTGGAATGGGTGACGTCGGCGCAGGTGCGACGCAACAAGCAATATTCGATCGTCAGCTTCGTCTGGCGGGGACGCGTCGGCATGGCGATCGCCGTGGCGATTGCCGCGATTGTGCTGTCCTTCAATCCATCGCACTGGTATCAGGCGCTGCCTTTCATTCTGCTGTGGCTGCTCGGTCCGGCGATTGCACGGGCGATCAGTCTGCCGCCGGTCGATCGGGATGTCGAACATCTTGATGAAAATGAAGCGACCGAATTGCGCCTGATTGCGCGTCGTACCTGGCGCTTCTTCACGACCTTCGTCACCGCACAGGATCATCATCTGCCGCCGGATAATTTTCAGGAAGAACCGCATCCCGTTGTTGCGCACCGGACGTCGCCGACCAATTTCGGCTTGTATCTACTGTCGGTCGCCAGCGCACGCGATTTCGGCTGGATCGGCTTGAGCGAAACGATGCGCAGGCTGGAACTGACGATGGGTACCTTGCAGGAATTGCCGCGCTATCACGGCCATTTCTACAACTGGTACGAAACCGAAAGACTGGAAGTGCTGCCGCCGCGTTACATCTCGACGGTCGATAGCGGCAATCTGGCAGGACATCTGTTCGTGCTGGCGCAGATGTGCAAGGGCGAACGCGAAAAGAGCGTGTTGCGTCCGACGGCGCTGAACGGATTGCGCGATACCGCGTTGCTGCTGCGCATGGCTATCGATGGCATCGGTCGGGAATTGCGCACGCAGGCGGTCAGCATTCAGGAATTGCGTAAAAGTGCGGAACAATTCAGCGACATGCTTGACGTGGAAGATTACGCGCCGCTCACCTATGGTTTCTGGAAGAAACTGGCCGGGCATGCGGAAAACCTGTTCGACCTGACACAGGCGATTGCCTCCGATCTACAGGAGCCGCATCGGGATGTGCTTGCGTGGGCGGGCGAATTGCGAGACTCGGTACGTTCGCATTGCGACGACTTTGTTGCCGTGCTGCCGTGGACGCACCTGGAAGCCGAAGACATGATCGACGGCCGCAACGCCGCGTTGTGGAAACTGGTGCATGCGCACTTCGATCCGAACGCGGAACTCGCCGATCTGCCTGCCAGCTATGCGACAACGCAGGGTGAAGTGCGCCGATTGTATGCATCGCAGAACCGTCTCGATCCGGACGTCATTCCATCCGAGCTCTTCGAAGAGCTGGATGCATCGCTGACGCAGGCCGGATTGTCGGTGATGAAATGGATAGAGCGCCTCGATGCGCTGGAAACACTGGCGCGCAGCATGGCGACCGAGATGGATTTCCGCTTCCTGTTGTCGCCGGAGCGCAAGCTGTTCTCGATCGGCTACAACGTCGATGAAGGCAGGCTGGATGACAGCTATTACGATCTGATGGCATCCGAAGCGCGGCTCGCAAGTCTGGTGGCGATTGCCGAACGGCAGGCGCCGCCATCCCACTGGTTCCGTCTCGGCCGTCGCATGCTGGCATCGACCGACGGCCCGGTTCTGGCGTCGTGGTCCGGTTCGATGTTCGAATACCTGATGCCGTCACTGGTGGTTTCCACGCCGCGCGGCAGCATGCTCGACCAGACTTGCCGCGGCATCGTCGCACGACAGATCGAATACGGCGAGGAACGGAATGTGCCGTGGGGGATTTCGGAATCGGCGCTCAATCTTCGCGATCGCGATTTCACGTATCAATACTCGGCGTTCGGCGTACCCGGCCTCGGCTTGAAGCGCGGCCTGGAGAAGGATGTTGTCATCGCACCGTACGCCACTGGCCTGGCTGCGATGTACATGCCGAAAAGCGCGACAAGCAATTTCCGCCGATTGGCGGGAATGGGCGCGCTGGGCGAGTATGGATTCTACGAGGCACTCGATTTCACACCGGGCCGTCGCAAGGAAAACCAGACCGTCGCAATCGTGCGCGCCTACATGGCACATCATCAGGGCATGTTGCTGGTGTCGCTTGGCAATGTGCTGAACGGTCGCGCGATGCGTCGTCGCTTCCATCGCGAACCGATCATTCATGCCGCAGAACTGCTGCTGCACGAATCGCAGCCCCGCTGGATTCGTACGGCATCGCTGGTCATACGGGAAGATGTATTGCGTCCGACAGTGGTCATGCCGGAATCCGGCGTGGCACGTCATTTCGATACTGCGATGACGGCGTTGCCGGAGACGCAATTGCTGTCCAACGGTCATTACGCCGTGATGTTGACGGCGGCCGGGTCCGGTTACAGCCTGTGGAACAAACTGGGCGTGAGCCGCTGGCGCGAAGACGCGACACGCGACCAATGGGGCAGTCATCTTTATCTGCGCGATACGGAAAGCGGAAAATTCTGGTCGGCCTGTCATCAACCGACCGCCGTCGAGCCGGACAGCTATGAGGTCAAGTTTGCCGAAGATCGTGCGCGTTTTTCGCGCAAGGACGGTTCGCTGTCGAGCATGCTGGAAGTGATTGTGTCGCCGGAAGACGATGCCGAGCTGCGCCGGTTGACATTGACCAACAACGGTTCGCGTACCCGTTTCATTGAAGTGACGTCGTACATGGAAGTGCTGCTGGCACCGGTCGCTGCCGATATCGCACATCCGGCATTTTCCAATCTGTTTGTCGAAACCGAATATCTGCACGATGTACGCGGACTGCTGGCATCGCGCCGGCCGCGCAAGGACGGAGAAGTTCGGCCGTGGGCGGCGCACGTTGTGGCAAGCGGCGAGGGCAGCGGAGTTGGCAGGGACTCGATGAGCGGCGTTGAATACGAAACCGACCGGGCACGTTTCATCGGACGCGGTCAGGACATCGGCAATCCACGCTCGATTGTCGGCGGCAGGCCGTTGTCGAATACGGTCGGTGCGGTGCTCGATCCGATCTTCAGCTTGCGTGTGCGTGTACGCATCGATCCCGGTGAAGTGAAGCATCTTGTCTTCGCAACGATGGCCGCCGAGTCGCGGGAAGCGATCGTCAATCTGGCGGACAAATATCACGACGGTTCGGCGTTTTCGCGTATTTCCGCTCTCGTCTGGACACATGCACAGGTACGCCTGCACTATTTGCGCATTGAAAATTACGAAGCGGAGCTGTTCCAGCATCTGGCCAGCCGTATCCTGTTTTCCGACCGCGCATCGCGCGTCGGCAGTCATGTGCTGCGCGCCATGCGCTTGAATCAGACGGGGTTGTGGGGACAGGGAATTTCCGGCGACCGGCCGATTGTGCTGTTGCGCATGTCGCGCCAGGAAGACTTGCGACTGGTATCGCAGTTGCTGCGTGCGCATGAATACTGGCGCATGAAGCAGTTGCCGGTCGATCTCGTCATCCTGAACGAGAAAGGCACATCCTACGCGCAAGAATTGCAGAGCGCGATGGAAAACATGGTGCGTGCGGCGCAGGCATTTTCCGCCCAGCAGGAGCAGGGCGAACGTGGCGGCGCCTATCTGGTACGCGCCGACCTGATTACCGACGATGAACGTACGTTGCTGCTGGCAGTCGCTCGCGTTGTACTGGAAGGCGGACAAGGCAGCCTGGCCGAACAGTTGCAGCCGCGTCCCGATAACGACAGCGATGCGCCTTTCTCCTGGCTGGAACGTCGTTCGCGTTTGCCGCAAGGTGCGCCTGCAACGGAAGCGCCGCAACTGACGCTGTTCAACGGACTCGGCGGATTCGACAAGAACGGTCGCGAGTACGTGATTGTATTGACGCAGGATCAGGTGACGCCGGCGCCATGGATCAATGTAATCGCCAATCCCTCCTTCGGCTTTACCGTTTCGGAACGGGGCACGGGTTATACCTGGAGCTTGAACAGTCGCGAAAACAAGCTGACGTCATGGTCCAACGACCCTGTTTCCGATCCGCCGGGCGAAGCGTTCTACATTCGCGATGAAGATAGCGGTGTGCTGTGGAGTCCGACGATGTCGCCGATCCGCGTACCGAATGCGACGTACACGACGCGCCATGGACAAGGCTACAGCCGGTTCGAACTGAATTGCAGCGGTATTAAAAGCGAACTGCTGCAATTCGTCAGCTGGGATGATCCGGTCAAGATCTGCCGTCTGCGGTTGAAGAACGTGTCGCGCGGCCAGCGTCGTCTGTCTCTCACAGCCTATGTCGAGTGGGTGATGGGCGCCATGCGTTCAGCCAATGCACCGTTCATCGTTACCGAACACGATGTTGAAAGCGGTGCCTTGTTTGCGCGAAATTCCTGGAATATTGAATTCGGCCAACGGGTTGCCTTCGTCGATCTGTGCGGCCGACAGACTGCGTGGACGGGCGACCGCAAGGAATTCATCGGGCGCAATGGAAGCATGCGCAGTCCGGCAGGACTGATGCCGGGACGCACCTTGTCAAACCGCACCGGTGCAGGATTCGACCCATGCAGCGTCGTGCAATCGACGATGGAGATCGAAACCGGTGAAGAAGTGGAGATCGTATTCCTGATGGGACAGGCCGACAATGCCGATGAGGCGCGCACGTTGGTGCAACGCTATCGCGCAGCAGATATCGATGCCGTGTTCGACACCAGCCAGCGTCACTGGCAGGACATCCTGCAGACGGTACAGGTCGAAACGCCCGATCGTTCAATGGACTATCTGCTCAACGGCTGGCTGCTGTATCAGACCTTGAGTTGCCGCTTCTGGGCGCGCACGGCGTTCTATCAGGCTGGCGGTGCCTACGGTTTTCGCGATCAGCTGCAGGATACGCAGGCACTTGCGCTGGCGGCGCCGCAACTCGCACGCGACCAGATTCTGCGTGCCTCGTCGCGTCAATTTCCGGAAGGCGATGTGCAGCACTGGTGGCATCCGCCGAGCGGACGCGGCGTACGTACGCATATCTCTGACGACCTGATCTGGTTGCCGTATTGCGCCGCGCATTACGTCGAAACCACCGGGGACACACAACTGTATGACGAGATGATTCCTTTCCTGGAAGGCGACTTGTTGCCACCAGAGAAGGAAGACAACTATTTTGAAGCGAAGATCTCCGAAGAAAAGGCGAGCGTGTACGAACACTGCGCACGCGCGCTCGATCACAGTCTGCGCACCGGCCCGCACGGCTTGCCGTTGATGGGCGGCGGCGACTGGAACGACGGCATGAACCGTGTCGGCCATGAAGGCAAGGGCGAAAGCGTCTGGCTTGCCTGGTTCCTGTATGCGACATTGCAGCGCTTCGCACCAGTTGCGGAAGCATGCGGCGATCATGAGCGCGTCAAACGCTGGCAGCTGCATGCAGCGGACCTGAAAAAATCCGTTGAGATGCATGCATGGGATGGTGCATGGTATCGGCGCGCCTATTTCGATGACGGCACGCCGCTCGGTTCCGCCAGCAGTGCAGAGTGCCGCATCGATTCGATTGCGCAAAGCTGGTCTGTGATTTCCGGCGCCGGCGAGCCGGCACGCACGCAACGCGCAATGGAATCGGTGGATCAGTATCTGGTTCGTCCCGGTGACGATCTGATCCTGCTGTTCACGCCGCCATTCGACAAGACGCCGCTTGATCCGGGTTACATCAAGGGATATCTGCCGGGCGTGCGCGAAAACGGCGGGCAGTACACGCATGCGGCAGTGTGGTGCCTGATTGCCTATTCGATGATGGGCAACGGCAGCCAGGCGCATGACCTGTTCAAGATGATCAACCCTGCCAATCGCACCAGCACACGCACCGGAATGTCGGCCTACAAGGTCGAACCGTATGCGGTCGCGGCGGACATCTACGCCGAATCGCCGCACGTACGCCGCGGTGGATGGACGTGGTACACCGGTGCAGCGGGTTGGCTGTATCGCGCCGGTGTTGAATTCATCCTCGGATTGCGGGTCAAGGGAAACCTGCTCACGTTCGATCCCTGTCTGCCACCGGAATGGCGCAATGCCAAGCTGCATTATCGTCACGGAAAAACGCACTACAACGTCACGATCCAGAATCTGAACGGCATCAGTAAGGGTGTTGTCCGTGTCGATCTGGATGGCGTTCCTCAGACTGGTCTGGAGATTGTTCTGCAGGATGACGGTGTGGCGCATGCGGTCACCGTGGTGATGGGGGCGTAGATTGATGTTGTGAATTGATGTCGTGAATTGATGTCGTTATATTCACGATCTGAATGACACGACATCAAATTTCCTATCGAATCCCGTGTGATATTTCCAACAGGAAAACAGCCATGTAAAACAGCGTCATATTCCGGCTTTGCTTTATCGGCGCGTGTTCATAATGGTTCGCTACCAATGGCGAACCGCCATGCAACACACACGTCGATAAAGGGATGAACATGCTGACCGAACGCGAAGTTGAAAGCTGCTATCTGGGGCAATTCATTCCGGTGCATTACCACCACAACATGCTGATGGATAATCGCCGGATGTCGGGTTTCAAGACGGCCATCGATTACGTGGTTTCGCCCGGCAGCAAGGTGCT
Organism: Oxalicibacterium sp.; assembly: GCF_035565035.1. Classification (GTDB taxonomy): domain Bacteria; phylum Pseudomonadota; class Gammaproteobacteria; order Burkholderiales; family Burkholderiaceae_D; genus Oxalicibacterium. The sequence goes on along the minus strand of NZ_DATMTD010000054.1, from coordinate 750 downwards.
GGAACTGGGCGGCGGCACCGGTGTGTTGTCATGGTTCGCCGCGGCGAAGGCGGAGAAGGTCTGGTGCGTCGAATACAACCCGGATCTGGTTAAGGAAGCAAAACGTTTTCTTTCGCAAAACGACAATGGCAACAAGGTCGAGGTCGTGCAAGGCGATGCGTTCGAATATCTGCCTCCGGAGCCGGTCGATGTCGTCATCTGTGAAATGATTCACACCGCCATGCTGCGTGAAAAGCAGGTGCAGGTGATTGAGTCGTTCAAAAAGCGCTATCTGGAAAAATTCGGCGGTCCCTTGCCGAAATTCATTCCCGAAGCAATGATCATGGCAGTCCAACCTTTGCAGCAGGACTACTGCTTTGAAGGCTTCAACGCGCCCATCGTGCAATTCCAGGAACCGACTGCAATTCAGAACGGCACCGTGGAACTGGCACAACCTTCGGTCTACACGATGCTGGATTTTACGCAGACTGTTTCCGCAGATATCCTCTGGCAGGGCGTATTCAGGATCGAGCGCGATGGTACCGTCAATGCCTTGCGTTTCATCACGAAGAATATTCTCGCGGTCGTCATGGAACAATCGGCAACGATCGATTGGCTGAATCATTATCTTGTGTTGCCGCTTGGCGAACCGGTTGCAGTCAAGGCAGGGCAGCAGTTGCACGTCGGATTTTTTTATCGCACCGGCGGATCGATCCCGTCATTGCAGGCGTCGATTCGCGCCGGCGGCATCGAGATCTTCTCGGCAGAAAT
>NZ_DATMTD010000053.1:0-14214 GCF_035565035.1 Oxalicibacterium sp. | reverse complement strand
ATTCAAAATCCAAATTTATTTAAGGCATTCCGGCGCGGTCGGGGTTTTGCCCGGCACGTAGTCGTCGTTCAGTGTTTTCAGGAAGCAGATCAAATCCGTGACGTTCTGTTCGGTCATCGGTGTTGCGCTACCCGCAGGCCTGCCGTCCAGCGGCATTTGCGGATCGATGTTGGCTATATATTCCGCCGGTAGATCGTTGTACTTCTGGACCTGCCCGCCGACATACTGCGTTTTGATCAGACCATAGGTCGGGAAATCCGGATCGGGAGGATTCTTCGGCGTGCCACCCTCCGTCGGATACCAAAGTTCCGGTCTGGTATCGCGCGTGTTATAGAAACGGATGACCTGCTCCAGTGAATGCATGATGCCGTTGTGAAAGAAAACCGTTCGTGTGGCGACGTTACGCAAGGTCGGCGATTTGAATCTTCCGCAAAAATTGTCGGCGGCATGTGGCGCACTCGGCTGATGATCTTTGCGTAGCGGCCCGCATACACCCATATCCATATAAGTCGGATCGCCGTTGACCGGAATCGCCATATTGCGCGGCACACCAATCGCTTCGATCGAAAAATCCGTAAACAATGAAGAGCTGCCGTTTATGCCCGCACCGTTGTAGTGGCACGATGCGCAGTTGCCGACATTCGGATCGACAAACACGCGGAAACCGCGCTCTTCCGCCGGCGTAAAGGCGCCACCGATTTTGTTCCCTGCATTCAGATCGAACTTGCTTGTATTCGGATGAAAACTGATGTCTTCCATCTGGAAGGCCTGCAATGCCTTGCCCGCATTGGCAAACGCGTCGTCGACGTTCTCCAACGCCTGTTGACCAAACGCCTGGCGGAACAGATCGGCATAAGGGCCTGCCTTGATATGCGCGACTACAGTGGCTTTGTCGGTATTGGCCATCTCGTTCGGGTCCAGCAATGGAATCGCAGCTTGCTCGGCCAGCGTATCGACCCGGCCATCCCAGGTAAATCCGCCGCCGGGCCCCGGCGCGGTGATGCCGTCCGGATTGTCCAGCAGGTCGGCATACGGCGGCGTGACGCTTTTGTAGCGCAGCGATGGCACGGCGCGGGTGCCCGCCGCCGTCATCGACGTGCCGCCTAATTGAACAGCCAGATCGTTCGGCGGACCATAGGCCGAGTTCGGATCGTGGCATGTAGCGCACGACATTTTTCCGGAACCGGAGAGCGTCTGATCGAAGAACATGACTTGACCGGCCTGCGCGGCTGCACTCAGTCTGGATTGAGGCGTCACAGGCGTCGTGACCGGCGGCGCATTCGCCGGACTCGTTGCATCGTTACATGCCGACAGCAGCAACAGCATGCCGCAGCACATGAACATGGAAATTCGTCGCATGACACACATGCGTGATAAGGCATTCTTCATAATGCTTGTCGCTTCTCGCTCAAAGGACAAAAGGAATGGAAAGGGTGAATCACAGCCTCACCCTTTCCATCGCCATCAGGAAATTTCCGCGATGGCGTTATTACCAAGTAACCAATTATTTTTTCAGCGCCCAGACGTTGGTCTGTACAAGATCAGGTCCAACCTGTGCCGGCGTATTGACGTCACTAGATTGAATTTGCTTGTAGTCAGCCGGAGCAATGAATGCATGGTTGATTGGACGAACGGCATTGAAGTGGGTATTCGCCGTGTTTGCGTACTCAGGCAAGTTCTTGATGTTTTCGGCGATGAATTTTTCCGTGTACTTCGAACGATTCATATAGGTCGAATCGTCTGCCGGATCGGACAAGCCGAACATGTCCTGCAAAGTACGAACGAACGAGAAATGGCTGTATGCGTCGCTGTCGGCCACGCCTTTCGGTGCATTCGCCTGGTTGGTCAAGATGCCGTAGATACTTTCACCGTGACCGTGATTACCAACCGTGTAATTCTTGATAGGCGTAGCAGGAGTGCCGTCATCGTTCAACGGCTGTGATCCGCCGCCATTGGTAGCCTGCGCAATCCCGTCGCCAGGAACCCAGCCACAGCAAGAGTTGGTCGTACCACCGGTTGCCGTGCCTTCGTCAAACATCAGTACGATAGCGATACGTTTTTGCGGATTATTCCAGAGCGGTGAAGCCTTGATTTTCTTGACCAGATAGTCGACGTATTTATCGCCACGCTGAATGATCGCGCTGCCCCCACAATCCGTGGCAGAAACGCCGGATGTCGTGCTCGGCACACCCGTACCGTGCATATCGTCACACTGATCCGGCACCACGAAGTTCAACTCACCGACATTGCCGCTGGCCAGATCGTCACTGAACTGATCGATAGTCCAGGCTTTTCCTGTGTTCTGACCTTTTACATCCTTGAATTCCTTGGTTGGATAAGCCGTGCTGTTTGCCAGCAATGCTGCATCCCACTGGCCACCGCCCAGAGTACGGTTGCTGTAGGTGAATTCCGGGGCGTTACGTACATTCTCATACGCCATGCCAGGATGGTGTTTGGTTTTATACAGATTCGCCGGTAACGGCAACGTGATTGTCGGATCGTTCTTGTCGACTGCCGTTACCGCAGCATCGGCCACGCTGTCAACGCGAACGTCCTGACCGGGATTCATGGATTCGCTATAGGTACGCCATGTCAAACCGACTTGCGTCAAGGCATTGAACAGGTTCCGCTTACCGACGATATTGTGATTGATATTGCCGGCAGTCGGTTGCACACAAGGCGATTTGAATGGGGACTTCGGCATTTCCGTCGGGAAGTTAGCCGCGGTCGGTTCGATATCCTTCGGCGAGGCGACCGTATCGCAGTTCCACTGGCTGTCATCAGGAATACCGAAGTCATCCGCACCGCCCAGCGCCGTGTAGTTCGGCTCACTTGGGTTACCGGTTGCGAAATAGCTGGTCAGTTGATTGCCTTCGGTCAGGTAGTTGTTGATGTTGGGTGCAAATTGCGAACCTTTGATCGTCGACGTTGCCTTGTTTTCCAGCATGACGATGAAGATGTGGTCGTAACGCGGGATGCCCTCGATATTGAACGCTGCCTGCTGCGACTGCTTGAACGTGATTGGTGTACGTGTGTCCGCTGACGTATTCAGAATTTCCTGGGTGACACCAGCCATGCCTTTCAAACGCGGATCACCGCCTGCTACAGCCAGATCATCGGGATATTTATCCTTGCGATCGAGCTTGGTGATTGCATAGGCATAACGCTGGCTCAAGGCGTTTGCCTCCCTCAGCATCGCTGTTTGCGTAGTACCGGTTTCCGTATTGATATCGGTCACGACATCGTCCGCAGATACGGTCGCGTTAGGCATGCTGACACGTGCCGCCAGATTTGCCTTGGTTGTAAGGTAATCAGTGCCATCCGCTTCCATCATGCGCATGATTTCAGCGGAAAACGGGCTGATGGCAACAGTCGCAGGCTTGTCATTCAATTGCTGCGGCGAAACGCGAAACACGTTGCGCTTTGCCACGGTGCTACCGTCGCTTCTGGTTGCATCGGTACCGATATCTGCAATCACGGTATCCGTCGTCAGCACCTTCAATGCGAATTTACCGGCGCCATCTGTAAGGGTGGAAACTTCATTCGTGTCGCACGAACCATTGCTGTTTGCATCAACGCATACCTTCGCGTTTTGATACACAGTCGGCGTCATCGTCGGTTCGGCCGCACTGCCTGCCGTGAAAATGCTGTCGGAGACGGTGCCTTGAATGCTCAGCGGCTTGCCGGTTGGCGCAGAAGCCGAAGAACCGTCGCTACCACCGCCGCCACCGCAGGCAGCAAGCAGGGAAACCGCTGCGGCAACAGCCGTCAGCGTTATGTTCCGGTTAATGCGTTTGTTGATATGCATTTGCATGGTAATCCTTTGAATATTGATAGAAAAAGCTGCGCCATCTCGCGCCTGTGAAAAACAGAGACGAAGCAAGGCTCATTCGAACTCGCAAAACGAGTCGAACGTATTCAGACTGATTGGGAAACGGGGATACCTGTGTTTACAGGCGTGGTGGCGCTCGAGTCGAGTAATGCGGAGAAACGATCGACAGGAACTCGAGGACCAGAGGCGATGTCTGGACGTGGGATATCGACGGGATGACTGGAACTTCGAAAAACGAAATGATTCCGTTGTCGAAATCATTTTGCGACACATGCTTGCCGCTGTCGTTATCGGAGGTACCGCACTCCTCCAATGCACATTGATGATCGCCGCTCGTATATTGCGTCAACGCCTCGGCCAGCGTTACATGCTGCGCAAACAGCAGGAACAGGCAAAACCAGATGTGAGCAAAAAAACGCGATTTCATTGAATGACCGATATAACGTCAGGGACATGCGGAACGGCGAACGCACGCATAATCACAGACGCATATGACGTACTGATGACGAAATCGGAAAAACACCTGGAGAGAAATATTTTTCATCACTCGCTCTCAAAAAAGTTCCTTGCGTCATCACTCCGGCAAGAATGTTCTAGTCGCAATACAATCGTGCATTCGTCATCAGCAAGGAGAACGGCTTGCAGCCGATCATTTCCGTCAGGAATCTGACCAAACAGTATGCGTCCGGCTTTCAGGCGCTCAAGGGCATCAACCTTGAAATCCATCGTGGTGAAATCTTCGCCCTGCTCGGCCCGAACGGCGCGGGAAAGACCACGCTGATCAACATCATCTGCGGCATCGTCAATCCCGGCAGCGGCAACGTGCTTGCCGACGGACACGATGTCGTCACCGAATTCCGCGCGGCACGCGCGAAGATCGGATTGGTGCCGCAGGAATTATCGACAGACGCTTTCGAAACAGTGTGGGCAACGGTCAACTTCAGTCGCGGCATGTTCGGCAAGCCGACCGATCACGCACTGGCGGAAAAAGTGTTGCGTTCACTGTCGCTATGGGACAAGAAGGATTCGAAGATCTTCGCACTGTCCGGCGGCATGAAGCGACGCGTGATGATTGCCAAGGCGCTCGTGCATGAACCGACGATTCTGTTCCTCGACGAGCCGACTGCCGGCGTCGATGTGGAATTGCGGCGCGACATGTGGAACCTGGTGCGCGGCCTACGTGAAAGCGGCGTAACCATTATCCTGACGACGCACTACATCGAGGAGGCCGAGGAAATGGCGGACCGCATCGGCGTCATTCGCAATGGGGAAATCATTCTCGTCGAAGACAAGCATGCGTTGATGGCGAAGCTCGGCAAGAAGCAATTGCGCCTGCACCTGCAACGTCCGCTGCAGCAGATTCCTGCTGACATGGCTGCATGGCGGCTGGAGTTGTCCGGCGACGGACAGGAACTGGTTTATACCTTCGATGCCCAGGCCGAACAGCAGACCGGCATCGCCGAACTGTTGCGCAAGCTCGATGAGCACGGCATCGACTTCAAGGACCTGCAATCCAGTCAGAGTTCGCTGGAAGAAATTTTTGTCAATCTGATGAGGGCCGATTCATGAACGTCTATGCAATTCGTGCCATCTACCTGTTCGAAATGGCGCGTACCTGGCGTACGCTGATGCAAAGCATTGCTTCGCCGGTCATTTCCACTTCACTTTACTTTGTCGTGTTCGGTTCGGCGATCGGCTCGCACATGGTCGAGATCGGCGGCGTCAGTTACGGCGCCTTCATCGTGCCCGGCCTGATCATGATGGCGTTGATGACGCAAAGCATTTCGAACGCATCATTCGGCATCTTCATGCCCAAATGGTCGCGCACGATTTACGAGCTGTTGTCCGCGCCCATTTCCTATGTCGAGATCGTGATCGGTTATGTCGGCGCAGCGGCCACCAAGTCGGTCATTCTCGGCCTGCTGACCCTGGTCACCGCGCGCCTGTTCGTCTCGTTCGAGATCGCACATCCGGTGTGGATGATCTTCTTCCTGTTGCTGATTTCGGTCACGTTCAGTCTGTTCGGCTTCATCATCGGCGTCTGGGCACCGAGCTTCGAGAAGTTGCAGATCATCCCGTTGATGATCATCACGCCGCTGGCATTCCTCGGCGGCAGCTTTTATTCGATCGACATGCTGCCGCCCTTCTGGCAGAAGGTCGCGCTGATCAATCCGGTTGTTTATCTTATTAGCGGCTTCCGCTGGAGTTTCTTCGGTGTGGCGGACGTCAGCGTCGGCATCAGTATCGGCATGACACTGGTTTTTCTCGCCGCTTGCCTGACTTCGGTGTGGCTGATTTTCAAGACCGGCTATCGACTCAAAAGCTGAGCGGCATTTCCCTGCACATGAACGGAGTGGCATCTCGCATGCCACTCCGTTTTGTTTTTCGCAACATCACACTATGCAAACGAATGTGAACAAGTGTGAGGAAAAGCATCTATTCCTGAAAAATCAGATGCTTATCATAGACTGCGTACTGCGACACCTGTAGCATTTCGCCTGCTTCAAAGATCCCGCTTCCCTTCCCGATATGGATCTCCGGCGTGCAACGCACGCCCGGCTCTCGGCCGGAATGATTGAATGAATACGATGTTTGTAGCGCAGTACGATTATCTGCTGGTCCTGGTTTCCTTCACTGTCGCAATCCTTGCCTCCTATACGGCGCTGGACATGGCCGGCCGTATCAACTCGATCCATCACAAGGGCAGTTTCGCCTGGCTCGGCGGCGGGGCGATTGCGATGGGTATCGGCATCTGGTCGATGCACTTCATCGGCATGCTTGCCTTCAGACTCCCGATTCCGCTCGGTTACGACATTCGCATCACGCTGGGATCGCTGGCGATGGCGATACTGGCATCCGGATTCGCCTTATGGCGCGTCAGTCAGGCCAGCCTCTCCCCACGACAACTGCTGGCCAGCGCTTTGCCGATGGGCCTGGCCATCGCGGCAATGCATTACACCGGCATGCAGGCGCTGCAAATGCGTCCAGGGATCGATTACGATCCAATCCTTTTTTCTGTCTCCATACTCATCGCCGTCGCTGCTTCCGGCGCGGCATTGTGGATTGCCTTCAAGCTGCGCAAGGATGTGCCGCATGTACGACTGGCGCGCGGCGGTGCGGCTGTCGTCATGGGTGCCGCGATTGTCGGCATGCATTACACCGGCATGGCAGCTGCAGGATTTCCGGTCGGCAGCATCTGCATGGCTGCGTCGGAAGGCGTCAGCCCTGGCTGGCTGGCAATCGTTATCGTCGTGGTGACTCTCGCCGTACTGGCCATCACGCTGCTGACCTCGGTACTTGATTCACGCCTTGAATCGCAGACAGCCAAACTCGCACGCTCGCTGGCCGAGGTCAATGAAGAACTGATGCATCAGGCATTGCATGACAATCTGACCAAGCTTGCCAATCGCAGCCTGCTGGAAGACCGGCTTAACCAGATGCTGTACAAGGCACAGCGCATGCAGGTGCGCTTTGCATTGATGTTTATCGATCTGGATGGTTTCAAGGCAATCAACGATTCGCTCGGTCATCATATCGGCGATTTGTTACTGATCGAAGTGGCGAACCGTTTTCGTTCCAACATCCGTGCACAGGATACGGTGGCGCGCCTGGGAGGCGATGAATTCGTCGTCCTGATCGAGATCGACGAGCCGGAAGACGCCGCACCGGTAGCCGACAAACTGGTCAACCTGATCAACGAACGCTTTCACATCGAATCGCACGATCTCGGCGTCTCGGCCAGCGTCGGCGTTGCCGTTTATCCGGAAGATGGCGCGACCGGCCACGATCTGCTGATCCATGCCGATGCCGCGATGTATCACACCAAATCGGCCGGCCGTAACGGTTACCGTTTCTTCGAAGCGTCGATGAACACCAATGCGCACAACCAGTTGCAGACGATGCAGGATCTGCGTCTGGCATTGGATAACAACGAGTTCCTCCTGCATTACCAGCCCAAGCACAATGCCGCGACCGGCAAGGTGATCGGTGCCGAAGCACTGCTGCGTTGGCAACATCCGAAGCATGGCATCGTGGCACCAGGCGACTTTATTCCGCTGGCGGAAAAAAGCGGCCTGATCGTTCAAATCGGTGAATGGGTGCTGAACGAAGCGTGCCGTCAAATGCGCATCTGGCACGACGACGGTCATCCTGAATGGAAAGTGGCGGTCAATCTTTCGGCCATGCAGTTTGCCTACGATCATCTGATCGAACTGGTGCAGAACACGCTGAAGCGACATCAATTGCCGCCGCACTGCCTTATTCTTGAAGTGACGGAATCGACAGCCATGCACGATGTGGAAGCCAGCCTCGATATTCTGAACCGGCTGACCGATCTGGGAATCGATATCTCCATCGACGATTTCGGTACCGGGTATTCCAGCCTGCTGTATTTGAAGCGGATGCCGGCACGCGAACTGAAAATCGATCGTGGCTTCATCAAGGACCTGGCGGAAGGAAGTGACGATGCCAGCATCGTCTCGGCAATCATCGCGCTTGGACACTCGTTGAACCTGCATGTGGTTGCCGAAGGCGTGGAGACCGAGAAACAGCAGGAATTCCTGACCGCATTGGGTTGCAACAGCCTGCAAGGGTTCTTCCTTGGCAGACCGGTACCGCCGGAACAATTTGCCGTAGTTATTGCATCTGAAGCGTGAACCTGAAAGTAAAACCGGAACGTGAAACCGGAAATATCCGTGCTTGACGCGTTGATGCGTGAATGACAGCGGGTTGACGCTAGGTAAATTTTGTCGCACTCTAGCTGATACGCAAGATGCGCGCGCGCACTGCTCTCCCTTTTCTCTCCCGAAAGCGACCAATGAAAAAAACCACCCTGGCCTTCCTCGCCCTGCTGCCTTTATCCGTCTTCGCACAGCAATCGCAAATCGATCCGTGCATCACCAAGGCGACCACGCAGGAAATGAACAGTTGCGCAAAGGATGAATACGAAAAGGCGCATGACAAGCTCGAGCAAACCTACAAGGCGTTGCTGAAGCAGATTCCGGCAAAGGATGAAGACGGCATTCCCTACGTCGCCGTGAAGAAACAGGTACATGTGGCGCACAAGGCCTGGACCGAATTCGTCAAGCAGGATTGCAAGTCGATTTCCATTTACAACCAGGGCTCGCCGCTGAAGGATGTCGAACGCTACAGCTGCATGCGTCTGCATACCGAACAGCGTACTTCCGATCTTGACCGCTTCCTGACGCGTCGCAACAAGCCGCAATCCTGATCCGATAATGTCTGGCGTCGGCTAACGCTTCTGCATGCCGGCGCGCATGCTGCCGTATGGATCGTCAATGACGTAACGCCACGATCCGTCCGGCTGTTTGCGCAACACCTCCAGCGTATCGACGCTGCCCTGTTTTGCATTCCCGTCCTTGTCCGTCCATGCCAGATCGGCTTTCATCCGGTTCGTCGCCAGCGTGCCGTCTGCGCTCACCGTCGATTTGATAAACTCGATCGTGAATGTCGGCTTCATCGCGATCAGGCCGGCATTGCTGGTACGGATTGCGTCAATTCCCGACATCGGCTCACCCGATTTCTTGAACAGGATCGCGTCGGATTCATAGACGGCAACGGATGTTTCCAGATCGCCGGATTCCAGCGCGGCGATCAGGATTCTGCTGCAATCTTCCGGCTGCATGGCGCGTTGCGATGACGTGTTCGGCATGAAGTTTCTCCAGTGAATGGCCTCCGGCAACATGCGCGGATGTTTTCAACAGTATGAACATGAACCGGATGCAGATGCAAATGGAAAGTGAAGCGCAACGATTCGAATGGAGCGAGGACGGACGACTGTTCGGCTTCGTCGATTACTATCGCTTCGGCAATATCGTCGTGATCACGCACACGGAAACGAATCCCGCCTGGAGCGAAAAGGGACTGGGCAGTCGGCTTGCGGCCAAAGCGGTAACGTGGATGGAGGCGGAAGGCTTGCGTATCGTGCCGGTCTGCAGCTTCATGGCGCATTTCCTGCGTACGCATGCCGAATATCACGATGTGGTGACGCCGGCTGCGCGCAAGATTTTCCAGATAGGCTGAAGGCCGGTATACATTCAAGATGCATACCGGCCTTCAGGTTCAGACAAGGCGATGTCAGGCGAGTGCCGGATAATCGATATAGCCTTCCGGCGTTGGCGCATAGAAGCTGTCCGAACGCGGTTCATTCAACGGCGCATCCAGTTTCAGGCGCTGCACCAGATCCGGATTCGCAATGTACAGTTTGCCGAAGGCAACGGCATCTGCCTCGCCATTGACGATGACCTGTTCCGCCGTGGCCTTCGTCATTTTTTCATTGGCGATATAGACGCCACCGAAAATTTTCTTCAGTTGCGGGCCGATGCGCCCATCACCCAGTGCTTCACGTGCGCAGATGAACGCGATACCGCGCTTGGCGAGTTCTTTTGCAACGTAACCGAACGTCGCCAGCGGATCGGAATCGGTCATGTCGTGTGAATCGCCGCGTGGTGCGAGATGCATGCCGACGCGCGATGCGCCCCATACGTCGATGCAGGCATCGGTCACTTCCAGCATCAGACGTGCGCGATTCTCGATGGAGCCGCCGTAGATATCGGTCCGCTTGTTGGTGCCGTCCTGCAGGAACTGGTCGAGCAGATAACCGTTTGCGCCGTGCACTTCCACACCGTCGAAGCCGGCCAGCCTGGCGTTCTCTGCACCTTTGCGATAGGCCGCGACGATGCCGGGAATTTCTGCCAGATCGAGTGCACGCGGCGTGACGAATTCACGTTGCGGACGCACCAGGCTGACGTGCCCTTTCGGCTTGACTGCACTTGGCGCAACCGGCAGATCGCCGTTGAGAAACATTGGATCGGAAATACGACCGACGTGCCACAGTTGCAGGAAGATCAGACCGCCCTTTGCATGCACCGCCGCCGTGACTTTTTTCCAGCCTTCGACCTGCTCGTCCGACCAGATGCCCGGCGTATCGGCATAACCGACGCCTTGCGGCGTAACCGCAGTCGCTTCGCTCAGGATCAGACCTGCCGATGCACGTTGTGCATAGTATTGCGCCATCAAGTCGTTCGGCACACGGCCACCGCCGACTGCGCGCGAGCGTGTCAGCGGCGCCATGATGACGCGGTTAGGAAGTTCCAGATCGCCGACCTTGAGCGGCGTAAATAAATGATTCGTCGTAGTCATATAAAACTTTCGTAAAAAATAATGAGGGAATTTTTATGCCGCCACAACCACTGGCGACCTTGCATTTGCGTGTGCCGCGAACCGGATCGACAAACGCATCGCAATCACGGCGCCCAGTGCAAGTACTGCCGCTGCTACCGGTACCGCCTGCAGGCCCAGGCCGTCGCTGATCACCAGACCGCCGACCCATGCGCCCAGCGCGTTACCGAGATTGAATGCACCGATGTTCAGTGTCGCCACCAGATTCGGTGCTGCCTGGCCAAAGATCATGACGTTGACCTGCAGTCCCGGCACTGCGGCAAAGGCCACGGTGGCCCACAGAAACAGATTGATTTCAACGGGGATCAACGACGGGCTGGTCCATCTCACGATGGTGCTGACGACAGCCAGCACCAGGAAGATACCGGTCAACGCTTTACCGAGATTCCAGTCGGCCAGACGCCCGCCCAGATAGTTGCCCAGTGTCAGACCGGTGCCGATCAGGAACAATGTCCAGGTCACGCCATGCGGCGACAATTGCGTGACGTCTTCCAGCAGCGGTGCCACGTAGGTGAACAATGCAAATACCGCAGCAGAAAAAAGGACCGTAGTCGACAAAGCCGCCCACAAGCCGGCACTGCGCAACTGACGTACTTCGCTACGCAAATCGGCCTTTTCTTCATCGTGTCCTTGCGGCATCACGCGCCACAGACCGATCAGCGACAACACGCCCAGCACCGCGACCGCAAAGAACGGCACGCGCCAGCCCGCAAATTGACCCAGCGCGGTGCCGAGCGGCACACCCATCACGTTTGCCAGCGTCAGGCCGGTGAACATCATTGCGACGGCCGACGCCTTGCGATTTTCCGGGACCAGGCTGGCGGCAACCACCGAGCCTATGCCGAAAAATGCGCCGTGGCACAACGCAGTGATAATGCGCGCCGCCATCAGGAAGTTGTAATCGATTGCGACCGCGCACAGCGTATTGCCGACGATGAAAATCGCCATCAATATCAGCAACGCGCGTTTGCGTGGCAGCGAAGCAGTCAGTACCGCCATGATCGGCGCACCGATCGCCACACCCAGTGCATAACCGCTGATCAACCAGCCGGCCGTCGGAATCGATACCGACAGGCTGCGCGCCACATCGGGCAGCAAGCCCATGATGACGAATTCGGTGGTACCGATGGCAAAGGCGCTGAGCGCCAGGACGAGAAGTGCTAAAGGCATGAAAATCTTTCGTTGAAATTGGTCCCCGAGTGCAATCAGGAATTACAGGCCGCCCTTGATTGATTGAAGGAATGCTTCAATCGTGGCTTCGTTGCGTTTGAAGAAAACCCATTGCCCGATGCGCCGCGAACTCACCAGTTCAGCATTCTGCAATGTCGCCAAGTGTGCGGAGATCGTCGATTGCGACAGGCCGCTGCGCTTGTCGATCATGCCGCAGCACACGCCAAAATCGAGAGGATGTTCCTGCTCGGCAAAATACTTTTGCGGCTCTTTCAGCCAGCCGAGAATCTCGCGCCGGACCGGATTGGCCAGCGCTTTATGAATGGCGTCGATGTCGATGGTTTTCTTCATGGTTCGTGAAAAGACGAAGTTAATATCGTCGGATAAAGAAATTTATATCGGAATTTTACGATATAAATAAAAAGCGTGCCGGACACGCAAAATTTCCGCGTTGTCCGGTCCGAAAGTTGCGTCCTGCAGGAAGAGTTTCAGAGAAAATCAGGGCGGGCAGATTTGCATGACGCAGCGGTGTGCTCGCTGGACGTGATACGTGACCGAGTGTCGCCTCACGCTACCGCACGCTGCCGCGTGCGGGGAAAATCAGTACGTTCCGGGTACCAGAATATTGCGATCGACCTTTTTTACATCCGTCAATCCGCAGAACGCCATCGTGATATCCATCTCGCGTTCGATGATGTCGAGGCATTTGGTCACGCCCTCTTCGCCCATCGCGCCGAGGCCGTACAGGAACGCGCGTCCGATATGCACGCCTTTTGCCCCGAGAGCGATCGCCTTCAGCACGTCCTGGCCGGAACGAATGCCTCCGTCCACGTGGATTTCGATGCGATCACCGACTGCATCGACAATCGGCGGCAAGGCAGTGATGCTGGACAACGCCCCGTCCAGCTGACGACCACCGTGATTCGAAACAATCAAGGCATCGGCGCCGCTATTTGCCGCCAACCTTGCATCTTCCGGATCCATGATGCCCTTGATGATCATCTTGCCGCCCCAGCGCTGCTTGATCCATTCCACATCATTCCAGGAAAGTCCCGGATCGAACTGCTGCGCACACCATGAAGACAGCGAAGACATGTCGGCCACATCGCTGGCGTGTCCGACGATATTGCCGAATCCGCGACGTGGCGTCTGCAGCATGCCCATGCACCAGCGCGGCTTGGTCATCATGTTCAGAATGTTGGGAATGGTCAGTTTCGGCGGTGCGGACAAACCGTTCTTCAAATCCTTGTGGCGCTGGCCAAGCACCTGCAGGTCCAACGTCACGACCAGCGCAGAACAATTCGCCGCCTTGGCGCGTTCGATCAGGCGTTCGATGAAGCTGCGGTCCTTCATCATGTAGAGCTGAAACCAGAACGGCTTGCTGGTATGCGCGGCGACATCCTCGATCGAGCAGATGCTCATGGTCGACAGCGTGAACGGCACACCGAATTTTTCGGCAGCACGTGCAGCAAGGATTTCGCCATCCGCATGCTGCATGCCGGTAAAGCCGGTCGGGGCCAGCGCGACCGGCATCTTCACATCCTGGCCGATCATCGTTGTGCGCAAGGTGCGATTTTCCATGTTGACCGCCACGCGCTGGCGGAATTTCATCGGCTGGAAGTCTGCACTGTTGGCGCGATAGGTTGATTCTGTCCATGATCCGGCATCCGCATAGTCGTAGAACATGCGTGGTACGCGCTTTTGCGCCAGTACGCGCAGGTCTTCGATATTCGTGATGACGGTCATGCAGGTCTCCTGAGTTTTGACGGATGCGGCGGCTATACGGCTTGCGTTGGTCATTGAGTATTTTGTGGTGCCATTCTATTTCCTCGTCATGACCTGACAGATGAATGTTTTTAATGCTTCTCTCCGCGAAGCAAATGATCGACCTTCGATGTTCAAGATTGTTGTCTGTTTTTCCCTCTGCCAATTATCTTGCATTTGATATGCAACATATTTAAACTCGCAGTATTTACCTGCCTGCACACGACTGCACACCGCACCATTCGCAG
>NZ_DATMTD010000052.1:0-9325 GCF_035565035.1 Oxalicibacterium sp. | reverse complement strand
AATGGCGGCGGTGTGCGGCAACATGCAGAAAGACTTTTTCATTGTTTGTCTCCTCATATTTTTGAGATGCTGCCGAGCCAGTGTAATTCAGGAAACGGTCACAAAACCATCGTCTGTTACAAATTTCATTTTGAAAAATTTACAAATAAAGGCGTATCTCCAAAGGGCGCACCGCCGTGATCGCGCCCGGATGTGGATGGGCATTCAGAAAAAATAAAAGCCGCATTGCTGCGGCTTTTCATGTTCTGCTAAAAACGGAATCAGGCAGTAACGGCTTCGCCTTTTTTCTCTGAAACAATTTCTTCATCGACCGAGCTGCGGATCAGGTGATCGAAAGCGGACAACGATGCTTTCGCGCCTTCACCGACTGCAATCACGATTTGCTTGTACGGCACCGTGGTGACGTCGCCGGCAGCGAATACGCCCGGAATCGAGGTGCGACCGTGCGAATCGACTTCGATTTCGCCATGACGCGACAACGCGACCGTGCCTTTCAGCCATTCGGTGTTCGGCACCAAACCGATCTGGATGAAGACGCCTTCCAGCTCGACGGTTTTGGTTTCTTCGGAATTGCGATCCTTGTAAACCAGGCCGTTCACTCGTTTGCCGTCGCCGGTGATTTCGCTCGTTTGTGCCGAGGTGATCACGGTGACGTTTGCCAGACTGAACAATTTTTTCTGCAGCACGGCATCGGCACGCAGTTCCGGTGCAAATTCAAGCAAGGTCACGTGACCGACGATGCCCGCCAGATCGATCGCCGCTTCCACACCGGAATTACCGCCGCCGATCACGGCAACACGTTTTCCCTTGAACAGCGGACCGTCGCAGTGCGGGCAATACGCGACACCGTGGTTGCGGTATTCGGCTTCGCCCGGCACGTTGATGGTTTTCCAGCGCGCGCCTGTAGAAAGAATCACGGTTTTGCTTTTCAGCGAGCCGCCGTCTTTCAACTTGATCTCGATCAGTTTGCCCGGCACCAGTTCAGACGCCTGCTGGATGTTCATGATGTCGACATCGTATTCACGAACGTGCTGTTCCAGCGCAACGGCGAATTTCGGACCGTCGGTCGCTTGCACCGAAATGAAGTTCTCGATCGCCAGCGTATCCAGCACTTGACCGCCGAAACGTACAGCAACGACGCCGGTACGGATGCCTTTACGCGCTGCATAGATTGCAGCCGCTGCACCCGCAGGTCCGCCGCCGACGATCAACACGTCGTACGGTGCTTTCGCGCTCAGCTCCTCAGCTTTGCGTTTGTTGCCGCCGGTGTCGAGTTTGGCGAGAATCTGTTCGATGCTGACGCGACCGGATTCGAACGGTTGGCCGTTCATGAATGTGGTCGGCACGGCCATGATTTCGCGTTCCTTGACCTCGTCCTGGAACAGGCCGCCGTCGATCGTGACTGCCTTGATGCGGGGATTGATCAGCGCCATCACGTTAAAGGCTTGCACGACTTCCGGGCAGTTATGGCACGACAGCGACATATAGGTTTCGAACGTGTAGTCGCCGTCCAGATTCCTGATCTGTTCGATCACGGAATCTTCGATTTTCAACGGGTGGCCGCCGGTTTGCAGCAAGGCCAGCACCAGTGAGGTGAATTCGTGGCCCATCGGGATCGCGGCGAACTGAATGCCGGCGTGTGCGTCAGGGCGTTTAATGACAAAAGACGGTTTGCGCTCATGGTCGTCGGTGCGTTCGACCAGGGTGATCTTGTCGGTCAGCACAACGATTTCCTGCAGCAGTTCCTGCAGTTCGCGCGATTTTTCGCTGCCATCGAGCGATGCAACGATCTCGATCGGCTGCACGATGCGCTCCAAATAGCCTTTCAATTGGTCTCTGAGATTTGCATCCAGCATGATGGTCTCTACTTTCTTCGTTAAGGGTTTGCTGAAGCCGAACCCGGCTCGGGTTCGGCAAACAGCGGTACTGCCAACTACCTGATTAGATCTTGCCGACCAGATCCAGCGATGGAGCCAGGGTCTTTTCGCCTTCTTTCCATTTTGCAGGGCAGACTTCGTTCGGGTGAGCGGCGGTGTACTGGGCAGCTTTCAGTTTGCGCAGTGTTTCCGAAACGTCACGAGCGATTTCGTTCGAGTGGATTTCCAGGGTCTTGATGACGCCGTCCGGGTTGATGATGAACGTACCGCGCAGTGCCAGGCCTTCTTCAGCAATGTGCACGCCGAAAGCGTTGGTCAGTTGGTGCGTCGGATCGCCAACCAGCGGGAATTTTGCCTTGCCGACTGCAGGCGACGTTTCGTGCCAGACTTTGTGCGAGAAGTGCGTATCGGTGGTGACGATATAGACTTCGGTGCCCAGTTTCTGGAATTCTGCGTAGCTGTCAGCAGCATCTTCCACTTCGGTTGGGCAGTTGAACGTGAATGCTGCCGGCATGAAAATCAGGACGGACCATTTGCCTTTCAGCGATTGTTCCGTCACTTCGATGAACTTGCCGTTATGGAAGGCTTGCGTCTTGAACGGCTGGACTTGGGTATTGATCAAAGACATGTCGTTTTTCCTTTGAGTTGGTTGGTAAAAAGTGGGTTGAAAACGGGTTGAAAAGCGTATGAGTTCGAATCTTAAAGAAGTTCGAATCATTTGCATAATTGATTTAATTTACAAAATCAATTTGTTTTCGCTATGAACAAGACGAATCGATGCTGCGATTCATGGGCCAGTCACGAATTGCCTATTATGCAGCGTTCCGGGGATTGCCGTCGCTGCCTTGTGTCCGCATATAAGGAAAAACCCTATTGGCGCGGCAGATTCTGCAAAGGCAAATCATGAAAAAAGTTATCAATGTTACTAGCGCACCGCAGCAGCATTGGGTCGGCGACGGTTTTCCCGTACGGTCGATGTTTTCGTATCACAGTCATGCACAGGAATTGAGCCCTTTCCTGCTGCTGGATTACGCCGGTCCGGCCGAATTCTCTGCAACCGATCATTTGCGCGGCGTGGGTTCGCATCCGCATCGCGGTTTCGAGACGGTCACGATTGTCTACAAGGGCGAGGTGGCGCACCGCGATTCGACCGGCCAGGGCGGCACGATCGGACCGGGCGACGTGCAGTGGATGACGGCCGGCGCCGGTATCCTGCATCAGGAATTTCACTCGGAAGCATTCATGCAATCCGGTGGCATGCTGGAAATGGTGCAACTGTGGGTGAACTTGCCGTCTGGCGACAAGATGACCGCACCGGGTTACCAGGCGATTGTCAGCAGCGATATTCCAGTCATTGACTTGCCGGATGGCGCGGGCAGCGTACGCGTGATCGCTGGCGCTTACGGCGATCACGCGGGGCCGGCGCATACGTTCTCACCGTTGCATGTGTGGGATCTGCGCCTGAACAAAAACGGCGTGAGTGAATATGCGCTGCCGGACGGCTGGAATTCCGCCATCGTTGTTCTGCACGGCGCAGTGCACATTAATGACGAAACGACTGTAGGCGTGGCGCAAATGGCCTTGCTGGATCGCAGTGGCGGCACGGTCAAGATCGAAGCGGACAGCGACGCCATTGTGCTGCTGTTGAGCGGTCAGCCGATCGACGAACCGATCGTCGGCCACGGCCCGTTCGTGATGAATACGGAGGCGGAAATCGTGCAAGCCATCGACGATTTCAACAGCGGACGTTTCGCGCGCATTCCCGCGCAGGCGTAACAACGGGGGATGCGCGGGTGATGTCGTGTCGTGACGGCATCGCGCTGCTACAGATGACTTTATAATTCCGGCTTCCGCATCGTGCGCGGACTTCGTCGGAACCAAAACGTCAGGGCGTCATGAACAATCCAACCATCCATCCGGCACCGGCCGGCATCAGCGCTGCCGAATGGCAGGTGCGCATCGATCTTGCCGCCTGCTATCGCCTGTGTGCGCTGAAGAACTGGGACGACTTGATCTACACACACATCTCGGCCACGGTGCCGGGCGAAGAAGGTCGTTTCCTGATCAATCCGTTCGGTTTTCGCTTCGATGAAATCACTGCGTCGAATCTGGTGAAGATCGATATTCACGGCAACATCATCGGCGACCAGAATGTGCGCGTGAACGTCACCGGTTTTGCGATTCACGGCGCAGTGCACGCGGCGCGCAAGGACGCAATGTGCGTCATGCATCTGCATAATGGAAATGGCGTCGCCGTCGGCATGCAGCAAGGTGGCTTGCTGCCGCTGTCGCAACATGCGATGCGCTTTTATCAGCAGATGGGTTATCACGACTACGAAGGACTGGCGTTATCGGCCGCCGAACAGGGCCGCCTGATCGCGAATCTGGGCGACTATCCGGCGATGCTGTTGCGTAATCACGGTACGCTGATCAGCGGTCGCACGGTGGCCGAAGCCTATACATTGATGGACACGCTGGACAAGGCCTGTTCATTTCAGCTGAAGGCGCAATCGGGCGGCGGCCCGCTGAATATTCCGCCGCCGGAAGTCTGCGCGAAAACGTACAGGGAATTGCTTGGCGACGGCTCGCCGGAAGGCATTCTGGAATGGCCGGCGCTGTTACGCAAACTGGATGCGGTTTCGCCGTCGTATCGGGACTGATTATCTAATGTGCGATTGCTCGTCGGGCGATCGCACTGCATCGAATCATCATCAACAATCATCAATCAGGGGGATCAAATCATGCCAACCATCAATGTTCAATTGTTCGAAGGCCGTACGCTGGAACAGAAGCGCGCGTTCGTCAAAGCTGTCACCGAAGCAACCGTCGCGACGCTCGGCTCGTCAGCGGAATCGGTCGATATTCTCATTACCGAACTCAAGCGCGAGGACTGGGCCACTGGCGGCAAATTGTGGTCCGACATGGAGTGATGTTGCAGGATCACGTTGTAGTTCAGCAGCATTAGCGCTGCAATGACGCTGATGACGCGATCATGTTCCGGCGATGTCTGCGATCAACGCAGCATGACTGCTGTGTGATATAGCACACCGACATCGCCGGAGCCTGATGCCACACTGATTGTCCGCATGGTGGAGACAGTCGATGAACAAGGCATTTGTGAAGGAATCGGGTGACGATGACGCGCCCGTGCCGATGCCGGACATGCCGGACGGCGTCAAGAATTACATTACCCCCGCCGGCCATCGCCGGCTCGAGGGCGAACTACGAAAGCTGTTGGCGGAACGTCTTGCACAACAGGATGCTGTTTCCGATGGCGATGCACGCCAGCGCGATCAGCGCGTTCAATATCTGCAAACCCGGCTCGACGCCGCCGACGTTGTTGATCCCGCACTGCATGTCGGCAACGACCAGGTATTCTTCGGCGCAATGGTGACTTACGAACATGCCGACGGCGAGCGGCAGACAATCACTATCGTCGGCCTGGATGAGCTGGATCCTGCGCATGGCCTGATCAGCTGGTTGTCGCCGGTGGCGCAAAGCTTGCTGGGTGCCGAGGTCGGCGATGTCGTGATGCTGGAAGGACCTGCCGGCGATGAAGAGCTGACCATTATCGACGTGCGATATCCGTCGCCTGAAAATTGAACCGACGGTTGAACCTGCCGCGTTGCATGTCTGTCCTATTGAAGCAAGGAAAACGTTCAAGGAGCCAGTGATGACGCATGATCATTCGAAAAAGCATCAAAAAGCAGCCGAAGCCGAGCGCGTTCGCGTCAGTCCGGAGTCGGCGTCGCATGAAGAGCGTCTGCTCGATGATGCGTTAGCCAAAACGTTTCCCGCCAGCGACCCGGTTGCGGAATTGCCTGCCGAGCCGGAAATTCCCGAAGACGAAAAGGCAAAGGAAACCCTGCTGGACACGGCGATCGAGATGAGTTTTCCCGCCAGCGATCCGATTTCGGTCGATGCCGGCATCACGCGTATCGAACATGCGCCGGATTCGGCAGATGCGCGCACCGATCATCAAAACAGCAACGAGGTCGAAGTGGCTGAGAAGAAATCCGGCGCCGCAAAGGCGTCGGCAAAAAACGAAAAGCGCCGCGATTGATCGATCGCCGGGTGACTCGTCGCCCGGCAATTCCCGTGCATGTTTTTGCGGCCACGGATGCGTTTTCTTCATGCCTGCATCCCCGATTATTCCTGTTGCGCAAAATCCCGTTGCGCCTCCAAGTTGTTGAATTTGCGATGAAAACCCGTTTTTTGACGGTTTTTTCATGATAGTATTCGCGCCACGCTAGGGGTCCTGAAGAGTTGTCTTCGGGTGAGATAAAACCCTTGAACCTGACCTGGATAATGCCAGCGTAGGGAAGCGCAAAGTCCCTTCGAGAATATTGTCCTTCGAATCTTTGTTCATCCTTCGCGCGGCCTGTCCCAACGCGAATTGATAGAGCAAAGACATGTCTGCATTACAACCCCGTTATTCACTGACCGCCTTCGCCGTTGCGCAGGCATTTGCCTTCGCGCCTGTTGCGATGGCGCAAACCGCTGACTCCGACAATGTTTTACCCGAGGTTCAGGTGACGTCGGATGCAGAAAAGGATGGCATTGCACGCACCGCCAGCATCGGCAGCTTTTCCGAGACGCCATTGCGCGAAACGCCTGCATCGATCAGCGTCATCACACGCGAGCAGATGCAGGAGCGCAGTATTCGCACCGCGACCGATGCAGTGAAATACGACGCCAGCGTGCAAAATTCGTATAACGCGGTCGGCCTGTCCGACTGGTTTGCGATTCGCGGGTTCACGCTCGATATGGGTTCCAATTATCGCAAGGATGGCATGGTGATCCTGGCGCATTCGTCGATTCCGATGGAGAACAAGGAACGCTTCGAAATCCTGAAGGGTCTGGACGGCTTGGGCGGCGGCATGGCTTCGTCGGGCGGTATCCTGAACTACGTGGTGAAGCGGCCGACCGACAAGCCGTTACGTTCAGTCACCGTGGAAACCAGCGAGCGCGGCACGGCCTATGCGTCGGTCGATCTGGGCGGTCGTTCCGATGACAAGGTGTTCGGTTATCGCATCAATGCGGCAGCCGAGGAAATTCATTCCTATGTGCACGATTCGGACGGTGAACGTCGCTTCGTTTCCGGCGCGTTCGACTGGCGCTTGAGCCCGCGCGCATTGCTGCAACTGGATGTCGACTATCAGCACAAGTCGCAGTTGACGGTGCCGGGTTTTCAGTTGCTGGGGCCTGAACAGCGGATCCCGACCGGCGTGACCGGCAAGACGATGCTGAACGACCAGCCGTGGAGTCGTCCGGTCACTGACGATACGAACAATCTCGGCCTGAAGTTCGACTACCAGTTGAACGACAACTGGCATACGACGTTGCAGGCCAACCGTTTTGAACTGCGTCGTGATGATGCGGTGGCGTTATCTTCAGGTTGCGCGGATATCACCGCCAGCCCTATGGTGGTGCCAGCAGGATGTGCAAATGGGTTTGTCGGATATAACTCAAATGGCGATTACGCACTGTACGACCTGCGTCGCGACAACGACAAACGCACGGTCCTGACGACGCAGGCCATGTTGCAAGGGACATTTGAGGCTGGAGCGATCAAGCATGATCTGACTGTTGGTGCCTCGACGCTGAATCGTCGCGACAACTTTGCCGATTACCTGTTCGATTACGTCGGCATGGGCAATATCTACAATCCGGTTTATTACGACTACAAACTTGGACCGACAAAGCCGGTTGCCTTGCGCCGCAAGGATGAAGAGCGTTCGGTGTTCGTTCAGGACATCCTGTCGCTGACGGATCGCCTCAAACTGCATCTGGGTTTGCGTTACACGGAGCTGGAGCGCGATCAATTCAGCGCGGCCGGTGTCATGACGCGTCATACCGATGACGGATTTGCGTTGCCGAACGTGGCGCTGGTTTTCAGCCCGCAATCGAACTGGTCGGTGTACGGCGCCTATTCGGAGGGGCTGGAGCCTGGCGGCGAAGTGCCTGACGGTGCGTCGAACGCCGGCATGGTGCTGGATCCGAATGTGTCGCGTCAGTATGAAGTCGGCGTCAAAGCCGATCTGTCGTCCGATATCAGTGTGGCTGCGGCCCTGTTCCAGATTCGCCGCAATAACGAATACATTGATTCCACCAACACCTACGTGACGGCCGGCAAGGAAGTGCATCGCGGGCTGGAACTGTCGGCGCAGGGACGCGCCACGCGCAATCTGCTGGTGGGTGCCAGTCTGACGGCATTGCAGGCATTTGCGGAAGATACCGGCGATGAACAGATCGAAGGCAAGCGTGTCGGCAACGTACCCAAACTCAAATCGGCGGTGTACGTGAACTACACGGTTCCGGACATGCCGGCGCTGAAATTGAATTCAACCTGGATTCATTCGAGCGAGAAGGTATTTGCACCGAATCGCGATATTCGCAAGGACATCGACGGTTACGATATTTTGAATGTCGGTGCCAGCTATGCAACCAAAGTGTCCAACGTGACGACGACTTTCCGCTTCGGCATCGACAACGTGTTCGACAAATTCTACTGGGGTGATGCGTCGAATGCGTTCGGCGGTTACCTGATTCCAGGCGCGCCGCGCGTGTTCCGTCTGTCGGCGCAATTCGATTTCTGATCGATTTCGACAAGCACGTTCGTCTGTGCAAACGCCGCCGGCATGCAGAACGCCGGCGGCGTTTTTTATTGTGGCGATGGTTGTCCGGTGCGGGTTTGCGCCAGCGATTTCTTCCACGCCTGCAAGCCGACTATCGCCATGACGACGAATACGGCGTAAAGCAGCGCGGTCAGATACAGATCCTTGTGGATGTAGAGGCCGATGTAAATCAGATCGATGACGATCCACAGATGCCAGTTTTCCAGCTTCTTGCGCGACAGGAGAAACTGCCCGACCAGACTGCCTGCAGTCAGGAAGGCATCGATGCGCGGCACATCGGTATCGGTCAGCGTTTCCAGCAGAACGGCGACGGCCAACCATGTGATCAGCCAGGCAGCGCCGGTATGGACGATGCCACGCCGCGTCAAGCGCGTGACAACGACGCCATGATGCTCGTTGCCGCCGAACAGCCATTGATACCAGCCCCAGAGCGAAACGGCGATGAAGAAAAACTGCAGTGTCATGTCGCCGTAAATCTTCGCCTGATAGAACACGATCGCATACAGTGCGGCGGACGTGATCGAAAACAGCCAGGCCCAGGGCGACTGCCGGATATTCAGCAGCACCATCGTCACGGCCAGAACGAATGACGCGATTTCAAGCGGAGAGGTGTGGAGGATGCCGAGCAGCAGGAGCGGAGTATTCATGAAAATGTCATGCGCATGACGTTATCTGCATGACAAAGGCTGCATGCGTTGATGAAAGAATAAGACAGGAATCGTTTGCGTGGCCCGTATTTTCAATGCGATTAGTCGACAAAACAGACCGGACAGTCATCGCTTCGAAAGCAAAGTAACAACAGTGAGAATT
>NZ_DATMTD010000051.1:0-9756 GCF_035565035.1 Oxalicibacterium sp. | reverse complement strand
CCCCAGGAGCGGCATTTTTGTTTGGGAAAGATTTTCCGGACCTGACGGTTAAAAAATAACGGCAATCCTTAATTGCCTGTCGGACGAGGGCGGGTAACCGAAATTCAGTCGAATACCTGTTTCCAGAGATTCGTCACCGCGTCTGCTTCCTCCGTGACTTTTTCTTTTTCTACCCGTGCACGTTCTTCGCCCTGCAAACGTATATGGTGCTGCATCTTGCGGAACGTCCGATAGGCGGTCGCCACTTTTTCGGATAACTCGCCATTGATCAGACCGAGTTCGCCACACAGCTTCAGCAGGCCAATATTGCCGATGTCGCCAGTCAGGCGCGGCTGTGCCGCGGCATGACGCAATACCAGATACTGCACGATGAATTCGATATCGATCATGCCGCCGGTATCGTGCTTCAGGTCGAACAGTTGGGTGCGATTCGGATGTGCGTCATGCAGTTTCTCGCGCATTGCCAGCACGTCTTTTTTAAGTGATTCCGGATCACGTGCCTGCCGCAAGACTTTCTCGCGAATTGCTTCAAATTGCGCACCGATCCTGCTGTCGCCGGCGCAGAAGCGGGCGCGTGTCAGCGCCTGATGCTCCCACAGCCAGGCGGAATTGGTCTGGTATTTTTCAAATGACGACACCGAGGAAACCAGCAAGCCGCTTGCGCCGTCGGGGCGCAAGGCGATATCGACATCGAACAGGATGCCGGCCGGTGTGTGCGTGGTCATCCATGTGATGAAGCGTTGCGCGAGTTTGGCGTACAGCGCCGGTGCGTCAGGATTGTCGTCGTCGAACAGGAAGATGACGTCGAGATCGGATGCATAGCCGAGCTCCTTGCCGCCGAGCTTGCCGTAGGCGATCACGGCAAATTGCGGATCGTCGCGATGACGGTTTGGCAGCATCTTCCAGATCGCATGCATTGTCAGGGCGACCAGACGATCAGCCAGTTCGGACAGGTAGTCGGCAAGTTTTTCAACGGTCAGGTCGCCGACCAGATCCTGTGCCAGCAGGCGCATCAGTTGCGCATGATGCATCTCGCGCAGCACATCCATTTGCCGCTCGGTGTCGCCCGGCGTTTCATCCAGCTGTTGCTGGCAATTGCGCATGAAGGCGTCCCAGTCGGGAGCAGCTTTCAGCGTGCGGTCGTCGAGAAGTTCGTCGAGAAGCAGGGGGTGACGCGTCAGATAGGTCGCAGCCCAGTTGCTGGCAGCGATCATGCGAATCACGCGTTCGAGGGTGTGCGGATATTCGGTCAGCAGTGCGAGATAGGCGGCACGGCGCGCGATCGCTTCAAGGAAATCGAGGAGGCGACCGAGTGTGGCTGCATGCGTTTCACTGACTTTTGCGATGAGCGGCAGCGAGGCGTTGACCAGCGCGACCAGCTTGTTGCGGCTCGCTTCCGGCAATGTTTGCAGGCGAGGCGAATGCCAGGTTGCAAGCAGGCGTCGCGCTGCATCGGCAGGGTGATCGAAGGCAAGCTCGGTCAGGTAGGCAGTGATCGCCTCTTCGCTGTCGGAGTCGGACAGCACCGCAGTCAGTTCGGCATTGACCTCGACATCGTCAGCCTGGTCGCTTTTCTTGTCGTTGAAGATTGCGTCGAACTGCATGGCGACCAGTGCACGCTGGTCTTCAAGCGCGGCAAGCAGCGCCGCTACGTCTTCGAATCCCATCATCTGCGCGACGGTCAGGCGGTCGGCTTCATTGGCCGGCAATGTATGCGTCTGTGCATCGTCCAGATATTGCAGACGATGTTCCAGGTTGCGCAGAAAAGAGTAGGCGTTCAGCAGTTGTTCGACAACCTCGGGTTTGAGCAATTGTTTTTCTGCGATCGTGCGCAGCGTGTTGCGCGTAGAACGGTCGCGCAATGCCGCATCGCGACCGCCGCGAATCAACTGGAACACCTGCGCGATGAATTCGATTTCGCGAATGCCGCCTCGTCCGAGCTTGACGTTGTTGCTGCGATCCGGATGACGCGCCTCCTGGCGCGTGACTTCGGCACGGATTTGCGCGTGCATGTTGCGGATTGCATCGATCGAGCCGTAGTCCAGATAGCGGCGATAGACGAACGGACGCACGATTTTTTCCAGCGCGGCAATGTCGTCGGAACGGCCGGTCAGCGCACGCGCCTTGACCCATGCGTAGCGTTCCCATTCTCGACCCTGGACGATCAGGTATTCCTCAACCATGTTGAAGCTGGCGGCGAGCGGGCCGGAGGCGCCGTTCGGACGCAGTGCCATGTCGACGCGGAAGGTAAAGCCGTCTTCGGTAATCTCGGACAATGCTGCGATCAGCTTCTTGCCGACGCGAATGAAGAATTCGTGATTCGACAGTTGGCGCTGCTCCGGCGAGGTCGTCACCGTTTCGCCGTCTTCGGGGTAGACGAAGATGAGGTCGATGTCGGACGAAACGTTCAGTTCGCCGCCACCGAGCTTGCCCATGCCGAGCACGATCATTTCCTGCACATTGCCTGATTCGGCACCGATCGGCGTACCGTGCAGCACGACCAGGTCGGCGGTGACGGCGGCCAGATGCTTCTGTACGGCGAAATCGCCGAAGGCCGTCATCGTATCGACGACTTCGGCCAGATCGGCCAATCCACCCAGGTCACGTCGGATCAGCGTGGCGATCACCAGATTGCGCAGACGACGCATGGCGGCGGGCAGCGGCACGCCGGTATCGGTTTCGTTTTGCAAAAACCGAGCGAAAACCTCGGTGTTCAGGGATAATCTGCCGACTTCGGCCACCTTCTGCTCGCGCGTTGCATCAGCATTGATCCATCGGGTGTAGAACCGGGAGGCGGCGATATCGGGCGAGGGCATATTCGTCACAGTATGGGGAAGAGTATCCTAAGGGTTGTGGAAAGCGCGGCGGGCTGCCTGCCTGAGCGATTGTGCGAACCAAGCCGCCCGGCTGCTGTCAGCCTGTGCAGGACAGCAGTTTTTTATTCTACGCGATGTCGACTTATCGACTGTTTTGATTGATGCCTACAGAGCAACGCCAACCTGACGAGATGACCGCAGCGAGCAAACTACAGGCGGGCTGGCGTTCGTTTCGGCAATCGTGTCGCAGCGCCAATACCGTGACCTGCCGTGTGCTGGGCTGGACGCTCAAGCTGGCGGTGGTGGCGTATTTCATTTTCTGCGCAGTCTTCCTGACCTTGCGTTACGCGGTGCTGCCGCAGATTGCCGATTATCGGGCCGACGTCGAGAAAGTAGCGACCCGTGCCATCGGGCGGCCGGTGACGATCGGCGCCATCAGCGCATCGTGGCAGGGCCTGCGACCCTATTTGGCGTTGAGCAATGTGGCGATCTATGGCACGGACGGCAGGCCGGCGCTGCAACTTCCTTCCGTTTCCGCCACTGTGTCCTGGTGGTCGTTCATGACGGCCGATCTGCGTTTGCACCGTCTGGATATCGACCGCCCGGACATGGACGTGCAGCGCGATGCGAACGGTAATTTCTTTGTCGCCGGCTTGCCGGTCGATCTGAAGCAGAGCAGCGATGGCCGGGCTGCGGACTGGGTATTGTCGCAGGGCGAAATCCGCATCAACGACGGCCAGTTGCGCTGGAAGGACAATCTGCGCCAGGCGCCAGAACTCTTGCTCGGGCATGTCGATATCGTGCTGCATAACAGCGGCAACCGACATCGCTTCGCGTTGAAGGCGACGCCGCCAACTGCGATCGCTGCGCCGCTCGACGTACGTGCGATGTTTGACCATCCGCTTTTCTCGAAAAAAATCTCCGACGCAACACGCTGGACCGGCGAGATTTACACCGATCTGCGCAATACCGATCTGGCCGCGTGGAAAACCTACATCGACTTCCCGTTTGATCTGCAGACGGCAAAAGGATCGGTGCGTGCCTGGCTGTCTTTCGATCATGCTCGTGTGGCGGATCTGACGGCCGATCTGGCGCTGTCCGATGTGTGGTTGCAGTTACGCAAGGATCTGGCACCGCTGGATCTTGTCCGTGCGAACGGTCGTATCTCGGTGCGCGAGGTGCTGGATGCCGCGGGCACCGGTACGCCGACTTTCGGCATGCAGGGACATGCGATTGCCGCGACCGATCTGACGCTGCAGAGTCGTGACGGACTGATTTTGCCGAAAACGACGATGAGCGAACGTTACATCGCCGCGAAAAACGGCAAGCCGGAAACGACGGAAGTAAAAGTGAAACTTCTCGATCTGCAGGCGCTGGCCGGCTTTGTCGGTCGTTTGCCGTTGCCGGCGGCGCAATTGCGCCTGTTGAATGATTTTTCTCCGCGCGGACAACTGAAGGATTTTTCCGCCCAATGGCAGGGCGCCTATCCGGCCATCCAGTCGTATCAGGTCAAGGGTGCTTTCGCCAATCTGGCAATGAATGCACAGCCGGCGCGCGCAGCGCGTCCGGCAAGCAGCGGCATTCCGGCACAGGCCGCAGTGCCGGCCATTCCCGGTTTTGAAAACCTGTCCGGTTATATCGATGCGAACAATCAGGGCGGCGCATTTCAGCTGGCGTCGGATGGCCTGACATTATCGCTGCCCGCATACTTCACGGATCCCGAGGTGGTGTTCAATACGCTGAAGATGGATGCGAAGTGGGCCTTCCGCCCGAACGATCAATTGTTTCTCGATGTGAAGAAACTCGATTTCGAAAAGGATGGGTTGACTGCATCGTTCAACGGCACGCATCTGATGCCGTTGAATCGCAAGGCCGGTCATGCGCTTGGCACCATCGATCTGGCTGGTAGCGTAAATGGACTGGAGTTGAACAAGGTCGGCAGTTATTTGCCGACGGCGATGAATCAGCTCACGCGCGAATGGCTCGCCGGTGGCCTGGTCGGCGGCACGCTGCGCGATGGCCGTATTCGTATCAAAGGCGATCTGTCGCACTTCCCGTTCCGCACCACCAAGCCAAACGAAAAACCGAAGGGTGAATTCTTCTTCGGTGGTCGCATTGAAGACGGTGTGCTGGATTACACGCCGGGACAATTCGGCAGTGATGGCAAGGCGCCATTATGGCCGTTGCTGGACAAGATCAACGGTACGATCCAGTTCGATCGCACGCGCATGGAAATTCACGCCGACAGTGGTCACACACATGGTGCAACCGTTTCCGATGTGAAGGCTGTGGTGCCCGATCTGCTGTCGGACAACCTGATGCTGGAAATCGACGGCAATGCGGCCGGTCCGCTGCAGGATCTGGTGCAGTACACGATAGACAGTCCGGTTGCGGGATGGATCGGCCACTTTACGGATGAAACGAAGGCAAGCGGAAATGCAACGCTGGCGCTCAAGCTGCAATTGCCGCTGAATCACATAATTGATGCAAAGGTGAACGGCAAGCTGCGTTTTGCCAACAACAACGTGACGTTGATGAACGCGATGCCGCAGATGACTCAGACGAACGGTCAACTCGAGTTCGATGAAAAAGGTGTGACCCTGGATGGCATCAAGACTTCTTTTCTCGGCGGCGTGCTGGCACTGACGGGCGGTTCGCAGAAAGATGGCGCGATTTTGATCAAGGCTGATGGCAACATGACGTCTGCAGGATTACGCAAAAGTTATGCGGCGCCTGCAATGCAGAAGTTTGCCGATCGTGTAAGCGGCGGGACGCGCTACAACGCAACCATCGGCGTCAAGGGCAAGCTGGTCGATGTGACGGTGGAGTCGAACCTGCGCGGTCTCGGACTTGATTTTCCTGCGCCGCTCGGCAAGGCTGCGAAGGACGCAATGCCACTCAAATTCGTGCAAAGCGGACAGACTTCCGATAATGCTGCATTGGCCCGTGACACCATTCAAATTTCTCTCGGCACATCGATTGCCGCCAGCTATCAGCGTGAGCGAAGCACCACGGATAGTGGCGCAGCGTGGCGAGTTGCGCGCGGCGGCATCGGCATCAACACACCTGCACCGCAACCTGACAGCGGCTTGATGGTCAGTATCAATCTGCGTTCTCTCAACATGGATGACTGGCTGGCCGTCACATCGGCGATCGCCGGTAACGACGACAAGAGCGCAAGGAAAACGCCTTCAGGTCCGGGCGGTGCGCCGGACATCGCGCAATATGTCGAACCGAACACACTGGCGGTCCGTGCCAACGAACTTTATTTGCTGGGCAAGAAAATCGATGACGTTGTCGTCGGTGTATCGCACGATGCGAACATCTGGCAGGCCAACATCAATTCGAAACAGGCCGCAGGATATTTGACGTGGATTGAATCGTCGTCGGGTCGCGGTCTTGGCAAGGTCACGGCGAGGCTGGCGTCGCTGGTGGTGCCGAAGACGGCCGGGTCGGAGGTAAAGGACTTGCTGGACGATACCGACAAGACCACCGAGATGCCGGCACTCGATATCGTGGCCGACGATTTTCAATTATTCGACAGAAAGCTCGGACGTCTGGAACTGCTCGCGCATTACGTGCGTGCCTCCGAAGGGCGTGAATGGAAAATACGCAATCTGGCGATTACCAATCCCGATGCAAAATTGACGGCGAGTGGCACGTGGTTGGCAAAAAACACGGGCAATACAACCAATCTTGACTACAAGCTTGATATTGCGGACGCCGGCAATCTACTAGGCCGGTTCGGTTTTGTCGACGTGCTGCGCAAAGGCAAGGGCGATCTTAGCGGCAACATCAACTGGAAGGGACTGCCGTTTTCCATCGACTATCCGACGTTGTCCGGCGATATCAATCTTGACATCAGCACAGGGCAATTCCTGAAAGTTGAACCTGGTGCGGCGAAACTGCTTGGCGTATTGAGCCTGCAATCCTTGCCGCGTCGACTGACACTGGATTTCCGTGACGTTTTTTCCGAAGGGTTTGCCTTCGACGGTATCAACGGCAATGCACAGATCGCCAACGGAGTTGCACGTACCGACAACCTGAAGATGCGTGGCGTCAGCGCGACGGTGCTGATCGACGGCTCGGCGGACATCGTCAAGGAATCGCAGGACCTGCGCGCTGTGATCATTCCTGAAATCAATGCAGGTGCTGCTTCCGTTGCGTATGCACTTGCCGTCAATCCGGTCATCGGTGCAGGTACCTTCCTTGCACAGTTGTTCCTGCGTGCCCCGCTGATGAAGGCCTTTACCTTCGAATACAAGATCACCGGACCGTGGAGCGATCCGAACGTCGTCAAGGTAGAACGCAGGCAGGACACTACCTCACCGAATTCGCATCCTGCGCCGGCTGTTACGGAGAACTGAATGAGCAATGCAATCACGCGCGTTGCAGCAATCCAGATGGTGTCGACGCCATTGGTGGAAGAAAATGTCGCTGCTGCGACCAGGCTGATCGCCGAGGCGGCGCATCGAGGGGCACAACTGATTCTATTGCCTGAATACTGGGCGGCGATGGGCATGCACGAAAACGACAAGATTGCGCTTGCGGAGCAGATCGGCGCCGGACCCATCCAGGCATTCATGTCGAAGGCGGCTCGTGACTACAACGTCTGGCTGGTCGGCGGCACCCTGCCGATGGCAGCATCGTGCGCCGACAAGGTGCTGAACACGATGATGGTCTACAACCCGTCCGGCGAGCGCGTGACCCGCTACGACAAGATCCACCTGTTCAGTTTTACCAGAGGCGAAGAATCGTACGATGAAGCGCGCACCATCGTACGGGGCAGCGACGTTGCGACTTTCGAGGCGCCGTTCGGCAAGGTCGGTTTGTCGGTTTGCTACGACTTGCGGTTCCCGGAGCTGTATCGCGCGATGGGGGACTGCACGCTGATCGTGGTGCCGGCAGCGTTTACTTATACAACCGGCAAGGCCCACTGGGAAATCCTGCTGCGCGCACGCGCGATCGAGAACCAGTGCTATGTACTGGCTGCCGCGCAGGGCGGCCGCCATGTCAACGGCCGTACGACCTGGGGACACAGCATGCTGATCGACCCGTGGGGGGAGATCAAGGCGTTGTGGGCGGAAGGCGAAGGTCTTGCAATCGGCGATATCGATCCCCACCATCTATCAGGTATTCGCGACAATTTGCCGGCGTTGCGGCATCGGAAACTTTGAATGCTGCACTGAATACAGAGTCAGCTTCGCCGGGCAATTCGGCGGATGCTCTACAATGCCGTAATCCGAATCAACTTTGTTCACGGGCAAGCCGTGAACCGCACAGACAATGACGCCATTCGAACCCAATCTGAAAACGCTGGCCGTGGCCCGCGACGTATTGTTGACGCCTTTCGGCCTTGACGAGTCCGTTTTGCTGAAGACGCTTGGCACAATGTTCACGCATCGCGTCGATTACGCCGACCTGTATTTTCAGTTCACGAAAAGCGAAGGCTGGAGTCTGGAAGAAGGCATCGTCAAGACCGGCAGCTTTTCGATCGATCAGGGTGTCGGCGTGCGCGCGGTGTCGGGCGACAAGACGGCGTTTTCGTATTCCGATGAAATCTCCGAACGTGCATTGACCGAAGCAGCAATCGCCACACGCACGATTGCACGTCAGGGAGCAGGACGAATCAAGGTTGCTTCCGCGATCCAGCAAGTCGGTGGTCGCGAGTTGTATCTGCCGAACGATCCGCTGACATCGATGGACGCGACGGAAAAGGTCAAGCTGCTGGAGCGCGTGGAACGCATCGCGCGCGCCAAGGATCCGCGGGTTGTGCAGGTCATGGCAGGACTGGCCGGCGAATACGATGTCGTGCTGGTGGTACGCAGCGACGGCGTACTGGCAGCCGATATCCGTCCGCTGGTGCGTTTGTCGGTCACCGTCATCGCTGAACAGAACGGCCGTCGAGAGATGGGTTCCAGCGGCGGTGGCGGACGTTACAGCTATGGTTACTTCAGCGACGACTTGCTGGAGAAATATGCAAGCGATGCGGTTGCTTCTGCAGTCGTCAATCTTGATTCACGTCCGGCACCGGCCGGGCCGATGACCGTCGTGCTCGGACCAGGCTGGCCCGGCATTCTGTTGCACGAAGCAATCGGCCACGGACTGGAGGGCGATTTCAATCGCAAGGGTTCGAGCGCATTCTCCGGTCGTATCGGCGAACGTGTTGCAGCCAAGGGCGTGACCGTTGTCGATGACGGCACGATTGCAGATCGTCGCGGTTCACTGAACATCGATGACGAAGGCAATCCGACACAGTGCACGACCTTGATCGAAGACGGTATTCTCAAAGGCTATATTCAGGACACGATGAATGCGCGCCTGATGAAGATGCCGGTTACCGGTAATGCGCGCCGCGAATCGTTTGCGCACCTGCCGATGCCGCGCATGACGAATACCTACATGCTGGGCGGCGACAAGGATCCTGCAGAAATTCTGGCGTCGGTGAAGAACGGTCTGTATGCAGTCAACTTCGGCGGCGGACAGGTCGATATCACGAACGGCAAGTTCGTCTTCTCTGCCAGCGAGGCCTACATGATCGAGAATGGCAAGCTGACCTATCCGGTCAAGGGCGCGACGCTGATCGGCAACGGCCCGGATGTCTTGAATCGGGTATCGATGATCGGTAACGATATGCGTCTGGATAGCGGCGTTGGCGTGTGTGGCAAGGAAGGCCAGAGCGTGCCGGTCGGTGTCGGTCAGCCGACATTGCGTATTGACGGCGTGACGGTAGGCGGTACAGCCTGATTGTTGATATTCCGGCCACGATCCGGCCAACGTTGCTTGTTATGCCACGGATTTCGTGGCTTTGCTTGCCAAAGCGACTGATTTATTGCACTATTGACGGCAGATAACGGCTTTACTTGGTAGGAAATGACCGAAATGATTTCTTCGCGCTTCCAATTTTATTTTTACTTTAGCTATTCCAGCCCAACGGCGG
>NZ_DATMTD010000050.1:0-14639 GCF_035565035.1 Oxalicibacterium sp. | reverse complement strand
ATATCGAAAGCTTTCAATGCCTGCGGCCGGACGATTCCCTTCATTGCAGCAAAACGCGCCATCAATCCCCTCGCCCGCTTTGCATAGAAGGAAATGACTTTGTAATTACCGCCTTTCCAGTCCAGAAATACTGGCGTGATGACGGGAACTGTCAGCAATTTCGGCCTGACCGATTTGAAGTATTCCTCCGACGCCAGATTGACCAGCGCCGTCGCCTTGCGCTCCGCGATTTGCTGGTTCAACGCTTGCGTAACCGTGTCGCCCCAAAACGCGTATAAATCCTTGCCTACCGAATTGGCCAGTCGTGTTCCCATTTCGAGACGATATGGCTGCATCAGATCCAGCGGACGCAACAAACCATATAGTCCGGATAGAATGCGTACGTGCGATTGCGTGTAAAGCAATTGCTTGTCGTTGAAGGTGGCCGCATTCAATCCTTCATAGACATCGCCATTGAATGCCAGCATGGCCTGTTTCGCGTTTTTCGTTGTAAATTTGGGAGACCATGCAGCGAAACGCTCTGCATTCAACATCGCCAACGGATCAGAGATACGCATGAGGCTCGCAATATCCGCAGGCGGCATTTGCTTCAGAATGTCGATCAGTTCTGCAGAGCGCTTGATGAAATCCGGTTTGGTACTCAGGTCTGTTGTGGCAGGCGTCTCGTAATCGAGCGTCTTGGCAGGCGATAAAACAATAAGCATGTTACTTCCGA
This sequence comes from Oxalicibacterium sp., assembly GCF_035565035.1. Lineage (GTDB taxonomy): Bacteria > Pseudomonadota > Gammaproteobacteria > Burkholderiales > Burkholderiaceae_D > Oxalicibacterium. The sequence goes on along the minus strand of NZ_DATMTD010000050.1, from coordinate 13,924 downwards.
ACGAAAATAAATCTCTGCCATGATACCGAAGCGCGTCGTACTCGACACAAACGTTTGCCTGGACCTGTTTGTCTTTCGCGATCCGCGCTGGGGGTTATTGCATGACGCGTTGAAAAACGGTTGTCTCGAAGCCATAACGCGAGACGACTGCCGCAAGGAATGGAGCATCGTGCTGCATTATCCGCATTTGAAACTGGACGATGCAGCACGTATGGTCTGCATGGCGGAATTCGACTCACTGATTCGCAGCCACTCTGTTCCCGACGCCATGGAAGAGATACAGAAGCTCCCGATCTGCAAGGACAAGGACGATCAGAAGTTTCTGGAAATCGCGCGCGATGCGCGTGTCGACGTATTGATCACGAAAGACAAGGCTCTATTGAAATTGGCCAGAAAGACGCGCCGCGACGGTTTGTTTGCCATCATGACGCCGGAAGCGTGGACAATGGAAGCAACTGCGTTGCCGCAAGTCGCAGAGTAAATTTTGCAACCACGTTGATACTGCGATCGGTGATTGATCCCACTTCAACCTTGTTGATCGCAACGGGCCCGACATCACAGTCTTGAGATTTCAGCGCAGGCGAACAAACACGGAATGCTTCCTGTATATTCTCTGGCAACTTCATTCCTACTCCACTGCCCATGTCCGCTGAAATTCAGGCGTCTCGCCACGACGCAACACTCATCCTGACGATTTCCAATCCGGGGGCGAAGAATGCGTTGCATCCCGACATGTTCGCCGCCGCAATCGAAGTGCTGACCACGGCGGAACGCGACGATTCGATCCGCGCCGTCGTGCTGACGGGCGCCGACAATTTCTTCTGTGCCGGCGGCAACTTGAACAAACTGCTCGATCTTCGGGTCATGGAACGCGGTGAGCAAATGGATGCCGTTGACAGCCTGCGTGGCTGGATCGAGGCGATCCGCGATTGCCCGAAACCGGTGATTGCCGCTGTCGAAGGCGCGGCCGCAGGTGCCGGCTTTTCACTGGCGCTGGCTTGCGATCTGATCGTCGCCGGTAACACGGCAAAATTTGCGATGTCTTATGTCAAGGTCGGCTTGACACCGGATGGCGGTGCGTCATGGTTCCTGACGCAGTCCCTGCCACGTCAACTGGCGACGGAAATCCTGATCGATGGCAAACCGCTGGCGGCAACGCGTCTGCACGAACTCGGGGTCGTCAACAAACTGGTGACCGACGGCACGACGCTGGACGCAGCGCTGAACTGGGCAGACGAACTGGCTTCGCTTTCATGCGAAGCCGTCGATCGCATCAAGCTGCTGGTGCGTGAGGCAAACGACAATACCCTGTCACGCCATTTCGAAGCGGAGAAACAGCATTTTGTTGACAGCCTGAATCATCGTGATTCTCTGGAAGGCATCAATGCCTTTCTGGAAAAACGCGCACCGCGCTACAAATAGTCGATTGAGTGATCGAAGCTATTCCACGGCGAACTTCGTGTTCGCCGTTTTTGTATTTACGATCTGTTTACCGCCTCGACCATTCCTTCTGTGCTTTGTTCATCTGCAGCAAAGATCCGGGGATTTCTGCATAATCGTGCGACATTTGCGCGCCGTACGACGAATGTCTTGTTCGCTATCAAGCTGAATCTGCAACGACAGTTCAACGCGCGCGCGTCCCGACTTCATACAGGAGCAATCATGATCGATGCCTATTCCACCGCCACGCCAAACGGCCACAAACTTCACATCATGCTGGAAGAATGCGGCCTGCCGTATCGTCTGCATCACATCAATATCAATACAGGCGATCAATTCAAACCGGCATTCCTGAAGATTTCTCCCAACAACAAGATTCCCGCCATCCTCGACAGTGACGGCCCCGATGGCAAGCCGATGTCATTATTCGAATCAGGTGCGATTCTGGTTTATCTCGCAGGCAAGGTGAACAAATTCCTCGGGGATACGGATCGTGAAAAATTCACGACGCTGCAATGGCTGATGTTCCAGATGGGCGGCGTCGGTCCGATGCTGGGACAGGCGCATCATTTCCGTTTGTACGCACCGGAAAAAATCGACTATGCGATCAATCGCTACACGAATGAAGCCCGACGTCTGTATGGCGTGATCGACCGCCGTCTATCCGAAAGTGCTTATCTGGCCGGCGATACCTACACGATCGCCGACATCGCAACCTTCCCGTGGCTGCGTTCATGGGAAAAACAGGGAATCACGCTATCCGACTATCCGCATCTGGAGCGCTGGTTCAACGAAGTCAACGCGCGCCCTGCAGTCCGGAAAGGTACTGCCATGCTCGTCAAGGAACGCCAGCCGATCGCCGACGCGCAATCGAAGGAAATCCTGTTCGGCGCGACGCAATACGCCAAACGCTGACCGCTACGGATGACCCGTCTGCATTCGCGACTTCTAGGCTGAGGAAGCGGACGCAGGCATCCCCATTTTCTCCCGCCCGAACATCCGGCATTCAGCCGCGAGTGCCAGCAGGTTGGGGTCGCGTTCCCGATTTTTCGGCATCAGCAAGGTGACGATCTGCTTCGATGTGTATTTTTCACTCAAGGGAACCAGCTGGATATGCGTGCTGAACCCCGCAATGCGCCCCGGCAGCAGAGCGTAGCCGACGCCACCGCTGACGAGATTGATCAGCGAGAAGATATCGTTGACGCGCGTCGCGATTTCCGGCGTGTAGCCTGCGACATCAAAAGCGTGGTCGAAGCTCTCCGACGAGACGAAGCCGCTGTCAAGCGCCACGAATTTCTCCGATTGCATCGCCGCCAGATCGATTTCCTTCAGTTGCGCATAGGCTGATCCGGCAGGTGCGACCAGGAACATGTCATCGTGGAAGATCGGTACCGACACCATGTCGTTGTCGCTGTTGTCATGTCGCAGGCCGACGACGATGGCATCCAGTGTGCCATCCGCCATGCTGTGCAGCAGTTCGCGATTCGAACCGAGCGTCAGTTTGATGTCGAGATTCGGGCGGCGCAATTTCAACCCGATGAAGATTTGCGGAATGCAACGCATCGTCAACGAGTACAACGAGCCGATTCGCAATTGCGGTGTATTCAATCCGGACAGATCGCGCACTTTTTTCACGCCCTGTTCGCATTCGTTGATGATGCGGGCTGCGTGCTCGGCAAACGCATGTGCGCTGCCAAGCGGGATCAGGTTGCGCCCTTCTCTTTTGAACAGCGGGCAATGCAACCCCTCTTCCAGCGAATGCAGTGCGCGATGCACGCTGACCGGCGTCTGCTCCAGCACGTCCGCCACACGCGTGAGATTGCCAAGTTGCATGAAGCTCAGAAAAACTTCCAGCTTTTTCAGCGTAATCTTTTCGTCGATTGGCATTGTCCGCTCCGCGATCAATCATTAACTTCAAGGTAAAGATTATACGACCAGATTGATTGTTTCCGGCTTCCTCGACGGCCTACCATCGGTGCAAACAAATACAGCCATGAATGCGGCTGAAAACGCGGAGCGCCGATGAAAGCTGCAGTACAACTCGATCCGAAATGGAGCAAGCGCCGCACGGAGAAGCAGCGCCGCATCGCGCAGATCGGCGACATGACGGACGGCTGCGTGATTCGCAGCGACAGACTGGTCGATGCAATGGAAAAGCTGATCTGTCCGGGCGATCGGGTCGTACTTGAAGGTAATAATCAAAAACAGGCGGATTTCCTCGCCCGCACCCTCACCAGGCTTGATCCGGCAAAGGTCAATCATCTGCACATGATCATGCCCAGCGTCAGCCTGCCTGCGCATCTCGATCTGTACGAACGCGGGATCGCCAGCAAGCTCGATTTCGCCTACGCAGGGCCGCAGAGCCTGCGCATTTCGCAACTGCTCAAGGATGGACGGCTCGAAGTCGGCGCGATCCACACCTACGTCGAACTGTATGCGCGGCTGTATGTCGACCTGACGCCGAATGTCGTACTGATCGCCGGCTTCATCGCAGATCGTCAAGGCAATCTGTATACCGGCCCCAGCACCGAAGACACGCCGTCACTGGTGGAATCCGCTTTCCGCGACGGCATCGTGATCGCACAGGTCAATCAGATCGTCGACGATGCGAGCGAGCTGCCGCGTGTCGATATTCCGGGATCATGGATCGACTTTGTCGTGCAGGCCGACCGGTCGTTCTTCATCGAGCCGCTGTTCACACGCGACCCGCGCCTCATCAAGCCGGTGCATGTATTGATGGCGATGATGGCGATCCGCGGCGTCTATGAAAAACATTCGGTGCAATCGCTGAATCATGGCATCGGCTTCAACACTGCAGCCATCGAACTGATCCTGCCGACCTACGGCGAAAAGCTCGGGCTGAAGGGAAAAATCTGCCGCAACTGGACGCTCAATCCGCATCCGACGCTGATTCCGGCGATCGAATCGGGCTGGGTAGAAAGCGTGCACTGCTTCGGTTCCGAACTCGGCATGGAAGATTACGTTGCGGCACGTCCCGATATCTTCTTTACCGGACGCGACGGTTCGATGCGTTCCAACCGCACGCTGTGCCAGCTCGCCGGCCAGTATGCGGTCGACCTGTTCATCGGTGCCACGCTGCAGATGGACGGCCTCGGCAATTCTTCCACCGTCACGCATGGTCGCCTCGCCGGTTTCGGCGGCGCGCCTAACATGGGACACGATCCGCATGGTCGTCGTCACGCCACGCCTGCATGGCTCGACCTGATCGAAACCGACGATCCACTCGCCCGCGGCAAAAAGCTCGTCGTGCAAATGGTCGAGACTTTCCAGGATGGCGGTCAGCCGACCATCGTCGAAACGTTGGACGCCGTACGCGTCGGCCAGGATTCCGGCATGCCGCTCGCGCCGGTGATGATCTACGGCGACGATGTGACGCACGTACTGACCGAAGAAGGCATCGCCTACCTGTACAAGGCGCGTTCGCTGGAAGAACGCAAGGCCATGCTGGCAGCAGTCGCCGGCGTGACACCGATCGGCCTGCGACACGATCCAAAACAAACCGAACGCATGCGTCGCGAAGGATTGATCGCACTGCCGCAGGATATCGGCGTGCAACGCAATGAAGCCGACCGCTCGCTGCTCGCTGCGAAAAGCGTCGCCGAACTGGTCGAATGGTCGGGCGGACTCTACGATCCGCCGGCCAAGTTCAGGAGCTGGTAATGCGCGCTGACCATCCACTGTCGATCAATACTCATTCGTCACATGCCGTAGAGCGCGCCATGCGGTTGGCCAATCTCGCCGTCATGGCATTGATTGACGAAGCCACGCTGACACCCAAGCCCGGACTGGTCGATCTGCGCGGCCGCGGTGCGCATCGCGATCTGGACTGGATGATGATGTGCGATTCGGCCGACATGTTGCACCCGACGTTTTACGCAATGGCGGTTGCAGGCATGAGACATGACAATTCGCATGACAATTTGCATGACGATCAGCATCGCAATGATCAGATCCTGCGCGAGGAGCTGGGAGAAATCGGTCGCGTTGGCGAAGCCGTCATGCTGCGCGCAACCGGTGGCGTGAATACGCATCGCGGCGCCATCTGGACGCTCGGCCTGCTGGTCGGCGCGGCAGCACAACACATCGATACTGCGCACATCGATACGGCGGCCGGCATCGCCTCGCGTGCCGGTGCCATCGCACGCCAAACCGATCGCCATGCGCCGACGATTACCGGCAACAAGGGCGAACAGGCGTGTTTGACTTACGGCGTCGGTGGCGCACGCGGTCAGGCGATGGCCGGTTTTCCGCACGTTGTCCATCACGCACTGCCCTCACTGCATGCAGCGCGCCTGCGCGGCCTCGGCGAAGACCACGCCAGATTGAACGCATTGCTGGCCGTCATGGCAGAACTGGACGATACCTGCATCCTGTCACGCGGCGGCGTTCCTGCATTGCACATCATGCAGGCGGGGGCGCGCGCGGTATTGCAAGCCGACGATGACAGGCTTGCGCGCGAAGCGGCATTGCGACAACTGGTACAACAGGCACTGGCGTTGAATGTTTCTCCCGGCGGTGCGGCCGATCTGCTGGCAGCGACGCTGTTTCTCGACAGCCTGACGATGGAATACAAGAATGAAACACCTGCACTGAGTGCAACGGCGACGCATTAAAGGGGTGAAGCATGGAAAAAATGGTGTATGAATATCCGGCAGGTGCATCCGCTGCAGGGCGCGCGCTGGCCGGCGTCGTCGGCTCCGGCGACCTCGAAGTTCTGCTGGAACCGTTGCCGGCCGGCCGCAGCACGGTCGCCATCACGACTTCGGTTAACGGCATGGGACGCATTTGGGAAGCGGTATTGACACGCCTGTTTACAGGCGCCGTCTTGCCTGCCGCGCATATCGAGATCAACGACTGCGGTGCCACGCCCGGCGTGGTTCGCCTGCGCATCGAACAGGCTTTCGAAGAAGCGGCACGCACATGAGCATGGACACGCAACAGCTGCTGCAACGCGCCAGCTTCATCGAACTGAATGCACGCAGTCGTGCCCATGCGTTGCTCGATCATGGCTCCGCACGTGAACTGCTCGGGCCCTTCGATCGCATCAAATCGCCGTGGCTGGAAATGCAGGGCGTGACGCCGCAAGCCGATGATGGCGTGGTGCTGCTGAAGGGAAAAATCAATGGTCAACACGCCGTCGTGCTCGCCATCGAAGGCGCATATCAGGGCGGCAGCATGGGTGAAGTCGGCGGCGCAAAAATCGCCGCTGCACTGGATCTGGCGGCAGAAGACAATCGCAACAGCATTCCAACCTGCGCGCTGATCCTGTTCGAAACCGGCGGTGTGCGTTTGCAGGAAGCCAATCTCGGTCTCGCCGCGATCGCCGACATTCACGCTGCCATCGTCGATCTGCGACGCTACCAGCCGGTGATCGGCATTACAGCCGGCACGGTCGGCTGCTACGGCGGCATGTCGATTGCAGCCGGTCTGTGCAGCTATGTCGTAATGACGCGAGAAGCGCGCCTCGGCCTCAACGGCCCTGCCGTCATCGAACAGGAAGCAGGACTGAGCGAATTCGATTCGCGCGATCGCCCTTTCATCTGGAGTTTTACCGGCGGCCAGCAACGCTATCGATCGGGACTCGCCGACGCTTATGTCGAAGACGATATCGACGAAATACGCAACAACGTGATCTCCTTGCTGAAGAGCGGTTTGCCTGACCAGAATCGCAGTGCTTTATACGACGGTTTTCTTGCGCGCCTCGCCGAAGTCGATGCAGGCACGCAATCCACACCGCAACAGGTGTGTGCCATTTACGGAAAAGGATTTGCGTCATGACCCATGCAGTTGCTCATGCGCGTGGCGCACGCTGGTTCGCCGACCTGACCGACAAGGCCCCGATCCACGCCGGTTACTCCGATGCGTTGCTGGTTGCGCATGCACCGCTTGATAAAAACGGCAACGGCAAACCGGCTCTCTACATCAGTGTGATTCCTGATCCCGACAATCGCTTCCCACGCGTACGCAATGGCGAAGTCGGACTGGTCGAAGGCTGGGAAATCGCGCGCGCCGTGCAACAGCAGATCCACGCCGACCGCGACAACAGCGAAAAGACGCCAATCGTCGCCGTGATCGATGTCGTCAGCCAGGCCTACGGCCGGCGCGAAGAAGCATTCGGCATTCACCAGGCATTGGCCGCTGCCGCTGCGGCCTATGCAGAAGCACGACTGGCCGGACATCCGGTTATCGGCCTGCTTGTCGGCAAGGCGATTTCCGGCGCGTTTCTCGCCCATGGCTATCAGGCCAACCGGCTGATCGCCATTCGCGACGATCAGGTGCAGGTGCATGCGATGGGAAAGGAATCCGCCGCGCGCATCACCATGCGCTCCGTCGATGCCCTGGAGGCGCTGGCGTCGAAGGTGCCGCCGATGGCCTACGACATCGAGAATTTTGCATCGCTCGGTCTGCTGTGGCGCAGCCTGAAATTGCAGGCGCCTGATGCGCCGACTGCATCCGATCTGGCGGAAACAAGAGCCGTATTGAAGGAAGCGTTGATCGATATTGCCGCCGATCCGGATCGCAGTTTAAACAGCAGGCTTGGCGCAAAAAACCGGCAAGCCACATTGAAGGTACGCACGCTGCTGCGCGATCAGTGGCATCGCAACGGCCAGGACGCACAAAACAGTCGGCAAAAGGAGATACCTTGAACAAGACGTCCTATCGCATCGGGCAGATCGTGCCGAGTTCCAACACGACGATGGAAACGGAAATCCCTGCAATGTTGCGCGCGCGCGAGACGATTGCGCCGGAACGCTTCACCTTCCATTCCAGCCGCATGCGCATGAAGGAAGTAACGAAGGAACAACTCGCCGCAATGGATCGCGACTCGGATCGCTGTGCGCTGGAACTGTCTGACGCGCGCGTGGATGTGATGGGTTACGCCTGCCTGGTCGCCATCATGAGCATGGGAAAAGGTTATCACCGCATCTCGCAGGATCGTCTGCACCAGGTGACCGTTCACAACGGCGCACCTACGCCTGTCGTGACTAGCGCCGGTGCATTGATTCATGGTTTGCAGACGTTGGGTGCAAAAAGGATTTCGCTGCTCGCACCGTACATGAAACCGCTGACCCAAATGGTCATCGAGTACATCGAAAACGAAGGCATCGAAGTCATCGACAGCATCTCGCTGGAGATACCCGACAACCTCGAAGTCGGTGCGCGCGACCCGATGGCGCCAGTAGAGATCGTGCAAAAACTCAATACCAGCGGTGTCGACGCCATCGTGCTGTCGGCCTGCGTGCAAATGCCGTCGTTGCCCGGCATCCAGATCGTCGAAGATCGCTACGGCCTGCCGGTGGTTTCCTCTTCGGTGTGCACTACTTTTCAGATGCTGCAAAAACTGGGACTCAAAACCGTCGTGCCGGGTGCGGGGATGCTTTTATCCGGTAAATATTGATTCATCCAATCGCGTCAGCAGTCGCAACCTTTCATTCATTATCACAACAGGAGACAACATCATGCCTATCACCCGACGTCGCGTCCTTGCCGGTTCGCTGGCTGCCCTGCCCTTTGCACTGACCGGTCTGCCCGTGTTTGGACAGGAAACGACCACCATCAAGATTTCGCATCAATTCCCCGGCGGCACGCTGACGCAAGGCGATTTCCGCGATCGCCTGTGCCGCAAGTTTGCTGCCGAGGTGGAAAAACGTTCGGCCGGCAAAATGAAGTTCGCGATCTATCCCGGCTCCTCGCTGATGAAGGTCAACGCGCAGTTCAGCGCATTGCGCAAAGGCGCGCTCGACATGACGTTGCTGCCGTTGCCGTACGCCGGCGGCGAAGTACCGGAGGTCAACATCGCACTGATGCCGGGCCTGGTCACCAGTTATGAACAGGGTCTGCGCTGGAAAGATGCCGAAATCGGCAAGGCCCTGAGCCAGGTACTGGCGGACAAGGGCCTGATCATCGTGACATGGATCTGGCAAGCCGGAGGTGCTGCCAGCCGTGAAAAACCGGTGGTCGTTCCGGACGATGCAAAAGGCCTGAAGATTCGTGGCGGCAGCCGCGAAATGGATATGGTCTTCAAGGCAGCCGGCGCATCGGTGCTGTCGATCCCCTCCAACGAAACCTACGCCGCAATGCAGACCGGCGCCGCCGACGCGGTGACGACGTCGTCCACCAGCCTGATCTCCTTCCGTCTGGAAGAAGTATCGAAGCACCTGACAACCAGCAAGGTCGGAAAATCCTACTGGTTCATGCTGGAGCCGTTGCTGATGTCGAAAGCGGTATTCGACAAGCTGCCGAAAGACCAGCAGCAACTGATCATGACGGTCGGTGCAGAGATGGAAAAATTCGGCATGGAAGAGGCAAAGGCCGATGACATCGCCGTGGCCCAGACGTATGCCAAGGCAGGGGCGACCATCCATGAAATGACGGATGCCGCTTTGCAGAAATGGGTTGCCATCGCCAAGGAAACGGCATGGAAAGACTATGCAGCACGTTCCGAAAATTGCGCACGCCTGTTGAAACTGGCGCAACAAGTCACATGAGCCACCAAGCCATTGATGTGCAGTTGAAGCTCCAGCTCGATCCGCGCCGCAACCCGGTGCTGTCGCGGCTGGAGCGCGTGATGCTCGTCCTCAACCGACTCATCGTGATCCCGTGCATGGCGGCGCTGGTCGTTGCGGCTTGCGTGCTGACCTATAGCGTGGCTGCACGCTACTTCCTGAAAATATCGACAGAATGGCAGGATGAAGCAGCGGTATTTCTGCTGATTGGCGCGACGTTTCTGAGTGGCGCTTACGTGCAGGCCTATCGCGGCCACATCGGCATCGAGGCGGTTGCAACGCTGCTGTCTCCGCGCGCCAATCGCTGGCGCATGCTTGTCGTCGATCTTCTGTCGCTGCTGTTCTGCACGTTCTTTTCATGGAAATCGTGGACGCTGTTGCATGAAGCGTGGGTCGATGGACAGACGACCAACTCGACATGGGGACCGCCGTTGTGGATTCCCTACGTCCTGATGGCGCTGGGCATGACGCTGATCTGCCTGCAAATGCTGTGCAGCCTGACGATCGATCTGCTGGCCGACAAGACGGCCGCACCGGTCGAAGGCGGCGAGCATGCCAGATGGCTGGGCGATTGATCACACGGGAAGATGACGGAGAAATCCGCCGCCCATCATTAAAAGAAAGATACCGATGAGTTCAACATTAATTGGCTCCCTGTACGGCATCGCGACATTGATCATCATGTTTTCAGGCATGCCGATCGCGTTCGCACTCGGCCTGGTCGCCGTCGTATTCATGTACTTCTTCATGCCGGGCTCGTCGCTCGATACCGTGACGCAGAACGTCTATGAAGAAATGGCCAGCATCACGCTGCTCGCGATTCCGCTCTTCATCCTCAAGGGAGCAGCGATCGGAAAATCGCGTGCCGGCCAGGATCTGTATTCCGCGCTGCATGCATGGATGCACAAGGTCCCGGGTGGTCTGGGCATCGCGAATATCTTTGCCTGCGCATTGTTTGCCGCAATGGCCGGATCCAGCCCGGCAACCTGCTCCGCCATCGGCAGCGCCGGTATTCCGGAAATGCGCCGGCGCGGTTATTCGCCGGGATTTGCAGCCGGCATCATCGCTGCCGGCGGCACACTCGGCATTCTGTTGCCACCGTCGATCGTGATGATTCTGTATGCCGTCGCCGCAGAACAATCGCTGGGTCGCCTGTTCCTCGCCGGCATCGGCCCCGGCCTGTTGCTGGTCTTCCTGTTCTCCGCCTATGCCGTCTATCGTTATCGCCATGAGTACAAGAACGCCGTCACCGCGCATGAAGCCGGCGGAGAAAAATCGGCGTATCTGGATGTGCACCATTACACGCTGAAACAGAAAATGGAAATGCTGCCGCGTGTCGGCCCGTTCGTCGTGCTGCTGATCGGCGTCATGGTTGCGCTGTACGGCGGTTACGCCACGCCGTCAGAAACTGCCGGTCTGGGCGGCATGCTGGCGCTGGTGCTGGTTGCCGTGATCTACGGCCTGTGGCGACCGAGTCAGGTGCGTCCGATCCTGAACAGCACGCTGAAAGAATCCACGATGCTGATGTTCATCATCGGCATGTCGCTGCTGTATTCATATGTGATGAGCTATCTGCACATCAGCCAGTCGACTGCGGAATGGATTGTCTCGATGCATCTGTCGAAATGGGTACTGTTGTCTGCCATTCTCCTCTTCGTCATCGTGCTCGGTTTTTTCCTGCCGCCGGTGAGCATCATTCTGATGACCGCACCGATTATTCTGCCGCCATTGAAAGCAGCCGGATTCGACTTGATCTGGTTTGGCGTGGCCATGACGATCGTCATGGAAATGGGATTGATCCATCCGCCAGTCGGGCTGAATATTTTCGTGATCAAGAATATTGCACCGGACATTTCGCTTCACGACATTGTGTGGGGTGTGATGCCGTTCGTCGGACTGATGTTTTTTGCCGTTTTTCTTCTCTGTCTTTTTCCTGGCATTGCAACGTGGCTGCCGGATATCATCATGGGCGCACCGACCAGATAACGCATACAGATGTCGCCTCGACCAGACCATTCGTCCTCCACGAAACCACAGCACTGCCGGACCGATATCCGGCCGCACGACTTGCTGTGGCTGGCCGAGCCGGCAGCGTTGATCGCGTCGGGCCCTTTGCCGGAGTGGGCGACCGCCGATCTGATCGCAAATACGCCTGTTGTCGTGCGACGGCAGAAACTGCACGATCCTGATCTGCTGCCGGCAGGATTGCGCGGACAGGAACGTCATCAGCGTCTTGCCGCATTCGTGCATCGCTCTGCCATAACACGACACGTCAGCCCGGAAGCGCTGTCGCAACTTGATATCGCGACAGTTCTACCCTTCAACGACAATGCAGCATTGACTGCATTGCTTGTACTGCAACCTGCCCTTGAAGCAATCGGTTTGCCATGGGGACCGACCGGCAGTGTCGGCTTCGCACTCGCCACCGGTTTGCCGGTGCTCCGTGCGCACAGCGATCTCGATCTGGTGATACGCGCAACATCGCCACTCGATGCAGAGCAGACTTCACGGCTCGCGTCATTGTTGAATGACACCGCTTGCAGAATTGACCTCCAGATCGATACCGGCATCGGCGGATTTTCCTTTGCGGAATGGATCGCTTCGCGCGGTCGGGTATTGCTCAAGACCGACATCGGCCCGCAACTGACGAGCGATCCGTGGTGCATGGAAGCAGCAACTCCATGAGCGTGTTGTTCACTTTTCCCGGTCAGGGATCGCAACGTGCAGGAATGCTGCATACGTTGCCGAACCATCCGCAGGTGCGACAAACGCTGGAGCAAGCCGCCGACATCCTGCGAAGAGATCCATTGCAGCTCGACAGTTCCGCAGCGCTTGCAGCAAGTCAGTCCGTGCAACTCTGCCTGCTGATCGCAGGCGTCGCCATGACACGCGTGCTGGCTGCGCACGACGCACAGCCGGACATGGTGGCCGGCCTGTCGATCGGCGCCTATGCTGCAGCCGTGACCGCGGGTGCGCTCGCATACGACGACGCATTGCGGCTGGTTTCTCTGCGCGGACATCTGATGGACAAGCGTTATCCCCGAGGTTACGGCATGGCAGCAATCGTCGGACTGGAACGCTATCAACTCGAGCCGCTGATCATGCGCGTGCACTCCGACGACACACCGATATTTCTCGCCAATCTGAACGCGAAGAGACAACTGGTCGTTGCAGGAATCGACAGCGGCTTGAACATGCTCATGCGACTGGCAACCAAAGCCGGCGCAAACAAGGTCGAGCGCCTTTCAGTCAGTGTTCCGTCGCACTGTCCGTTATTCCAAGAAGAAGCATCGATGATGCAAAAAGCGTTCGCCGATGTGGTTGTCGAGCGCCCTCACCTTACTTATCTCAGCAGCAGTTTTGCGCGTGCATTGCACGACCCGGCATTGATCGCCGACGATCTCGCCGGCAATCTGGCACGACAGGTCCATTGGGATGAAACCTCGCAGCTTGCATGGGAGCGTGGTGCGCGCCTCGCGGTAGAAATGCCGAGCGGCGCAACACTGACGAATCTTGCGTTGCCGATTTTTGCAGACGGTTACGCCGTCAGCTGCGAGGGCAACCGGCTGGAAACATTATTGACATTGATTGCGCGCGAGCAGGAAGCACGTTGAGTGCACCGTCGCATAGGGATGAACTAAGAATTGGTGCCCGGAACCGGAATCGAACCGGTACACCGTTTCCGGCGAGAGATTTTAAGTCTCTTGTGTCTACCTGTTTCACCATCCGGGCATGCCGCTATTTTAAGACAGCTCTAAAACGGCAACGTACTGCAGAAAAAATAAAAGCGCCCACGGCGCTTTTGAAAAACTGGAGGCGGGGGTCGGAATTGAACCGGCGTCTACGGCTTTGCAGGCCGCTGCATAACCACTTTGCTACCCCGCCAAGGGAAGGTATTGTAACCACAAAACAAAAAACGTGCTGCACACTTGGACTGACTTGAAACTTTCGAATCA
>NZ_DATMTD010000049.1:0-24985 GCF_035565035.1 Oxalicibacterium sp. | reverse complement strand
AAGTGCTTGTGCGGCTTGATCGAACCCGGCTTGGCCAGAACCTGGCCACGCTCGACGTCTTCACGCTTGGTGCCGCGCAGCAGCACGCCGACGTTGTCGCCTGCCTGACCTTGGTCGAGCAGCTTGCGGAACATTTCGACGCCCGTGCAGGTGGTCTTTTGCGTATCGCGGATACCGACGATTTCGATCTCTTCGCCGACCTTGATGATGCCGCGCTCAACACGACCCGTCACAACGGTGCCGCGACCCGAGATCGAGAACACGTCTTCGACCGGCAGCAGGAAGGTGCCGTCAACAGCGCGTTCCGGCGTCGGGATGTAGGTGTCCAGGGCCTCTGCCAGGGCCAGGATGGCTTGTTCGCCCAGCGGGCCTTTGTCGCCTTCCAGTGCCAGCTTGGCCGAACCTTTGATGATCGGCAGGTCGTCGCCTGGGAATTCGTACTTCGACAGCAGTTCGCGCACTTCCATTTCGACCAGTTCCAGCAGTTCTGCGTCGTCGACCATGTCTGCCTTGTTCAGGAAGACGATGATGTACGGCACGCCAACCTGGCGCGACAGCAGGATGTGCTCACGCGTTTGCGGCATCGGGCCATCTGCTGCGGAGCAGACCAAGATTGCGCCGTCCATCTGCGCAGCGCCCGTGATCATGTTCTTGACGTAGTCGGCGTGGCCTGGGCAGTCAACGTGGGCGTAGTGACGGTTTTGCGTTTCGTATTCGACGTGCGCGGTGTTGATCGTGATGCCGCGCGCTTTTTCTTCCGGCGCATTGTCAATCTGATCGTAGCCTTTGGCTTCACCGCCAAATTTCTTCGACAGTACCGTCGCAATTGCTGCGGTCAATGTGGTCTTGCCGTGATCGACGTGACCAATCGTGCCGACGTTCACGTGCGGCTTGGTCCGCTCGAATTTGCCTTTTCCCATCTTGAACTCCTAACAATTTTGATGAGAATGTTCAGGCACACGCCCGACCGACCTGCTTTAGAACCGAAAACAATCCAACGAAAACAACGAATTCTTTGGTGCCCTTTACGTGGATTGAACACGTGGCCTCTCCCTTACCAAGGGAGTGCTCTACCACTGAGCTAAAAGGGCAAAACCAGTTGACCGATATCGCTGATCGCGACACGCCCAACCTAAAACTGGAGCGGGTGAAGGGAATCGAACCCTCGTCATAAGCTTGGAAGGCTTCAGCTCTACCATTGAGCTACACCCGCGAGGGTCACCTATTTCGCCAAACAAACTTGCTGCTTCAATTCATTTCCGCGCAAAAATCTTGGTGGAGGGGGCTGGATTCGAACCAGCGTACTCGTAAGAGGGCAGATTTACAGTCTGCTGCCATTAACCACTCGGCCACCCCTCCGCGGGGAACCCCAAACTATAGGGGAGAGAACGCCCTTTGTCAACAAAAGGATAAGTATTCCCTACTTATTTTTGCGGCGGGAAGCAGGTCTTCGCCTGTTTGGCGATGACTGATTGGAAAGAACGCGATCAGAATCGCGTTTCTCGTGCGGCGCGGAGGAAATTATCAAGAATCGGCGTGCAATCCAGCAGTTCGGCCCCACCGGCCCGGTGAAATTCCGGATGCCATTGCAAACCCATTACGAAGCGCGATTTCGTGTGGCGAACCGCTTCGACGATGTTGTCACCTTTCGACACCGCCTCGATCATCAGGTCGCGCCCCAGATCGCGCACCGCCTGATGGTGGATGGAGTTCACCAGCGACACACTGTCTGCAGAAAACAGCGCGCCCAATGACGATCCTGGCGGAAAGGCGATTTCGTGGCGATGGCTGTCGTACAAGTCATTTACATGCGGCATTGCATTCGGCACATCGGTCGCGATGTCCTGATACAGCGTACCGCCGAATGCAACGTTGATCAATTGGCAACCACGACAGATACCGAGCACCGGCTTGCCGGCTTCGATGAATTCATGAAGGAGCTCCAGTTCGTACATGTCGCGCGCGCTGTCGCCGATCCATTCCGGCCGCGTCGGCGTTTGCGAATAGGTTTGCGGCGCCACATCTGCGCCGCCCTGCAGGACCAGACCGTCCAGATGCTTGGCATAGTCGCGCAGACGAATCTTGCTCGGATGCAGCATGCCATTCGTATTCACGGTCGGGATCATCAGCACCAGCACATCGCGCGACATCACCCATTGCGCAATCGACTCTTCCAGATATTGCAGTGTCTTCGCCTGCAAACCCTTGGCACCGGCTTCCGGATGAAAAATGCGTGCGGAAACGCCGATCTTCAACGTCCGCTGCGTCAACCGGCGGCCAAGCCGATCGGACAGGCCTTTCAGCTGCGCCGAGAAAACGCGCCACGTTTGCTGCCATGGCGTGTCGCCAGGCATCTGATAAGCCGGTGGCGCACCGAATTCAAGTTTGGCGGCAGGAACAAAGGGCGCGCGGGGGGATTGCGCAGCCGCGGGGGCTGGTGCGGCTTCGGTCTGCTGGCTCTGATCGGGCGGCAACGGATCTGCAGGCGGCGTGGCACCGGACGAGGAAGTGGGAGCAGGAGGCAGATTGATATCGGATTGGTCGGACATGGCATCACTTCAGAATCGGGAAAAGAGGTAGACAGCAGCTTGCGGCAAATTATCCATTCCACCCGTGTATTGATGAAAACATGGTGTTGCGACCGTTGATCGCAACCTTTAATCTCGCCATGCCGTTTCGATTATAAAAAGATCAGCCCTACACGCGCAATCGACGCGCGCGGCATAATGCAATGCGGCGACGCCGTCGCGCAGTGCGCACCTTCGTTGCGCACACATTCTTACTCACGCGTTTCTACGCCCACCACCATGCTGACCATCTATCACAATCCGCGCTGCTCCAAATCGCGCGGCGCACTGGAATTGGCAAACCAGTTTGCGCAACAGCGCCAGCTCGACCTGCACGTCGTCGATTATCAGAAAACGCCCCTGAGTCGCGCTCAACTGGTCGAATTACATCGAACCCTGCAATCGGAAGGATCGGTCGATGTCCGCGCAATGGTACGGGATAACGAGGAAGTGTTCAGCACCCTGCAACTGGCCGGCGCAGATGACGCAACGCTACTGGACGCACTCGCGGCTCATCCGGTTCTGCTGCAGCGACCGATCGTCCAATTCAACCAGCGCGCGGTGATCGCCCGCCCACCGGAACTGGCCGGCATCATCCTGACCGAATCCTGACGATCACGCCGGGGTGGACGGCGTTGACGGTGGCGCACTCTGCGCCACTTTCGGCATGAGCTTGTAGGCGCGCGCGATTTCGTATTTCTTCAGGATGTCGCGATACATGCTGGTCAATAACGACAGCCGTGGATTGCGCGGATCGAGGCGCCGCGCGTTGGCGATGTAATCGCGCGCCTGTTCGCTCAGCTGCGCATCCCAGCCCAGACTTTCCAGACATTTGAGGACCGCCACCGCCGCATTGAAAACGACCTGCGGATTCTCCGGCAGTTTCGCCGCCGCTTCCGACATCAGCGCGACCGCGCCGTGATAATCGCCGAGGCGCGCCTTTTCGGCACCGGCGGCCACCAGATCGACAACCTGGCTCTTGCTTTCACGCGCGACGCGCTTGGCGAGATCGTCGCGACCGACTTCCTTGAACACATGCATTGCGCGTGTCAGCGCCGTCGTACTGGATGCATTGCCGACCACCCCGGTCATGACTTCGACGGCACCTTGCTCCAGTCCATGCTGCAGACAATTGCGCGCCAGCGTCATCTTGGTGTCGTTCGACATCCCGATCGGATCGCGGCAAGCCGCAATCGCCGCTTCCAGCTCTTCGATTGCCTTTTCCTTGTCGCCGTTGTGCTTGTGCAGCATGGCCGTCGCCAGCGCGCGGCAGGCTGGTGTTTTGCGGACGTTGGCAAGCGACTTGGCAAGATCGCGGATCACCGTCGAAACCAGCTGCGTCTCGCCTTTGCTGAGCGACGTCTCCACCAGCCGCACATGATCTTCCGGCTCGCGGAATTCCGAAAAGCGCGCCTTGTTGACGACTTGCTGAAAGACGCGGTGTGCCGTGTCGGTATCGCCCGTTTCCATTGCCACGCGGCCGAGCCGGCGCAATCGCTGCAGCGCAAACGGAGAGCGATGAACGGCATTTTCCAGTGTTTCCTGCGCCTGCTTCATCTCGCCCATCGCCTCCTGCGTGCGTGCCAGCCAGTCGTAGGCTTCGAGGAATTGACGCTTCTCATCGACCAGCGTCTGCAGCATGCTTTCTGCCTCGACCAGTCGATCCTGCATGAACAGTGTCGTCGCCAGACCAAGGCGCGCCCAGGCAATCGAGCGCTTGGCAAACAGTTCGGAATAAATCGTTTCGGCCTCGTCCAGTTCCCCTAGTGTCATGTGCAGCTCGGCACGCAAGCGCATGAATTCCGCCTGATAGCTCGCATGTGTGCGCTCGCTGACCATGCACGCCTCGATGGCTTCACTCAATCCGCCCTGCTCGATCAACTGATGAATCGGGGCCAGTGCATTGCGCTTCTCGATTGCCTTGGCGATGCGTTCCAGAAGCACTTCCGCGGTGAAAGGCTTCAACACATAATCGTTGAGCATCAGTTCGGCAGCGCTCACCACTTTCTCGTGGTTGCGCTCAGCCGTCACCATGATGAAAACGGTGGAAGGCGGGATCAGCTTGTTGTACCGCAAGTCTTCCAGCAATTGCTGGCCGTCCTGACCCTCGCCGAGGTCATATTCGCAGACAACGAGGTCGAAGTTCTTGTGCCTGAGCGGACGGATTGCGCTGCTTGAGCTGGCCGCATATTCGATCCTCGTCATCCCGCTCATGCTCAGCATATTGTGAATGCTGGTGCGCATGCCTGCGTGCGGTTCGATGATCAATGCAGTGAGTCCGGCAAGTTCTTGCATGATGTTGAAACCAGTAACAGTGCCGGCGAAAAGTCGCCGATGTTCATGCAGGATATTACCGTATGGAAATTTTTTGCAAGCTTGGCGTTGTAATTTGATGAGAAACGCACGGTTTGCTTGCCGTAAAGGCAAGACGAGGTTTCTTGATTGCGATCCGAACTCAGGTCAGTGCGGCGTCGCCCGCCGGCTCTTCGACCACCACCTGATTGCGGCCGCCCTGCTTGGCCATGTACATCGCCGTATCGGTGCGTGAAAACAGGTCGAGCACCGATTCGCCTGGAATATGCTGCGTCAGCCCGATCGATACGGTCACGCGATTCTGCAGCTTGGCGCTCCATTCGTGCTGCTCGACCTGCGCCCGGATGCGCTCGGCGATATTGAGCGCAGCCAGCAGCGAGGTTTCCGGCAATACCAGCAGAAATTCCTCGCCGCCGTAACGACCGAAGATGTCGCGCTGACGTACATTACGCTCCGCAATGCCGGCAAAACTGCGCAGCACTTCATCGCCGCCGAGATGGCCCGCTTCGTCGTTGACACGCTTGAAGTGATCCAGATCGATCACTGCCAGACACAACGGCGCGCCGGTTTCGTCGGCCATTCGCTTCTGCTGCTCCAGCGCGGCGACGATGTAACGGCGGTTATAGCAACCGAGCAAGGCATCGCGCTGCGCGTCTTGCTCGATATCGCGAATCTTGCGGTTCGCCTGAAACAAGGCACTGTGCAAGCGTTGCACGCGTCCCGCCAGCATGGCGAAACTGGGCAGCGTCAACGCCAGCGCCAGCAACAGCGCACATTCCAGCATCAGCAATTGCGTATCGCCACGTTCCCGGAAATGCGCAAACACCACCAATGCATATGCGCCCAGCACGGCCAGCGACATCCACAGCATTTCCTTCGGCGACACGCGATGCATGACGAACGCCATCGTCAGAAACAGAAAAGGCGTCAGCAGAATCTGGGTCACCGGCGCGATGTACCCGATCGTCAGCATGATGCCGATCGCCGACAGCGTCAGAGGAATGCGAAGATTTTGCGTCCGCGTCTTCAGATTCAGACCGGTTGCAAAGCTCAAATAGAAAACGGAGAAAGAAACACCAATCATTGCTGTCGCCACTTTCAGAACGAACAGTTCGACCAGTCCCATCAGATAGAACACACCGATCGCCAGCAGGTACAAACCGGCAAACGCCGTATTCAATACCAGACGGCGAATGCGGGCAGCCTGCCGCCCTTGTTGATTGGCGTGGCCCGCGGACCGTCGGCGTTCCAGGACCACATGGATTTTTTGTGCCGAATGATGGTGATGTTTACCTTGAAGCGTATCGCGAGGATCGGACGATGTTCTCGCGGATCCGCTCATGCTCGTGTCGCCATCATCAGGCGTGTCCTCACGCGCCGACGGAGAAGAAGCCGACGAGGAAACCGCATGTTGATCACCGATCCGCCGCATGAAAAATCACCAGGAGAATTGTCTGCATCCCGTCCTGACGACAGGATTTCAGTCTCACTAAATCACAGTGCGCAAAAAACCGCATGCAATATTATTGATTTTTAACCAAAACTTACAAACCGTCGCGTCCCAACAAAAAAGGCCGGATGCAATATCCGGCCTTTTTTCGGCAATGCTGTATCGGGCAATCGCGCCGACAACCATTCAAGACAATCAGGCATCGCCCTCACCCGGTTGCTCTTCCGGCTGCGCCAGCTTGGCGACCAGCAGGCGATCGATACGATTGCGGTCCATATCCACCACTTCGATGCGATAGCCTTCCCACTCGAAGCTGTCGGACATTTGCGGAATGTGGCCGAGGAAGGTCATCACGAAACCGGCCAGCGTGTGATACGTGCCCGATGCCTCCTCCGGGAAACGCACATCCGTTTCCAGCACTTCGCGGAAGCGGTCGAACGTCATGCCGCCATCGATCAGCCATGAACCGTCGTCGCGTTGCACACCATCCTCTTCATGGTGCTCATCGATCACCGACACATCGCCGACCAGCGCGCCCAGCACGTCGCTCAGTGTAACCACGCCTTCGATCTCGCCGTATTCGTCGATGACCAGTGCCAGTTCGGCACGATTCTTTTTCAGCGTCTCCAGCAATTGCATGGCGCTGATCGTTTCCGGCACAAACAGAGGCGGGCGCGCAGCCGCCTCGATATCGACCGCCGTGATGGTGTTGCCGTGGATCGCCTGATCGAACAGGCTGCCCGCATGCACGATGCCGAGAATATGCGACAGATCGCCCTTGCAGACCGGGAACCGGCTGTACGAACTGTCGGCGATTTTCGCCAGGTTTATCTCGATCGGGTCTTCGATATCGATGTAGTGGACGTCCATACGCGGCGTCATCAGGCTGCCGACGCGCTGGTCGTCAAGCCGCAATGCGCGCGACACGATGTCATGCTCGGTCTTTTCAAACAGACCGGCATCGGCGCCTTCGCGGAACAGGCCGGCGATTTCCTCCTCGGTCACCGCATCGTCCTTCTTGTGATGCATGCCGAGTATGCGCAGCACGAATTCCGTGGTGCCGGTCAGGATCTTGACGAACGGTCCCATCAGGCGCGACAGCCACAGCATGGGTGCTGCGATCAGCGACGCGATGATTTCCGGATACTGCATGGCGATGCGTTTTGGCACCAGCTCGCCCAGAATCAACGATGCGAAAGTAATGCCGACGACCACGATGCCGAGCGAAATCTCGCGCGCATAAACGTTGAGGACGGGAATCAGGGCGATTTCCGGCGTCAGGCGCTCGACCAGCGAGGCTTCACCGAACGCACCGTTGAAAATACCGATCAACGTGATGCCGACCTGGATGGTGGAAAGAAAACGACTTGGGCTTTCAGCCAGATCGAGCGCAGCCTTGGCGCCGCGGCTGCCGTTTTCGTAGAGTTTTTGAAGACGAATGCGTTTGGAAGTAACGATCGCGATTTCCGACATGGCGAAAACGCCATTGACGAGAATCAGTGCAGCAATAATAAATATGTCCACTACCAAGGGAACTCGCGGTTTGATCCCGCCAGCCCTACTGTTAAGAAGTTTGGAATCATAACATCAGCCTGCATCCAT
The DNA here is from genome assembly GCF_035565035.1 of Oxalicibacterium sp. Classification (GTDB taxonomy): domain Bacteria; phylum Pseudomonadota; class Gammaproteobacteria; order Burkholderiales; family Burkholderiaceae_D; genus Oxalicibacterium. The sequence goes on along the minus strand of NZ_DATMTD010000049.1, from coordinate 17,053 downwards.
GCGCCAACGCTTGTGAAAATTACGTTAAATCCCGTTATTTCCAGCAAAAAACATGAAACGTCACGATCGCTTCACCAGTTCCGCAATCAGGAAGGCGATCGCCGACCACAATACCGTTGAACCGAAGGGCAATACCAGCGACTTGCCTGCCAGCGGGACGCGGACATCGCCAATGATGCGTCCCACACCCACTTTTTCAAGAATCCACGGCAGCAATGCATAAAACACTGTCAATCCGATAAAAATCACGGCAACCCAGCGAATCATTCTTCCTCCATCAGGACCGGAACAGCGATCTAAATCAGCCGCGCAATCAGAAACACGATCAGCGACAGCAACACGGTCGAGGCAAACGGCAGAAAAATCGTGCGTCCGAATAAACGGAAGCGCAGATCGCCCGGCAGACGACCGATGCCGAATTTCTCCAGCCACGGCAGCGCGGTGGAAAACACGATGACGGCAATAAAGATAACAAGAAACCAGCGGACCATTGGCGACTTTCACGGAAAAACAGGAAATTGACCGGCCCGCTGACAGAGGCGTGTCTGACAAACGTCTGCAGGAAACGTTTTAAAGCCGCCAGCTCTGGTCGGCGCGATCAAACTTGTCGGACAATTCGACACCCTTGCCGACCACCAGCACCTTGAACAGCTCGCCCATTTCTGCCGGCGACGTCAATTTTTGCACCGCATTCGCTTTCGGCAGATACGCCATTGCGTCATCGGGTGCCGTCTGCAGCAGGCGATCGGCCAATCCGGCCGCCAGCAGAAAACCGGCCTGGTTCGTGTAACCGACCATTTCCAGGCCATCCTTTACCGCCGCGATGGCCATCGCGGTGAAATCGACGTGCGCCGTGATGTCCTGCAAACCCGGCAGATAAAAAGGATCGTCATGTGCATGATGACGGTAGTGACACATCAGCGTCCCGGCGCCACGCTGGTCCAGATAATATTCACCGGCCGGAAAACCGTAATCGATCAGGATCGCCGCGCCGCCCTTGCCCGTTTGCGCGATTCCGGCATTGAACATCGTTGCAAGCGAACGCATGAAACCGATACCGACCGGGTGTACTTCGGTCACATAACCGATTGGCAACATGCCGGCATCGGGGATTTGCGCGATCAAGGCGGGATCGCAACGGCGATCCTCATGGACGAAACCGTGCTCATTCAGTGCCACGCCGCGTTCCAGCCAGTTGCCGTCTTCGCCTTTGACCACCAGCATCACCGGCATCGCATCCAGTACTTCGTTGCCAACGGCCACGCCGGAAAAGGCCGGTGGAAAGCCGTCCAGCCATTTCACTTGCGGAAACGCCGCCAGCGCCTGCTGCTGGCGTGCACGCAATTCGCCGGACAGTTCGACAATCGAATAGCTTTCCACGTGGATGCCGGCCGCTGCGCATTCGGTCAGGATATCTGCTGCCAGCTTGCCGGTGCCGGCGCCGAATTCGAGAATATGCGGCGCGCTTTGCGCCATCAGCTCGCCGATGGGATGCGCCAGTGTTGCGCCGAAAAGCGGCGTCATCTCCGGCGCGGTTGTAAAATCACCGTCTTTGCCGAGTTTTGCCGCACCGCCGCTGTAATAACCGACATCCGGCGCATACAGCGCCAGCTCCATGTAACGGGAAAACGATATCCAGCCGTCATGACGTGCGATTTCGTCAGCGATCAGATTCTGGAGGTCGCGCGACGCGGATAACGCGTCCGGGGAAGGAGCGGGCAGGTGCTGTTGCATGGCGCGTATTGTAGAGAAATCGGCAAAACACACAACCGAAACACGACCATCATGTCATCACGACCAGCCACAGCAAGAAAAACCGTGCTCGTTACCGGTGCCGCCAAACGCATCGGCCGCACGATCGCGCTCGCGTTCGCGCAACGCGGCTGGGATGTGGTCGTGCATTACCGCACATCGGAAGCCGACGCACGCGCCACCGTGGCACAGATCGAAGCGTTGGGGCGCCGCGCCGTCGCTCTGCAATGCGATCTGGCCGACGAAACCGCTGTGCGCGCTCTGTTACGCCGGTCATCTGCGGTGCTGGGACCGATCTGCTGCGTCGTCAATAACGCGTCGCTGTTCGATTACGACACGGCACATGATTTCTCGACCGCGTCGCTCGATGCGCACATGCACATCAACCTAAGTGCGCCGATATTGCTGGCGCAAGCGCTGTTCGACGCCACACCGGATGGCGCACAAGCGTCCGTCGTCAATCTGCTCGACCAGAAACTGTTCAACCTGAACCCGGACTTCCTGTCGTACACATTGTCGAAAGCCGCACTGCAAAGCGCGACCACGATGCTGGCGCAGGCACTTGCGCCGAAAGTGCGGGTGGCCGCTGTCGCGCCCGGCATCACGCTGGTATCCGGCAACCAAAGCGCGGCGGGTTTCGCAAACGCGCATACGGCAACCCCGCTCGGCCGCTCCAGCACGCCGGACGATATTGCCGCGGCAGTCTGCTTCATCGCCGAATCGCCTGCCATCACCGGCACCACGCTGGTCGTCGATGGCGGCCAGCACCTGATTCCCCTGCAACGCGACGTCATGTTTGTCGCGTCCTGATTATTTGTCGCATCACCTACCACTGACTTCCATGAACTCGTTCCTGTTCCATCCCAGCCTTGCCGATTGCCGTCGTCTGTTCTTGCGCGACTACGAGGTACAGATCAATATCGGCGTCCACGACTTCGAGAAGAAGGGCGAGCAGCGTGTACTGATCAACGTCGACCTGTTCATCCCGTTGAACGAATCGACACCGACGCACGATTCGCTGGATGAAGTCGTCGATTACGATTTCATGCGCAGCACGATTGCCAAACGCATGGCCGAAGGTCATGTGCATCTGCAGGAGACACTGTGCGACGACGTTATCGCCGCCATGCTGGCGCATCCGAAAGTGCGCGCAGCCCGTGTCTCCACCGAAAAACCCGACGTCTATCCGGATTGCCAGTCGGTCGGCGTCGAAGTGTTCCGCATCAAGGGGAACTGACATGATCGACACCGCACTAAACGACACCGCCACACCGGCGGCTGAAACAAACGCCGCAATCAGCTTCAAGAAAGCCGAGAAGATCGCCTACGAAAACAACAAGTTGCACAAACGCCTGTGCCGTCTGGTCGGTCAGGCGATCGGTGACTTCAACATGATCGAAGACGGCGACAAGGTCATGGTCTGCCTGTCCGGCGGCAAGGACAGTTATGCACTGCTCGACATCCTGATGACATTACGCGAACGCGCGCCGATTCATTTCGACATCGTCGCCGTCAATCTCGACCAGAAGCAGCCGAATTTTCCGGAACATATCTTGCCGGCGTATTTGAAAGAACTCGGCATTCCTTTTCACATCGAGAATCAGGATACCTACAGCATCGTCAAGCGCCTGATTCCGGAAGGCAAGACGACGTGCTCCCTATGTTCGCGCCTGCGTCGCGGCATTCTGTATCGCGTTGCCGACGAGCTCGGCTGCAACAAGATCGCGCTCGGCCATCATCGCGACGACATCATGGAAACGTTTTTCCTGAACATGTTCTTCGGTGCGAAAATCAAGGGCATGCCGCCGAAACTGCAATCGGACGACGGCAAGCACATCGTGATCCGCCCGCTCGCGTATGTGAAGGAAGCCGATACCGAACGCTATGCGCAGGTGAAGAACTTCCCGATCATTCCGTGCGATCTGTGCGGCAGCCAGGAAAACCTGCAACGCAAACAGATCAAGAACATGTTGCGCGAGTGGGAGAAAAAACACCCGGGCCGCGTCGACAATATCTTCTCGTCATTGTCGACCGTCGTGCCGTCGCATCTGATGGATCGCGAGTTGTTCGGCTTTGCAAACTTGAAGGCGACCGGTGAAGCGACGCCGAATGGCGACATCGCATTTGACGAAGAGCCCTGCTCAACCGGGACACAAACAGGGATGCAGAATGTGGTTCTGCTTCAGCAGAACCACTCTGATTGACGATGCACTGAATAGCGAGACGTCATGCGCGTTGCAGCATGTATGTCTCGTATTCAAGGGAATCCAGTTTACGATCCAGAAAATATACACCCAGCATCACCACGATCAGCAACGCAGCGGCAAAGCCATAACCGTAAAAAGCCGGCCCCAGCGCAATCGTCGCCCACGTTAACATGCCGTTCAGCACGACAAATCCCCCTGTCAGCACCAGAACCTCACGCCGACGATCAAGATAAAAGAAGATATTCAATATCCCGAGAAAGACCACCTGAAGACTGGCTGCAATGATGTCGATGTAGAGCAACGGCAGGTACAACTCCGAGATATTCAAAGCCCGCAAAATCGTCCCGCCCATAACAAACAGGAACAATGTGGCGATTGCCTGAACCTTGATGATTTCATAGATACCGACACGGATGGAACGCACCATCATGTTCCGCATGCGTTCGATATGCTCGAGCGAACTGCCATCGCGGACCGCATCGTAGAACGCATGATGATATTCCACGAAGTCGGTCTCGATACGCACCAGAAACACGGCCATCCCTGGCAAGATTCCCAGATAGGCAAGAAAAATCGGAATGTCGTAAATGACGGAAGCATGCAAAGGACCGATCACCTGCTGACCGGTTTGGGCGTACCAGAAGATGAACTTGTCGATCCAGATGCCGAGATTGTAGAAAAATCCGATGAACAACAAACTAGGATAAAGGAAACGTCCCTTGAATAGTTCAAACGAGATGAAAACAGGCCCGGTAAATGTGCGATAGATCGGCAATACCAATCCGGCCAATAGCAGAACCTGGCCAACCAGAAAACCGAAAATCAGTCCTTCCAGACCCCACGATGCAAGATACAACGCCATTCCGACCGTTACCGAATAGCCGAACAGAAACGTAAAGACGATCTGTTTGTACTGTTTCATCCCGCTCAACAAAATGACCGCAATCCAGACATTGCTGACCACAGCGAAGGCACTGACCATCAACAGTCGATAGGCAACGCTCTGCTCCGGGAACGCAACAATCGCGAGCGGCAGTGAAATCAAAAAACTGATCACTGTCGTCACCAGCACCACGCCGTGATAATTCGAAAGAACCATATCCGGTCGCTTCTCGAACAATCGATCCGATGTAAATCGTGTGAAGGCGAGCTGCAAAGGTCCTGTCAAAATCAGACTGGCGGCAATGACATACGTCACCGAAACCTGGAATTGCGTAATCTGTGATCCTGGAATCACAAACGGCAACCCCAGAATACCGATCAAAAGAATTCCGACGATGGACAATATCCATGAACCAGAACTGATGATGCCGGCATAAGAATAGGCACGCAATGCACCGAACAATGTGTCCTTGCGCAGAATTTTTCGGAGTTCAAACCCAATACCAGCCATTATCTTGCCCTCGCTGCAGCCATCGGACAGCCCATTGCGTTGTTTGTCGTGCTTTTTTTCGTATCAATCACTTCTGACGGCTGCGTCAACAAATTCGAATAAATCTGACGATAGCTGTCGACCATCAACTCCTGAGTGTAGTACTTCTCTACCCGTGCGATACCGGCAGCCTGCGCGGCATGCCAGTAAACATTGTCACTCAAAAGCTTCAACGCTTCCGCTGCAAAAGCAGCCGGATCGGCGATTCGAATTACAGCGCCCGCCGGTCCCAGGGCTGCATCGTCACCCGGCAACCCCTCGATTAATTGACGGCATGAACCCACGTCCGTGGCGATTGCCGGAACACCTGCGGCGAAACCCTCCAGCAGGACAAGCGGCAGCGCTTCGCTGATGGATGTGAGAACCAGAACGCCACATTTCGGCAGCAATTCCTCCACTTTCTGGAAGCCCAAAAATTTCACATGATTGGTGAGGTCCAGGCTCTCGACCAGATTCCGGCATTCCTGCGCATATTCTGCGTCCTCTGTTTCCGGACCCGCAATCCAAGCTTCCGCCTCAGGCATTTCGCGCACCACGGTCAGCATGGCCCGAATGAAGTTCTTGATGTCCTTGATTGGTACTACACGGCCAATCAGACACAGCACCTTTGGCGGTTTGTCCGTCCGCTGTGCTCGGCATGCACGAAAGCGTTTGACGTCAACGCCGTTCGGAATGGTCATGGTAAGCTCAACAGGTGCCCCGTCCGCCAGCTGACGCTGGCGATTACCTTCGTACAACGCCACGATTTGTTTGCTCGAGTCGTAGCAGACATGGCCCAGTGTTTCGAAAAAACGTACCCATAGATCGCGGAAATAACCTACCTGGGAAATATCCTTTTCGAACATGCTGCGATTGTCCTGAATCCATTGATTCTGGAACAAATCAATCTTGCGTTCCTTGGTATAGATCCCGTGTTCGGATGTCAGTAGCGGACGTCCCGTCTTGTGGCTGAGCACTGCGCCAAGGAATCCGGCATAACCGGTCGACACGGTGTGATAAATCCTGGCGTGCGGCATCTTCTGCGCAACTTTCATCAACTGCCAGAGCGGGCGATGCATCAGCCGTACCGTCCAGAAATAGTCGGTAAATGAAGGATCCGTGCAGTGCGTCCGATACTGTTCGGTGATGTAGTCCCAGGACAGTTTTCCGTAGAGGAAATTTTTCTCGCTCAGACTGCCCTCATCATCGGTCAACGCCAGACATGCCTGCATTGCAGCATTAACCTGCTCCCGGTTTTGTGGATTACGCAAGGCATCATGCAACTCGGTGACATGGGAAAATGCTTCGCGATCGCCTTCGCTTGCCTCGACGACGTCTTGTTTATACTGCGCGCCGTACAGATAATGGGTTTCGACGTGCACAACATTGGGAGGCAATTCATACGCAAGGCCCGCATAGTCTTCTTCGCGGCTGCCAACGAAAATGCAAGCAAATGTATATTGCGGAAACGCCAGGATCATCTGATTAACCCATGCAGACACGCCGCCACGGACATAAGGAAATGTCCCCTCAAGCAGCAATGCGATATCTGCCGATTCGGCACGAGGCAAGGATTTTTTCATGACGTCCAATAACGCTGCAAAGGTTGAATAAACGGAAGTGTTGAGCGGTTCTCAAATGCGCTCAAGGCAGATCTCACAGTCGGATAATCCTTCTGCAAGTAGGCGCACTCAGCAAAGAACGGCAATAACCGATCACTCGGGAAGCCGGCTTCCGCCGCACGTTGCAAATACTGCTCCGCCTCTTCCGGTTGATTGCGCGCCAGCGCTAGTCGCGCGCGCATGTTCCAAAGCGACGCATTGCCGGCATTGAGCGCCAACGCCTGCTGCGCATAAAAATCGGCCTGAGTGGCGGTATAGGTGTAGATATCGCCCTGCACAAGATTCTGATAGATCAGTTCCCAATGCAATTGCGCGAGGTGGGCATGCACGACGTAGCGTCGCTTCTCGTTGCCTTCTGTAGAAAGCTTGGACAAGCGCTGTAATTCGACGTGGATTTTCTGCGTCACATCTTTTTCAGCACTATCCAGCATGGCGTACATCAGCAAACGCACGTCCTCTACCGAATCCCACAAAAATTCGCGCAGGATCGGGCTGGCAGTCCGTTTTGGAATGGTCTGCATCGCCAATAATGCCGCCATCCGTACAGCCACTGGTGCGTTGCGGTTATCGAGTTGCACGCGTATCCGTGAACCGGAGCCATGTTTGACACGTTCTACCAACGCCGCTTCAAAAGTTGGCCATTTGACTTCGTCAATGTGACTGACCTTATTCTTGAGCGGAAAACGATACGCCAGCGTAATCACGGCGATACAAATGATCAATCCGCCGAACGGAATCGTCAGCGAAAGGACAAAAAGATAAAACGCCACAGGACGGGGTTGATTACGGTAGATCAGCGGCAGAAATCTCATCGACACCAACATGACGAGCAGCGACAGGGCGATCTGCAAGACGAAAAAAATCAACAGCGCGGCAGAACTGGTGCCGGTGAGATACCACATCCAGGAATCAGGATTCGCTGCTGCAGCGTTGAAGGCATTAGATGTCTGCATGGATTCGATTCAACAAATGTTTCAACGCGGCGGTGTCAGTCTGTGAGCCGACACGCACGGATTGGAAGGCAATGTGTGCATGCGCAAAATCCAAACCAAACTGTTCCTGCAAACTACGTTCTGCACGCAACAGATACCCTGACAAGGCATCCTCCCCCGTGAGCGGCATCAACACCAGAAGGGAGATATTGTCGCCAGATTCAATGCGCCAGGACACGTCCAACGCGCGCAGAGTGCGTCTCAAGTGAGAACACAACGTCTCCTGCAGGTCGCCAGGGCTGAAAGTCAGAGCAACGATCGTCGATGCAACGCCGGCCTCCTGTTCCAATCGTGCAAGTCGGATGTAATCCAGAGCAAAGTCCTGCGGGCAATTCGGCATTTCCGACAAAATCAAGTCTGCCACCTGCAAGGGACGCGCACCATCAGCGTAGTACCCGGCCAGCACCAGCAGAAACTGCAGATTTTCTTCAGTCAACGACAGGAAAGGCATGTGTTTGACGACAAGGACGCCGACCACGTCATCGGCACCACTTACCAACGGAACACAGACAACGTATTCGCTCGGACGCGCATCGCGCAGAGAAGATGTCTGCAAATGCGTCAGCGTCTTCTTCTCGAGACAGGTCGTCAGCAATGGATCGGATGCAATCAGGTCAAAAGGCACGCCGATTGCAGCAGCTGCATGCGGCACCAGTTGACCATCACGGAATGCATACAGGCCGGCAGACTCAAGCTGGCAGGCATGCGCGGCGAACTGCAGAAATTGGGCGGCACCCGGCAATAGCTCTGTATCACGTTCGGATAGGGTGATCTGGCGCAACTGCAGCAGTGCGCTACGCAAAGTCGTCGGCTTGGTCAGAAGGTCGTTTTCCAGACGCTCATGCGAAATCTTGAGCAAAAAATGGTTCTTCGTCAGCGTGCTGAGGCGATCGCTCAAATAACCGTTGACTGCATGGGCACGCGCCATACGACCTGCCCAGATATCGCCGAACTGTCCGACGATGAAAATCAGCAACAAACCACCAAGAAAAAACGCCCGAGGAAATTCGTGTGCGGCAACCGCACTTGTTTGCCCAAGTGCGCCACCGTAAAACAGAAGCCAGTCAGCAACAATCAGCATGGCACTCAAAATACCCACCAAGGTCCCGTATCGCAAGGCAATCACGATCGGCAGAATCCACGCATAAGGGAATCCGTCATTCAGAAACAGAGGGTCCTCGGGCTTGAAAATGAACCCTGCTGCCAGCGCGATCAGCATCACGATTACCGATTCCACTACCGAACCAAATCCGGTGACGGCAGGCGCGAGCAATCTGCCGTAGCTTTCGGACTTCATGATCCCGCGCGATCTTCCCGCGGGCGAATCCGCAGTGGATGGTGATGGTGGGGCGGCATTCCCGACTGATTCTTGTGGCAATGCCTGTTGGGTTGCATTCATTTTCTACTCCTGTACCTTTTTTTGCTGTGCGCTTTTCTGCTTATTTGAGAAGCGGGCTCAGCAAACTATTCAGTAAATCTTGTCCAACGCCGGACACGGAACTACGACTCCAACCTGTCTTGTTGCCAGCGGCATTCCAGACAACTTCACCGGTTTCCAGGTTGATCAACTTGAGGGAAACCCCCACTGCCGGTTCGCCGTCAACACCGACCTTGTAACGCCATTCCTGCACCGATCCGGTCAAACCGAACGTCATGCCTTGCGAACGCGCTGCGGCGGCCGCCTGCTGAACGGTGTTTTCGCCCACCGGCTGAAACAGTGCATCGCGATCGCTATCGCCTTGATAACGCTTGATGCTGTAACGGCCACCAGCGAGGAGCAGGGATTCCGCAATAGACTCGACACGTGCACCGGCTTGCGGTGTTTGCGTCAGATTCAAAATCGGCAGAATGGCAACCTTGTCACCGCTTGCAAGCGTCGGTGATGCAGAAGAAACCACCGTTGCACAACCGGCCAACAGCGAAAGCAGTGCCAGCGCGCCGGCGAATCGCTTATATAAAGTTGAAACATTAAACATCTTGATCTCCCTATCTATGAGCGATATGTGCATCTGCACGCATCGTCTCGGTTACAGTTTTTTAAAAGTACCACCGGTAACGCACACCAATTTCCGTTGCGGGCTCACCACCATCCAAGCCTTTAGCCGTACGATCACGGCTGTAATAAATCACAGCATGATCATTGCCAAATACCGTTCCAGCCAGACCGATGCTCCCTGTCGTTCCCCAACCAAGCCTCGAATCATTCAAATAACCGAACTCCATAAACGGACGCCAATCTCTGGTATAGCTCGTCTGGAGTGCCGTGCCGAAACTGAAGAGCACACCTTTCTGCGTGAAACTGGTTGGCATGACATCAGCCGCCGTTGTCTCATCATCAATGGGTAATAGATTCGTGAAAACGGGCCCCGCATCCGTAGCAGTGGTGTGATAGCGGGCTCGTGTATAGATGCCACGGACAGTGAAATCCGGATATTCCAGACGAATGTTGTAGGCAGCATCCAGATCGATCTGATTTCCTTTTCCTACGGCAAATCTGTTCTGGTCGTAGTAGCGTGTGGTGCCGACATTTGCCGAAAGTGTTTCCCGCTCACCGACACGCCACTGTGCACCAACCGATGCTTCATCCTTGAGACCGCCAATTCTCAGCGCAGCGCTATCCTCAGCCTCCTGGTTGTATCCGGCAGAGGCGGTCCAGTTGAGACTGCTTTGCTGGTTCCAGCTTGCTTCAACACGTACCGGAGTGATGTTTTCCACCGCCCTTCGCGAGCCGGCCTCAACGGACATCCGCGTATCGCTGTCCTCCCAGGACAAGCCTGCAACCAGGGTACGATCCGAGCGAGGCACATTGACCAGCGACGCCGAAGATGTGCTTTTCTGGCGGCGCAGGATTTCCTTGACCGTCAACGTCCAGCGATCGGAAAGACGCAACCCGAGTCCGACATCACTCTCGGTGAAATCAAGGGGAGCCTGGCGAAACTGCCTCACACCAGCTTCGATGAAGTGCGCATTTTTTATTCCCATGTCGCGCACTGTGCTTTGCAACTCCTCGCTATGCGGGCTGCCATCCGCACCTTCGAATGCCAGGTGCTGCGCCTCCGACCAGCGGTCGAGACGCATGTTTGCCTCGATACGGCTTAATACAGGAATACGGTCCGGATTGGATGTCAGCAGGCGGTCCAGCTCGGCACGATCGTCTTTCGCCAGTGCGACCGCAACTTCGGCGTAGGCTGGACGGCGCAGTTCGTCGCCGTATCTTTTCGTCATCCACTGACTGGCCAGTTCATAGGGATCGTTGGAAAGCGCCCAAGCAAGGGCAACATCCTCCGTGACGGCTCTATCGACAAGAACGGGTTTGACTGTCGACGTATCGGACATACCTGACGTGTCGGCCTTGATCAACTGGTTGGCGACCGCATTTTTGCCGCTGGCATCCTTCGTGGCGTTCTGTGCTGCCATGCGCTCTTCACGCAAAATTTTCAGCAAGAGTTCGCGTGAAAAATCGCCGCCGGCATACGGCTGCGACAGCGCTGCGGCAGTCGCACGCAATTCGACAGGGCCTTCGTCTGCTTCCTGCAGCGACTCTTGATCCTGGTTGTCGCGGGCCGCCACTGTTTGCGAAGGAAACAAAGTACGGCGTTGCTCTGAAATGTTGTACCAGACCTGACGGCGAATATCCCATGCCCGATCGACATACCCGAATGTTTCGAGAGCCTCAGCGAAGGTCAGGCGCCACAATGGATCCTGCCGCTTGCTCGGCAAGCTTTTATTGAAAAAATAAAGCGAGTTCGCTTCCTGCGACAATCGCATGTAGCCCGCTGCGAAGGGTGCCCACAATTGTTCATTTTCTTCCGCATCGGGGCGCCATCGTTGCAGCGCCGAACGTAATTCATCATCCGAGCCGCTATCCACCAGCGTCCATACGTATGCAGGGACCGCATCGCGTACGCCGCCACCCAAGGCTACGGTCGCGCGCAGCGTTGCCAGTGATTCCTCGTGTTTACCTGTCTGCCGTTCATACTCGGCTTTCGCCAACATGAACTCAGGCGACATACTTGCTTGCTTCTCCTGCTCAGGCGTCAGATCGGCAAGTAAATGATCAATCCGGGGCCATGCTCTTGCACGCGAATACTGATAGACAGCCTGCTCCAAGGCCTGAATACTTCCCGAATTGTGAAAAGCACGCTCGGCGATGCGACCCGCGTCAATCGGATAGGGGTTCCACAACGCGATCATTTCAGTCAGTTCGTCGCCGTCCTGTTCCTTGTCCTCGATCAGATGACGAGCTGCCAAACGTGCGTTTTTATAGTCTCCCACGCGAATGGCAATATTTTTCAGCACACGCCAGTAGACATAGTCGGCCGCACCGGCCTGGTCTTTGGCGTCGATGACTACTTTCAGGGCCAGGTCGAACTGGCCTTTCGAACTGTAGAGATTGGCGATTCTGACTGCGTAATTACTTTTTGGGCCGAACCGTTGATTGAGTTGCTGCCACGTCTGTAGCGCAAGGTCGTCTTCACCAAACCGTTCCGCCAATGCTGCATACCGCTCAAGCAATTCGCGCTTGTGAGTTGAATTTTTTATTTGCGTGCGTAGAAAGCCGAGCGCCTTTTCCGGCTCGCCCAGGCGCTCATAAGTCGCGACGATCTGATCCACCGACAACAATTCTTCGGCCGAACCGTTAGCACGATGACGCAATGCCTCGATGTAGGAAACATCGTCATACAACGCGACCGACAGGCGTTCTACTGCACGCCATGCCTCATCACTTTGCGTTTGGCGAGCCAGTTTCAACCATGCTTGCAATGCAGGTGCCGGATGACCAAGCCATTCGTTAAGCATGGCATTACGCTTCATCCACACCGGATCGGATGGATTGCGCTTCAAGGCGCGACCGACAACATCCAGCGCGGGCTCCAGCTTTTGATCTGCCAAAAATGCCTGATAAGCCAGCGCATAGTCATCATCTGCTGCGACATCGCTGCGAACCGGATATTCTTTCAATCCTGTTTCTGGCGACTTTTTGTTTTCTGCTTTTGCCGCTTGCGTCGATTGCGCCGGTTTGTTCACCTGCAGCGAGACGTGCGTAAGCCGCGTCGATTGCCCGGATGCCAAATCGATTTTTTGGCGCAATGCATTGCCTTTGACTCCATCGAGATAAACCCAATCCCGTGGTTCCTGGTACTCATAGTCGTTGATACGCCACGCGGCTTGCTTCTGGTACCGTTCGCTCGGCAACCGATCAACGGAGGATCTTTGAAGCGGAAGCGAGAGCAACCGTTCTGCGTATTCGCTCGCGAGATCAGGACGATTGGCTGAACCGGCCATGCGTATGAGCACACGCAAGGTTTGCGGATCACGCTGCAAAATCGGTGTCAGATGTTTGTCGATATCCTTCATTGCGAGACCAAGCAAGTTTCCCGATTCCAGTATCGACATGCCCCGCAGGAAGTACTCACGCTGCAATGCAAATGTCGGCGCAGATTTTTGATTCAAGAACGCCTCGTCAGCTGCATCCATGTAGCGACCGTCCGCCAACGCCCAGTTCGCGAAGAGTTCGCGCCAGCCCGCCTTGTTCGCGGGATCGACTTTTGCCAGTCGGCTGAAAAACTTCTCGGACAATGTCGGCAAACCAAGCGCGTGCGCGCGAATCGCAAACACCTTCAGATCCGGGGCAGGCCATGTATACGACTCACTACTCATCAGCAAGGCGACAAGTTCCGATTGGACGTTTGTGCGCTCGGGATCATCCGCTTGCAATGCCCACAGTTTCTGCTCCAGCAGATCCATACGGAGTTGCACGATTGCCTGCTTCTGTGTCGGGTCATCGGTACGAAGCAGGCTGTTGATCAACGAATTCGCCTCGTCGATACGCCCGACACGAATGTACTGGGAAGCCAGCAAGGGCGGCAGTTCCGTATCATCTTTGCTAATGCGCAACCATGCTTCCAGATAAGCGATGCTCAATGCATTTGGCGGCTCTTGCTTGACGCGCTGAATCAGACTTTCGTTTGTCAGCAGCAGCGCGCCGAACAAGCCGAGCGCACCGCCGAACAAGCCAATGAAGATTGGATGGACCAATCGTTCTCGCTTAACTGCCACAACGCACCTCAATTCTCGCAACACTGCCACTCGCGGCATCACCGATGAATCCGATATCAGTGATCTTCCCTTTTGTGATGGCACGCGCCTGTTTGCCATTGACCGTTACCGCGCAATTGGACGCACGAGCCAGCGCCAGTTGCGGCTTGACGTGCGATTGAAAGTTAAACATCAATCTGCCCGACTCCTGTGTCACATCCGATATACGACCATTGGCGGAAGCCACGTAAGGAGCGCGTCCATCATCATTCTTCCCGACCCGAAAACGTGCCATATCGCCCGCAAGATGCACGTAGGTACCACCTGGGCCAGCCGTGTAGCCGACAACACCACTTGCCTGCTTCGTCAATGGCGCATCGCCTTCCGGAATACGAACCGTGCGCAAGTCACCGGCACCGCGAACAATCCATTCATCGCCTTCGGTTGCAACGGACATGTTTTCGAAGTCCAGCACCTTGCGCACATACTCCGTGCTATAGATCGGAAAATTCGGCTGCGACAAGGCGTAGTCATAAACTTTCTTCAAGCCTTTCAAGGAGGCCAGTTTGGTCGCGCTATAGGAGTGGTAATAGATATCCACCGGCTTGAAGCGATACGGTGTATCGGTCATCTGGAAGGTTTCGATCACGCGTTCAAAACCGTAGAACGGGCCCAGCCAATCATTCGTGTAGATGTTTTCGTTCTGGTTGGGAGCGAACACCTGAAAGGCGCCCGGCCCTTTATTGATGCCGAGCGAACCGATTTCCGTCCAGCTCGGGCGCGATTTGGTGATCAGCGTGTCACCACCGTTCATGTTCAATACGCCTGCGGCATATGCCATGCGCACTGCTTCCGCCGGAGGATCGCAAGATCCCGGCCAAAGCACCATCTTTACGGGCTTGTTGGGCTTCGTCAGTTCGTTGTTGATGTAGTTGATCGAACCGTTTATTTCGCGATCGTTGTTGTAGACATAACCGGGGATCGGCAAGTGGAAGTCTTTGGGCAACGGTCCGGTAGCGCGACCTTCCTTGATCTCCGTGAACCTGACCGCGTCATCCCATTCATAAGGATGTGAATAGGTATGCGTCGCGACTTCTACATTCGGAAGCGCGAAAATCTTTTTCGCGATCGCTTCGAGTTCTTTCGAAAGCTGCGGATACAAGCCTTTTTGTCCCGTCTCGCCTTCGATGACAGACATGGTGGTCGGGATTTTGTAATGCGTGAAGATCTCTTTGTAAAGCACATCACCGGGGAATCCCGGGCCGCGGCCGCCGGCGAAAAATTCGATTCGCGAAGCAAATCCATCGCCGTCGATATGCGTCATCAACAAGCGTTTCCCGTTTTCGGTAGTCGTATCGGGGACAGGCAGAAGATTTAACCTCAAAGCACGACGGAAGAATTCGATTGGCTGGATTGCCCAGCGTGTTTGATCGATTTCATCCAGCGTCACTACTGCATACGGCGACATTGCATAGCCGCCCCACGGCGTAATGGCTGCAGCATCGACCGTGTAATTGCCGGCGCTCAGAGTCAGCAAAGGTGCACTGTCCTTGCCGCTTCTTACGGGCACAATATTGGCGGCATTGATTGACGGCATCATCTCGAATCCCATCATGGGATCGCGCGTGGTGACTTCCAGCTTGCCTTGCAATCTTCCCTGTACAGCTTGCAACCCGAGTTGTCGCCCAAGCACGCCATCAACAGGCACGCCGAACTGATTCATGAACGCAACAGGAACGCCCGCCTTGATACGTTCACGCATCCAGTCACTGAACGCGGGAGTCGCCGAGCCGATGCTGCCGTTGAACCAGATGACGATACCGGCATAAATGTCTGAAGACACGGCTTCGGGCAGCGCCTCCTTGACGTCAACAAACTCGACTTTGTAACCGAGATAGTTGAGCGGCGTCGACAGAAAGCGCACGCCTTCCGAGTTATCAATGTTGACGTTCGGCGCGCGATTCTGGACGACCAGAATTCGGCGTGGCACAACCTTGATGACGCCTTGCCCTACCGTCTGCAAGCCACCATCTGCCACATAAGGAATGATGTTCTGCGCACTGATTTTCTCGACTGTCGATTGCTTGCAGGCTGTGTCCGCAGGCGCACAGTAATCGATCGCAATCACGGGAAGATGATAGACATCGCGAACCGTCTTGGCCCGATCCAGCAACCATTTGCGATCCGATTCGCTGACTTCCACATACTGCTTTTGCGCCTGACTCCAGCCGCGATATAGCGATTCGAATGCCACTGCAGAGGCGAACTGACCGACCTCTGGCAGGATTTCAAAACCACGATTGAAGATCAGCTCCGCATCGGGATAGGCCGACTTGATTTCACGAACAACAGCGATCAGACCGGCACGCTGCTTCTCAAGCGCTTCCGGCGTTTTCGCAACCAGTTGATAGCTGTCGAGGGTGTCTAGGAAAAATCCCCTGAAGCCACGTACCCACAATGGCGCAACTACATTTTTGACAAAAAAGGCCGGCCAGCCGGGAGCCGCTTGATCGATCACACTGGAGTCCCAAGCGTTGTTTCGGCCAATCAACCATTCGCGTGGAATGCTCTTCGCATAGCTGCGGTTTGGCTCGACTTCACCAACGCTGAGGTAGGCCATCCATTTGGTACGAGACGAAAGATTGCGTGGCGAGATATTGCTATCGGCATCGACGACAACACGGTCAAACGCTTGCAACTCGGGGACGGGAGGCTGATTGCCGTAGTAAAAGGCTACATTCCCCAACGCCGAAGCTTTTTCTGTAGAAACTGCGCCGGCTAGTGATGTGTACAAAACTGCACCAACAGCGATGGCAATCAGCGCCCGAAATTTCGTTGTAGCTACCATGAGGCGTAAAACTCTCCGTTTGTTTCTCAAGCAATGTCGCAGAAGAACATCGCACGATTAAATCGGAGGCACCTCAACTTCATAGCACTCCGTCCGTTGCCGGCTTTTTGGAAAATCTCGGCAAGGCCGCATTCTCTTACAATCACTTACAAAATCACGCTTGATTTCTTTAAAATTTGTTA
>NZ_DATMTD010000048.1:0-13005 GCF_035565035.1 Oxalicibacterium sp. | reverse complement strand
TATCAATCAGACATGAAATTGCCGGTATTTACCTTCCGTTCCAATAAAAAACCGGCCCGCAGGCCGGCTTGTTCCCGCCAATCCTGTCCTAGGCAATCGAATCTTCCCGATCAAACACTGCCATGGACTCGACATGCGACGTATGCGGAAACATGTTGATGACGCCCGCATGACGCAATCTGTACCCGCCATTAACCAGTATCGCGGCATCGCGCGCCAGCGTCGACGGATTGCACGACACATAGACGATGCGACGCGGCAGCATGTCCGGATGCGATTCCCTTAATCCCGTCAATGCTTCACACACTGCCTGCGCACCATCGCGCGGCGGGTCGATCAGCATGCGATCGAACTTGCCTAATGTGATGAAATCTTCCGTTTTCGCTTCGAACAAATTACGACAATGAAATGACGTATGTTGATCGATACCGTTCGCCACGGCGTTTTCCAATGCGCGCGCCGTGAGCGTGTCGCTACCTTCAATACCGACAACCTCGCGCGCGAGCGTGGCGATCGGCAATGTGAAATTGCCGAGGCCGCAAAACAGATCTGCCACACGATCACCGGATTGCACGTCGAGCAAACGCAATGCGCGTGCGACAAGAACGCGATTGATTTGATGATTGACCTGCGTGAAATCCGTCGGCTTGAACGGCATGCGGATATTGAATTCCGGCAGTACGTAGTGCAAATCCGCATTGGCCGGGTCGAACGGGTAGACGCTGTCCGGTCCCGCCGGCTGCAACCACCATTGCACCTGATATTGCCCGGCGAACGCAGTCAATTTGTGTTCATCATCCAGCGTCAACGGTGTCATGATGCGCAACACCATTGCGGTAATCAGGCCTTGCCCCCCCT
This sequence comes from Oxalicibacterium sp., assembly GCF_035565035.1. Lineage (GTDB taxonomy): Bacteria > Pseudomonadota > Gammaproteobacteria > Burkholderiales > Burkholderiaceae_D > Oxalicibacterium. The sequence continues at coordinate 12,147 of NZ_DATMTD010000048.1, read as the reverse complement.
GCCCGATTGCCAGCTCGATCTGCGGAATTTCATTGATGACAGACAACGATGCGATCAATCCACGCAGCGGCATCAACATTGCCGACACATGCTGCGGCAGAATTTCGCAGCTTTTCATGTCGCTGACAAAGATCGATTTTCTCTCGTGAAAACCGACCAGTACACCGCCTTTTTTGGGGACGTTGCGCACCGAAATCCGCGCACGGTATCGATATCCCCATGTCGGACCATGCACCGGCCGCAACATGGTTTCCGGTTTTACCTTGCCGATGTGCTTCAGGTTGTCTTCGAGTATTCGCTGCTTCAGCGCGACCTGCGCACCGGCTTCCAGGTGCTGCATCGAACAACCGCCGCACACACCGAAATGCGGGCATTTCGGTTTTACCCGCAGGGAAGATTCCTTGTAAATCTCCGTCAGCTTGGCCGCTTCCCAGTTCGCCTTCTTGCGAAACGAGGAAAATCCGACACGCTCCGGCGGCAATGCGCCCTCGACGAACACGACCTTGCCCGGCGTGCCATCTTCATTGCGAAGATGACCGACGCCGCGCGCCTCCGTATCGAGGGATTCGATGTCAATGGTGGTTTGCTGCATAAGAACTGAATCGTTGATCCGGCCGATTGATTTTCAGGCCGGTTTGATTGGAAAAATTCGGAGAGCGGATGATAGCAAACTGCCTCGGCAGCGGCTGCGTTTATTCTGTGCTGCTGCATGACTGCAAAAAAGAGGTCAGAGCAGGGAATCTTTGCCGACGCCTGTGCGCGTCAGTGCACGTTTCAGCTTGATCAATGCTTCCTGTTGAATCTGGCGAACACGCTCGCGCGTGACTTTCATTTCCGACGCCAGTTCTTCCAGTGTGGCCGGATCGTCATTATCCAGACCGAAGCGACGCGTGATCACGAGTCGCTGCTTGTCCGGCAGTTTTTCCAGCCAGTCGCGTACCAGCACCGTCATTTCATGATGCTCTGCCTGCGTATCGGGATCATTTGCATGGTCGCCTTGCAGCAGATCAATCAGGCTGGCCTGCGGATCACCGTCCAGCGGAGCGTCCAGCGACGTTGCATGTTCCGACAAGGCCAGGATGTCCTGGACTTCCTCGACGCTGCGATCGACCAAATGTGCAATGTCTTCCGCTGTCGCATCCTTGCCGTCGTGATGCTGCGCCTCGAGATGGAACTTTGCACGCAGTGTCTGGTTCAGTTCACGCACCACATGAACCGGCAGGCGTACCGTGCGCGCCTGATTCATGATGGCGCGCTCGATGCTTTGTCGTATCCACCACGTCGCATAGGTAGAAAAACGAAAGCCACGTTCAGGCTCGAACTTGTCGATGGCACGCATCAGCCCGATATTCCCTTCCTCGATCAGATCGAGCAGGATCACACCGCGATTGATGTAATGCTTCGCAATCGACACGACCAGTCGCAGATTGTGCTCGATCATCTTCTGACGGCCGGCAAAATTACCCTGCTTGGCCAGCGTGGCGTAATGCACCTCTTGCTCGACCGTCAGCAACGGACGTGAGCCGATCTGGTTCAGATAATGCTGGGTAGCGTCGGTCGACAACTCGGTCGACAGCACCTTCTTGATTTCATCGATACCGGCCACGGCGACCGGCACTTCCGCTTCCTGTTTTTCTTCTTCCGCGGAGTGTAGTTCTTCGTCGTCTTCCTCGTCCGGCTTGTCGGCATCGTCTGCCGATCGAAACGTCAAGTCCGGCGACAATGCATCTGCATTCTCTTCGTCGTCGGCCTGAGCGTCACGATGTCGTGTCATTAGCGAGAAGGCAGGAATTTGGATGGGTCGACAGGTTTGCCCTGCTGGCGAATTTCAAAATGCAGCTTCACGGCGTCCGCATCGGAATCGCCCATTTCAGCGATCTTCTGTCCTTTGGCAACGGTCTGCCCCTCTTTCACGCTGATCGTTTTGTTGTGTGCATACGCCGACAGCAATGTGCTGGTATGTTTGACGATCACCAGATTGCCGTAACCACGAATGCCGCTGCCTGCGTACATGACTTTGCCCGAACCGGCCGCCAGAACCGGCTGCCCGGATTTACCTGCGATATCGATACCCTTTTTGCTGTCATCGAACGTAGCGACAACCTTGCCGTCCGCCGGCCACATCCACGACACAGAATCCTCGTCGATCGCAGCAGCGGCTTCTGCCGGCTTCTCGCCCGCGCCTTCAGGTTTTTGCATTTCCGCCATCGTCGCATCGGAATACGGACGCTTGTCACCCCGAGGGCCGTTCTTGTTGCTGCCGGCCACAGGAGGCGGCGCAGACAATGCACGCGTTTCAACGCCAGAAACTGTCGCCACTGCAGCAGTCTGCGCATTGCCGCTGCGCGCAGCAGGCAAATCAGGCGGCGCTACGCGCAGTACCTGATTCACCTTGATGTCGTTCGGGTTCGACAGATTGTTCCAGGTAACCAGTTCGCTGTAACTCTGGCCGAAATCCAGCGCGATGCGATACAAGGTATCGCCCTTCCTGACCGTATAGAAAGTGCGGTCTTCAGCAACCCTTGCCGGGGCATCCTTGCCACCAATCGTACGTTCGGTGACAGGCGCCGTATGGCGGGGAGTGCTGCAGGCCGCTAAGCCGCCTGCCAGCAACAGCAGGAATATCAGTCGTGGTTTTTTCATTTTGATGCGTTCAATGTTCTTTGCTTGCGCACGCTGTCTAGGCAATCGTTCCCGGACGCAACGGCACAAAATGGCAATCTTCCAGCGTCGAGCTCTTCCAATCGAATTTGCCGACGCGCTCTATCAGTTGCAGTACCTGCCGACGATCGCCGACGGGGGCGACCAGACGTCCGCCTATCGCCATCTGTTCCAGCAGCGCCTGAGGCACTTCCAGTCCGGCCGCGGCCAGAATAATCCCGTCAAATGGGGCTGCCTGCGGCAGACCAAGCATACCATCTCCGTAATGCAAGCGGATGTTTGCCACACGCATCGGGCGCAGGTTGGATTTCGCCAGTTCGTGCAATCCCTTGATGCGTTCGATCGAATAGACTTCCTTCGCGACCAACGCCAGGACGGCCGCCTGATAACCGCAACCGGTGCCGATTTCCAGTACACGGTTGAGCACCCCACCGTTACCGTTATCGCGCATTACCTCGATCATCCGCGCCACGATGTACGGTTGGGAAATCGTCTGGTGATAACCGATCGGCAGCGATGCATCGATATAAGCCTGGCTGGCCAGCGCCGGCTCCATGAACAGATGGCGTGGCACCGCCTCCATTGCCGCCAATACTTTCGCATCCTTGACGCCCTGCTTCGCTACCCGGGCAGTCATTGCCTTGCGCACGGCATCCGACACCAGCGATGACGAACGACCGGGCTGAGCCGGAACGAGCGGACGGACAGCTTCTTGTGGCCGACCCGGCGCTGTCGGGCGCTTTACATGCTGTGATGCATTTTGTGTCGCAGTTTGCGGGGTAGCGATCCTTGCCGGCGAGAGATTGCGATGCAGTTCGCTTCTGAGACCGGAACGCGGCGGCTTTTCCGATAATGAAGACAGCGACAGCGGAAAACGTTTGCCCTTGTCCTTGTCGGTCATGCCAGTGCCTTTTTCAATGCAGCGAGTTGTGCGTTGTGCGTCAGATCGATCTGCAGCGGCGTGATCGAGACATGCCCGAGTGCCGTCGCGTGAAAATCGGTGCCCTCACCGGCATCCTTTTGTCCGCCGCACGGCCCGATCCAGTAAATTTCTCGTCCTTGCGGATCCTGAGCGCGGATGACCGCTTCCGATTTGTGACGCTTGCCGAGCCGCGTGGCGACCGGCGGTTTCAACTGCGCGTAGGGCAGGTTCGGAATGTTGACGTTCAACAGAAAATGATCCGGGAAAGAATCAAGCCGCCGCTCCACGATCTCGCGTGCCACGCGCGCTGCCGAAGCCAGCTCGGGCCAGCCTTTTTCCACCTGCGAAAACGCAATTGACGGCAGGCCAAACAAAAACCCTTCCGTCGCGGCCGCAACAGTTCCGGAATACAAGGTGTCTTCTCCCATATTCTGGCCTTGGTTAATGCCGGAAACAACGAGGTCGGGAGGTTCGGACATGATGCCGGTCAGCGCAATGTGTACGCAATCGGACGGCGTGCCGTTGATGAAGTAAAAGCCATTGGACGCCTGGAACACGGACAATGGACGATCGAGCGTCAGCGAGTTGGAACTGCCCGAACGATTGCTGTCAGGGGCGACAACAGTGATATCCGCGATCGGTGCCAGCGCATCGGCCAGCGCAATCAATCCGGGCGCCAGATAACCATCGTCGTTACTGATAAGAATTCTCATGCGCAAATTCTACCCGATGCGCTGCACTTTCCGAAGCGCCTGACATCCCTTTTCGTTGGGCATTTTTATCCGGAAAACAGGCGATCGCGTTGACTAAGCCGCATTTTCGTCAATCACTTCCTGTTCGATCGCGGCAAAGAATTCACGTACAACCGACAACTCGCGCGTGCGCTTGAATGGCGGCAAGCTTTGCCAGATGCGCTTGCCATACGGCTTGGAAATCAGCCGGGGATCGCAAATCATCAATACACCACGATCGCTTTCATCGCGAATCAGGCGTCCCGCGCCCTGTTTCAGATTGATGATCGCTGCCGGCAATTGGTGATGCATGAAACCGTTCATGCCCTTCTTTTCCAGCGCCTCGATGCGCGCCGCCAGCACCGGATCGTCGGGCGGCGAAAACGGCAGCTTGTCGATGATCACGACCGATAACGCATCGCCGCGCACGTCCACGCCTTCCCAAAAGCTTTGGCTACCGATCAATACCGCATTGCCGGCCGCACGAAAACGGTCGAGCAATTCGGTGCGTCCCGCTTCGCCCTGCACCATCAACGGAAAAGGCAAATTACGTTTTGCGAATTCGTCGCGCAAACGTTCAGCCGCGCGGTTGACTGCGCGTATCGTCGTGCACAATAGAAAAGCGCCGCCGCCTGCCGCTTCGATCACAGGCAATGCCGCATCGATAACCGCATCCGTGTATTCAAGTGCGTTCGGTTGCGGCAGATTTTCCGGCACGTAAAGCAAACCCTGATTGCCGTAATCGAACGGGCTCGGCCACGATTGCGCCGGTTCGTCCCACAAGCCCATTTGCGCGCTGTAATGGTTGAAATCGTTCTTCACCGCCAGCGTCGCCGACGTAAATATCCAGGAGCGCGCCGTTCCTTCGCGTTGCTTGTTGAAGATCGGTGCAATCGATAACGGCGTGCGATGCAGTTGCAATGACGAGGAAAACGCCTCGACCCACAGCACGCTTTCCTGTCCGATGATGACGTCTCCGACCGGCTTGTTCCATGCTTCCAGCCGCATCGCGATTTCCAGCGCCCGCACGCGGCACTGTTCGATCGTTTCGGCGCGTTCAGCCTGCTTTTGAAGGACGGCGATCATGCCGTCGAGTTGATCCTTCAGCGTTTCCAGCGCCGGAAAGAACGGGCTGGATGATGCGATCTGATTGACCGCCAGCCGGATAGAGTCCTGCGGAAACGTCAGTCGCAGATCCCGCGCCGCGCGTTCGACGGTCGTCACCGTGGCAGGCCAGTCGGCGCCATCGCGTGCATGCGACAAACCTTCGGCCAGCACATCGCGGCACAATTCCAGTATCTGCGAAGTGGAAATCGTGTCGCCGAAAAACAGCGTCGCCGTTTCCGGCAATTGATGCGCCTCATCGAAGATAACGGTATTGGCCGACGGCAGCAGCTCGGCCACGCCGGTATCCTTCAACGCGACATCGGCAAAAAACAGGTGATGGTTGACGACGACGACATCGGCCTGTTGCGCCTCCTTGCGCGCCTTCATCACAAAACAATCCTGGTAATACTGGCATTCCGCGCCCATGCAGGTATCACGCGTGGATGTCACCAGATTCCATACCGGCGCCGTCTCCGGCACCTTCGATAATTCGGCCTTGTCGCCGCTACTTGTGGTTTTGACGAAGCGGGAAATTTCGCGCAGGTAGCCAACATCTTCGCGCGAAGTCATCCGGCCGTTCTGCAGCGTGCGCTCAAGATGAAAGTGACACACGTAATTGGCGCGCCCTTTCAACAGCGCAACCGACACCGGCGCACTCAAGGCACGACGCACGGTCGGAATATCGCGCAGATACAGTTGATCCTGCAGGTTCTTGGTGCCGGTCGAGATGATAACCTTGCCACCCCATAATAACGACGGCACAAGATAGGCAAAGGTCTTGCCGGTACCGGTGCCGGCTTCTGCGATCAGCGTTTGCTGATTTGCGATGGCGTTCGCGATCGCTTTCGCCATTTCGGTCTGCGACTGGCGCGGACGAAAACCGCCGACCGCCTGCCCCAGCGGACTGCCGATGCCGAACAGTGCATCGATCTCGGCATCGTGTACGACGGGAACAGGTACAGCAGAAGTTTCGGCAGTCAAGGTACGGTCTTGGTAAGGCGTTTAAAAACGGAGGGGCATGCCGGCGGATAAGCCGAAAGCAGCGGAAACGCTGCCGGAATCTATGCAGGAATGTCAGGAATCAACTGCATTTTCAGCAGCGTGATGTTGTCCTTCAGCTGCAATTTGCGCTTCTTCAGCCGGCGCAATTGTAACTCTTCATGGCGGCCATCACGGATCAGCGTTTCGATCGCCGCATCCAGATCGCGATGCTCCACCTCGAGCTCGACGATGCGGTGCTGGATATCCTGCGAAGAACTCTTTGTCATAGTGGCATTCCCGGCATGGCAGACGATTTTCAGGTCAGGCGAACAGCTTCATTTGAAACGTAGCAAATTGTCTACAAAAAGCCACTTATTAAACCGATTCCACATAAAAACGAACGGCATTGCACGCGGCAAGCGGCAAATTCGTTATCTTTATGTCACAACTGAAAAACTCGAATACGGATCAGTTGCAAAAAATTCTTACAATTTAAAAAATGCCGGATTCGATTACACCTGCATGACGCATGCAATAATCCGGCGCACACAAACCAGAGACGCTAGTTTAATCCACGCAGACGTATGAGCCAATACAGGATAGAAGCAGGAACCGGCCAGCATATCGGAGACCGCCAGGAACAGCAGGACAGAACCGCTCTTTTTGCCGCGCCGAAAGCGCCCGGCTACATGCTCGCCGTCATGGCCGACGGCATGGGCGGGTTATCCGGCGGTGCTCTCGCAGCGGAACAGGTGATACGTTCGGCGCAACAGGTTTTCGAACGTTTTTCGCCGCTGACCGACGATCCCGAAACCGTCCTGCACACGATCGCGCGCGAAGCCGATACGGTCATCAAGCTGTCCGCCATGTCGTCTGACAAGAAACCCCACAGCACGGTTGTGCTGCTGATGCTCACACCACAAAACACCGCAATTTGGGCACACGCCGGCGATTCGCGCCTGTATTGCTTCGACGGCCCGAACTGCGTTCGGCGCACGGAAGACCATACTTATCTCGCCCAGCTGAAGGCAGAAAACAAACTGGACGACGCAAAAGCCAGGGACCCGCTGCTGGCCAATCTCCTTGTCAACGTCGTCGGCAGCACCACCAACGATCTGGCGCTCAGCGTCGGCCGACGCGACGGCTTGAAGATCGGCGATTCATTCCTCCTTTGTACAGACGGCTTATGGCAATACTTCAGCGATGCCGAACTTGGTGCCGCGATTGCAATGAATTCCGTCCGCCAGGCCAGCGAAATGCTGATTGCCAAAGCCCGCGCCCGCGCCATTCCCGGCAAGGCCGATAACTGCACACTGGCCATCGTCAAACTGGTCAAGCAGGCCGCCGAACCCAAGGATTACACCGCCAAGAAAATGCGCCGGGCAGTCTGACGCCGGCAAGTCCGCCGGAAACGAATTCCGGCCAGGCGTATTTCGACAAAAATTTAACCATTCGGCGTGTTTTCAGGAAACTCTTTTCACGCCCTTCCGGTCTGATGTGCAGGGAACGCACGCAGCGGCGTGGCATATTCCGTCCGTATCGACTACATTGAAAAAATACGGCGACACGTCCGCATCCGATGGTTATCAAAAAGTCCACGCATTGAAAAAAACTCTCGGTCAGAGGTTCAACTTCGACAGCTTGCGTATTCGCTTGCTTGTCCTCGTTTTGCTCGCCATCGTGCCGCCCGTCATCCTGACTGTCTATGGCGCATGGAAAGAAAGACAACAAGCGATCCGGATTGCCGAAGACAACCTGCAGCAAATGACGCAACTCGCTGCCACCAGCGAGGCACGCATGATCGAAGGGGCGCGTCAGTTGTTGAGCGTCCTGTCGACCTTGCCTGAATTGCAAGGTAATGCAAAAACCTGCAACCAGTTTCTTGCCAACGTACTGCAACGCAATCAGGGCTATACCAATTTCGGTCTGATTCAATTGAACGGCGACGTCAGTTGCAGCGCCATTCCGTTACAAAACAAGATCAATCTCGGGAGCCGTACCTACTTCAAGCAAACCGTCGAGCAACGCACCTTTACCGCAGGTGACTATGTGTTTGGCCGTACCAGCCGCAAGCACACCATCAACCTCACTTACCCGGTACTCGATAACAAGGGCAATGTGCGTTCGGTCATTTTTGCCGCGCTCGACCTCAGCTACCTCGACCGTTTCGTCAGCGATATCGCATTGCCAAGCGGTGCGGTGCTGATTACGGCCGATAGTCGCGGCACCATCATCGCGCGTCGGCCCGACCCGGAAAAATGGATAGGTACACGCACTCCGCCATCGTTGTTCGACGTCATGATCAAGGTTGGCTTCGGCACATCCGAGCTGACGGACAGTGACGGGATCAGACGCCTGCATGCGTTTGCTCCCGTCGGCACCAGCGACGTCTCCAATTTCAAGGTCAGCATCGGCATTCCAATGGATGACATCGTCGCGCCCGCAAATCATTTGCAGATGATGGAGCTCACCACGCTTGCGGTCATCGCGCTGCTGGCGCTGGTAGCGGCATGGTTCGTTGGCGATGTCATCATCCTCCGGCGCGTCAAGGCGCTGGTCCGCACCGCCGATCAGGTTGGTGCGGGCAATCTGCATGCTCGCACAGGCATCCGTTACGGCAAGGAAGAAATCAGCCAGCTTGCACGCGCCTTCGACGGCATGGTGGCGTCGCTACGGCAACATGAGGCGGAACGTGAAGAATCCAAGGCTATTCTTTTCACCGAAAAAGAACGCGCACAGGTCACACTGGAATCCATTGCCGATGCCGTCATTACCACTGACAAACTCGGCAACATCGAATACATGAATCCGGTCGCTGAAGAGCTGACCGGCTGGAGTAAGGCCGAGGCGGAAGGCCTGCCGTCGGCACGCGTCTTCAAGATCGTCAACGGATTCACCCGCGAACCGGTTGCCAATCCGGTCGAGATGGTGCTTGAACAGCAAAGTAATGTCGAGCTGAGCAAGGACACCGTCCTGCTGAGTCGCAACGGCACCGAATATGCGGTCGAGGATTCCGCCGCACCAATCCGCAATCGTGAAGGCGAGATCATCGGCGTCGTTCTCGTATTCCACGACGTCAGCGACTCACGCCAGCTCGCGATCCAGTTGTCGCATCAGGCAGCGCACGATCCGCTGACCGGCTTGTTCAATCGCCGTGAGTTCGAGCGCCGGCTGGAACTCGCTATCGATACGCTGGCGCGTCAGTCACGCCAACACGCCCTGCTCTATCTGGATCTGGATCAGTTCAAGATCGTCAACGATACCTGCGGCCACAGTGCAGGCGATGAACTGCTGCGTCAGATCACGGCACTGCTGCAACCGCTGGTGCGCGACAGCGATACATTGGCACGACTGGGCGGCGATGAATTTGGTGCGTTCCTTGAAAACTGTTCGCCGGAATCGGCCGTACGTATCGCGGAAAAACTGCGTCAGACCATTTGCGATTTCCACTTCGTCTGGCAGGACAAGATCTTCCCGATCGGCGTCAGCATCGGACTCGTCAATTTCAGCAACAACGCGCTGTCGCTGCCCGACCTGCTCAGTGCTGCCGATACGGCCTGCTATATCGCCAAGGATACCGGTCGTAATCGTGTGCACATTTATCGAACGGAAGATCACCAGCTTGCGACACGCGAAGGTGAAGTTAAATGGAATGAGCGCATCCAGAAGGCGTTCGAGAACGACGCCTTCCGCCTGCAATCGCAGAAGATCGTCAACCTGCGTCCGAACCGGAAGAATCATTTGTTCGATGAACTATGCCTGTATCTGGCCGACGATAATGGCAAGCTGATTCCAACCAGCGCCTTCATGCCGGCGGCTGAGCGTTATCATTTCATGCCGACCATCGATCGCTGGATCATTCGCACCGCATTTGCCCAGCATGCGGCGACCCTGGATGCGATGGATACCAGCGGTGAAATCGGTCAGCATCTGCTGATGCTGAAAATTTCCGGCAACTCGCTGGATGATGAGCACTTCCTCGAATTCGTCCATGAACAGTTTGCCGAATTCGGCGTGCCTTACAACGCAATCTGTTTCTCGATCGCCGAAACCACCGCGATCACGAATCTGACGCGCGCGTTGCGCTTCATCGAGGCATTGAAACCACGCGGTTGTTCGTTCGCATTGGGAGATTTTGGCAGCGGCATGTCGTCATTTGCCTATCTCAAGCATTTGCATGTCGATTACCTGAAAATCGATGGCGGCTACATCAAGGGAATGGCGCATGACCCGGTCGATTACGCCAAGGTCGAGGCGATCCAGCGTATCAGCAGCGTGATGGGCATCGATACGATTGCGCAGAATGTCGACGATGCAAACACTCTGGCCAGATTGCAAAAAGTCGGTGTCGGCTATGCCCAGGGAAGTTTTGTCGGTAAAGCCGTTTCCTTCTATCCGCCTGCCGAAAGCAGTGCAACCGTCTGATTTCCCAGGCAAGTAAAAAATCCTGCAAGAAACAGCGTGAGGCCGTTCCGTGCAGGATCGTATCTCTCGCGACCGCTGCAACATTCCTGCAGCGATGCGAATTCTCAGCGTTTTTTAACGGCTGTCACGCTTGGCGAACATGACGCCGAGCAGAATGCCGAGGCCTGCCGAAATCGTGACGGCACGCCAAGGTTTTTCGTGCACATACTCGTCCGTCGATGCAGCAACTTCCTTGGTTCTCGTCGCGGCAATGGTCGGGACTTCCTTCGCAGCTGCCACCGCCGTGTTCAGAAATTCGGCGCATTTCTTGCTCAGCTCGCCGGTCTTTTCGTAGGCATCCGCCTTGGCTTCGCTTGCCAGCGCCTTGGCATCTTTGGACAGATTTTTCAGATCGCTGTTGACGCTGTCCATTTTCGTTTCCACTTTTGATTCGATCATTTCCGTACTCCTCAAGTCAGGTTGGTTTTTTGTACGGCATACAGCCCATATCAGTGCATTGCAGCGGCACGAGCACGATCACGCATGCTTTTGATCAGATCGTGGTTCTGGAGCACGCCTTGATACTGACGCTCCACCACAGCTTTCACATCCACCGGCAACGGTTTTTCAAGCGCATTGCGATAACTCTTCACTGCGACGTCTTCACCGCGTTCGCATTCATTCAAAATGGCTTCGTCATCCTTGCCGACGATCGCGGATTTGATGTCAACCCAGCGACGATGCAAAGTGCCGCTCAGGCTCGAGCGTGTTTCCGGATTGCCGCCATAGGCGATCACCAGACCACTCAACTCCTGTGCCGAAGCGGCACAACCTGCAGCCAGTGTCAAGAACGGCTGCTTGTACTGACCGTCACCAATGTCTTCTGCACAGGTCTTGAAACCTTCTTCACCATCTTTACAGGTTTCGATCAGATCGTTCAGCGTAGAAACCACGTCATTATTTTTCATGATCATTTCCTTTCAGGGATTCGCCTGTAACGTTTCAGCATCGCCATTCGGCAAGCTGACAAGAGCGTCAATCTGATGCTCAACGTTGTACCGGCGTATGTTTGAAGAACACCGACGCAATCCTTATGCGGCCGGCAAGTGAGATTCACTATGCGTGAAATATATCGACGACTCTGTTCGACATCCCACATACAGAACGAATGATTTGATGCTCTCAGGAATGTGATTTTATTGTTCGCAAGAGAGTGCGCGATGAGATGCGGCAATTGAATGCCATGACTCATGAAGAATCACGTAGTCAGAAAATGGAGTTTTTTTGCGATCGAGATTCACTGCCGCCGCCTCGGGTATCAAGGGTCCCCAGGCAACGATG
>NZ_DATMTD010000047.1:0-19411 GCF_035565035.1 Oxalicibacterium sp. | reverse complement strand
CAGCCAGTATGGTTTTTCAAGTCCTGAAATTGGGCTTTGTAATCCGCCAGGTTCCAGTCGGTAAAGCCGAATATCCTCCCGCCAACAGGATTGAAGGGATCCCCAGTGAGAATGACGTTCCGCGCATACCAGTAGATACAGGGAACAAGTAGGCAGACCACCGTCAATAGCAGGAATCGTGGCCTGCGTTCGTAAATAAGTAGTACCACGGCAAATACAGGCAAAAAACTTAACGCTTGGTATTTGGAACCGATGGCGATACCCATGAAAAATGCGGCGGCGGCAAGCCAGACCGGCTTGCTCCTGTTCTCAAGCCATAAATGAAATGCCGCACAAGATGCAAAGACGAAAAGGGTAACCCCCATATCGATGTATGCATTGTCAAAATCGCGACGTGACAGAAACAACCATATGATGGTCGCAACACAGGCAACAGTGTGATTGGCATGCTGCTTTCCAAGCTGATACAAAATTATTGCTACCAGCCAGCCAGCGCAGGCATGGATGAGATGCGGCAGAACGTCATCGCTAACCAGCAACGCGCCGGAGTAAAGCAGGTCGTAGTTGTACGGAAACCATGGATATCGTAGCCATTCATGTATGCCCAGATGACCGGTCAGTGCCCACTGCTTCGCGTGCGGAAGGTGATACATGACTTCATCCCACTCCATGGGTGGTCCAAGGGGCCTGAGCAACGTAGCGGCCACAAACAGCAGGACGACCAGCAAGCCTCGCTTCTCATTTGGAGTCAATGATTTCCAGGATAGGCAAAAGTCTTGTATCGGAGCAAAGCCGTATTCACGCAACTGCAGCATTGCTGCCAGAATGCCTGCTCCCGCAAATGCAGCAATCCAGATGACACGTAACTGGCCTGCAATAGCCAGCCACTGCAAGAAGCAAATGAACAGCGCCATTCCTGCTGTTATTGCCAACGCATGTTCCAGCCAGCTTCTACTCTTGTGAGAGTTAAGGGCTCGTTTCAAAGCCAGACTGCCACCGCCCCAGCTAGCGACGACAAAAGCCGAGAAAAACAGATAGTGCAAACCAACGAATACGATTTTTTGAATCATTTTTATGTGTCATCACGCCAAGTATTGGCGAGGGAATATGTAGAACGGAATACTACGGGCGATCCGCAGTATCTATCTGGCAAGACAGTGCGTCAATGCCGAACACCTGGAATGCTATCGAGATGATGAGAAGAAAATCAGGCTAATGTTTGACGATGAGCCGCAAACCGCACGGTAAACGTACTGCCCTTCTCCGGCTCAGATTCGATGGTCAGACCAGCGTCATGTCGCAGCAATACATGTTTGACGATGGCGAGACCAAGACCCGTTCCCTGCGTCTCGCGCGAACGGCTTTTGTCGACCCGGTAAAACCGTTCGGTCAGGCGCGCAATGTGTTCGGCGCTGATGCCAATGCCGTTGTCCTTGACGGAAAACTGCACACCGGCTTCGGTCTGTTTCCAGGCGATCTCGATACTCCCGCCTTCCGGTGTATACCGCACAGCGTTGGAAACCAGGTTACTGAATGCGCTGCGCAGCTCGTCGTTGCTACCCTGAATATCCGGTCCGTCTATCAACATCGAAATCTTATGGCGACCGCCGGACAGCGCTTTTGCCTCCTGCAGGATTTGCTCCAGAAGGTTGTGGATATTGACGTGCTCCGCCCGCACCGGATAGTCGATCGATTCCAGTCGTGTCAGTGTCAACATGTCCTCGACCAGATTCTGCATGCGCTCGCCCTGCTCGATCATCAGCTTCAGATGGGACATGCGCACCGATTGATCCAGGTCTGGCTGACTTTGAGCAATCTCAAGAAAACCGTTGATAACGGTCAGTGGTGTGCGCAACTCGTGCGAGGCATTGGCGATAAAATCGCGACGCATCATCTCGATGCGCTCCGATTCCGTTGCGTCGTGTGTCACCAGAATCTGCCGGCGATTTTCGAAAGGGATGATCTGCACGATCAACTTGCGGTCGCGCAGACTGAGCGTCAGCGGCTGGTCATAGCGACCGAGGATGATGTAGTCAATGAAATCCGGATTGCGAATCAGGTTGGTGACGCGCATGCCCTTGTCACGGCTATTGTTCAGCCCAAGATGTTTTTCCGCAGCGGGGTTGCACCACTCCAGGAACAGCACGTCATCCATGATGGCGACGCCGTCCGGCAACAGGCTCATTGCCTGGCGAAAGCGGGCCAGCCATTCGCTCAGGTCGGCGCGATTGCGCTCGTCGTCGCGACGCAGTTTGTACAGGCGTGAAAAAATATCGGTCCAGGCACCCCAGCCATCGGGCAGCTTCTCGCTTTCCGGATGATCAAGCCAACCGGAAAGCAAAAACAGGTAGTTGAGCTGAACGACGATCAGAACGATCAGGCAGATCAGGCCCGCTGCCAATCCCGCCACCGGACCGAAAAAATAACCGACGACCGCAGCGGCGATCAGGAAAAGGGATAACCGTAACGCAACGGGTACCCAGAACAGCAACTGAGGATTCATGGAGGCTTGTTCTGCTTATTTTTCAGAGAGCATATAGCCTACACTACGAACCGTCTTGATCAGATGTTCGGCTTCCTTCAGCGCCTTGCGGAGGCGCAGCACATGGACATCGACCGTGCGTTCCTCGATGACGACATGATCGCCCCAGACCTTGTCAAGCAACTGGTTGCGCGAGAACACGCGCTCCGGATGCGCGAGCAGGAACTTGAGCAGCTTGAATTCGGCGTGGCCGATATCGATCTTGTCGCCTTTCATCGTGACGCTGCAACTGACCGGATCGAGCGTGATGCTTCCGGCCGTCATCAGGGTCTGCGAATGTTCCGGCGTCTTGCGACGCAGCAGCGCATTGATGCGCGCCGTCAGCTCGCGCGGCGAGAATGGTTTGGTGACGTAATCGTCGGCACCGTTGTCGAGGCCGGCGATCTTGTCTTCTTCCATGCTCTTGGCGGTCAGCATGATGACAGGCAGTTCGTTGAACTGTCGATCGCTGCGGATGCGCGACAACAGTCGCAAGCCGCTTTGATCCGGCAACATCCAGTCGAGCAGAATCAGTTGCGGCAGGCGCTGCTGCAGGAAATCCCATGCATCGGCTGCGTTCTGCACGGATGCGACGTTCCAGCCCGCCCCCTTCAGCGTAAACGTCACCAGTTCGATGATGGGCAGTTCGTCTTCAACAATCAGTATTGTAGGTTTTTCAGCAGGCATATTTCAATTCAATTGGCAGTAGTGTCATCCAGATGCGAAACCGCGTAGTCCGTGTGACGGATGTCCTTGCCTTCGATAATATAAATCACGTATTCGGCGATGTTCTTTGCGTGGTCACCGACGCGCTCGATTGCCTTTGCGACCCACAAGGTATCCAGCGCGCTGGAAATGGTTCGCGGATCTTCCATCATGAAGGTAATCAGCATGCGCATGACCGAGCGGAATTCATGATCGACCAACTGGTCCTGCGCAATCAGCTTGATCGCCTGCTTGCCATCCAGGCGCGCAAATGCATCGAGTGCATCGTGCAACATATTACCCGCACTGGCTGCCATTACACGGATCGTTTCATAGTGGTTGATGGCGGTCACGCCGCGCTCACTGATGTTCTTTGCTGCACGTGCAATCTTGGACGATTCGTCGCCGATACGCTCCAGATCGGTAATGACCTTGATCGTAGCCATCACGGTACGCAGATCGTTGGCGGCCGGTTGACGTTTGACGATCAGGTGGCTGCATGCGTCGTCGAGCGAGACTTCGAGATTGTTGACGTTTTCATCGGCCTTGATGATCTGCTCGGCCTGCGCCACGTTGCCGCTACGGAAGGATGCAATCGCGTCCTGGAACTGGCTTTCGACAAGTCCGCCCATGAGCAAGACCTTGGAGCGGATGGTTTCCAGATCCATGTCGTACTGCTTGGAAGAGTGTTCGCCTGTCATGGTTTCTCCTGAATATTCGGTTGGTTGGTCGCTTGATATTGGTTTTCTTGATGACGGAATCAACCGAAGCGGCCGGTAATGTAATCCTGCGTATCTTTTTTCGCCGGGTTCATGAAGATCTGGTCGGTTTCGCCGAATTCGACGAGTTCGCCGAGATACATGTACGCCGTGTAATCGGAGCAGCGTGCTGCTTGCTGCATGTTGTGCGTGACGATCGCGATCGTGTAGTCGCCCTTCAGCTCGCTGATCAATTCCTCGATCTTGGCGGTCGAAATCGGATCCAGCGCCGAGGTCGGTTCGTCCAGCAGCAGCACGTCCGGCTTGACTGCCACGCCGCGTGCGATGCACAGACGTTGTTGCTGACCGCCGGACAACGACAGACCGCTCTTGTTCAGCTTGTCCTTGACCTCGGTCCAGAGCGCGGCCTTGTTCAACGCCCACTCGACGCGTTCGTCCATCTCCCCTTTCGGCAGGTTCTCGTACAGGCGCACACCGAAGGCGATGTTGTCGTAGATCGACATCGGGAACGGGGTCGGTTTCTGGAACACCATGCCGACCTTTGCGCGCAGCATGTTCACGTCCTGGCTTGCTTCCAGAATGTTCGCGCCGTGGTACATGATCTTGCCTTCGGCACGTTGACCCGGGTAGAGGTCGTACATGCGATTGAACGTACGCAGCAAGGTCGACTTGCCGCAACCGGACGGACCGATAAAGGCTGTGACCTTCTTGTCGTGAATATCCAGATTGATGTTCTTCAGGCCCTGGAAAGCACCGTAGTAAAAGTTGAGATTCTGGATCTCGAGAGTTTTCTTGTTGATCATGTCCATGGACGTTTGAGTAGTCATAGCGTTAGCCCGGAAGATTTCAGTTATTGATCTTTTGGTTGAACAACGAACGCGACAGGATGTTGAGCGCCAGTACGCTGAAAGTGATCAGCAGCGCGCCACCCCACGCCAGCGAACGCCAGTTGTCATACGGGCTCATTGCGAATTGATAGATCACGACCGGCAGATTGGCCATCGGCGCATTCATGTTCGCACTGTAAAACTGGTTGTTCAGTGCCGTGAACAACAACGGCGCCGTTTCCCCGGAAATACGCGCCACCGCCAGCAGCACGCCCGTGATCACGCCGGCCTTGACCGCACGCAGACGCACGAAGGTGGAAACGCGCCAGCGCGGTGCTCCCAGTGCAAACGCCGCTTCACGCAGGCTGGTTGGCACCATGCCAAGCATGTTGTCGGTGGTACGCACCACAACCGGAATTGCAATCAGCGAAATCGCAAAGCTGCCTGCCCAACCGGAAAAATGCTGCACGTTAGCGACGTAGATCGCATAGACGAACAAGCCGATCACGATCGACGGTGCCGACAGCATGATGTCGGTGACAAAGCGCGTGACCTTGGCGAACAGGCTGACTTCGCCGTATTCAGCCAGATAAACGCCGGCCAGAACACCGATCGGTGTACTGATCAGCGTTGCGGCGCCGACCATGAACAAACTGCCGACAATCGCATTCATCAACCCGCCGCCTTCGCTGCCCGGGGCCGGCGTCGTTTGCGTGAAGATGGAAAGGCTGATCGCATCCACGCCCTTGACCACCAGCGTGAACAGAATCCACATCAGGAAGAACAGTCCGAGAATCATCGCCAGGAACGACAACGAGATGCCGACGCGATGGATGAACATGCGTTTGCGATAAACGGAATTGCTTGCCAGAGGATTCACGAATGGGCCCTCTGCCACGTCGTTAGATGCATTCTTGGTTGCATTTTCAGTTACTGCAGTCATTTCGCACCCTCCTTGCGGGACATGCCCATCAGCATCAACTTGGCAGCCGACAGAACGATAAAGGTGATCACGAACAGGATCAGGCCGAGCGCAAACAGGGACGAAACGTGCAACGTCGTTTCGGCTTCGGCGAATTCGTTGGCGAGGGTCGAGGCAATACTGTTACCCGCGGAGAACAGCGACCACGACAACTTGTGCGCGTTGCCGATCACGAAGGTAATCGCCATTGTTTCGCCGAGCGCACGGCCCAGGCCGAGCATCACGCCGCCGACCACGCCGATGCGGGTATAAGGCAGCACGACCTTGCGCACGACCTCCCATTTGGTGCAGCCGAGCGCATAGGCCGATTCCTTCAATACCGGCGGCACGATTTCGAACACGTCGCGCATGACCGATGCAATGAACGGAATGATCATGACGGCGAGAATGATGCCGGCTGCCAGAATGCCGATGCCCATATGCGGGCCCTTGAACAGTTCGCCGATGATCGGCAGTTTGCCCAGCGTGGCCGCCAGTGCAGGCTGGATGTAATCGGAAAACAGCGGTGCGAAGACGAACAGCCCCCACATGCCGTAGATGATGCTTGGCACGCCGGCCAGCAATTCGACAGCCGTACCCAGCGGGCGCTTCAGCCAGGCCGGGCAGATTTCAGTCAGGAACAGTGCAATGCCGAAGCTGACCGGAAAAGCGATCAGCAACGCGAGAAACGAGGTAACCAGTGTGCCGACGATGGCAATCGCCGCGCCGTATTGATCGTTGACGGGATCCCATTCAACGCTGGTGATGAAAGGCAGACCGAATTCCTTCAATGCCGGCCACGCGCCGATCATCAGCGACGCGATGATGCCCAGCAGAACCAGCAACACGCTGAGAGCAAAGAGAAAGGTCAGTTTGTGAAAAAGAAAATCCTGCAATCGCTGCCGACGCATCGTGGCCATCAGCGATGCGCTGAAAGCACCGCCCTGGATCGGTTCGTCCTGGGCAACGATGGGAGCAGAGAGAGAAGTAGGACGTGCACTCATGGTTTTTCGCAATCAAATTGGGCCGGGCAAGGTGGAAGTCCTTGCGGATTCCTCATTGCGGCCGGCCCGTTACGTTAGTTACGTTAAACAGCTGTGAAAGACGCGATTACCAGACAGCCTTGCCGGAAGCATCCTTGATGCTGGATTTCCATGCATCCTGAACCAATTTCACGACTGGAGCAGGCATTGCAACGTAGTCCAGTTCGGTTGCCATTGCGCCACCGTTCTTGTACGACCAGTCGAAGAATTTCAGGACTTCCTTCGCACGCTCAGCCGACGCTTGCGATTTGTGCATCAGGATGAACGATGCGCCGGTGATCGGCCAGCTGGATTTGCCAGGCTGGTTGGTCAGCACGACTTCCATGCCTGGGGTTTTGTCCCATGCAGCACCGGCAGCTGCAGCCTTGAAGGTCGTGTCGTCAGGTTGAACGAAGTTGCCGTCACGGTTTTTCAACTGGGTGTGCGACAGTTTGTTCTTGTGTGCGTAAGCGTATTCGACATAACCAATCGAACCCTTGATACGCTGAACGTTGGCAGCGACGCCTTCGTTACCCTTGCCGCCTACGCCGACTGGCCATTTGACAGCCGTACCTGCACCGACTTCGGATTTGAAGTCAGCATTGGTTTGCGACAGGAAGTTCGTCCACAGGAACGACGTGCCCGATCCGTCGGAACGGTGAACGACGGTGATGTCTGTGTCCGGCAGTTTCACGCCCGGGTTGACTGCGGAGATTTTCGCGTCATTCCATTTGGTGATCTTGCCCAGGTAGATGCCGGCCAGAACGTCCGGGGTCATCTTCATCTCGCCTGGCTCAACGCCTTCCAGGTTGACGATAGGAACTACACCGCCCATGATGGCAGGGAATTGCATCAAACCGGCTTCTTCCAGATCTTCCTGCTTCAGCGGCATGTCGGATGCACCGAAATCGACGGTTTTTGCCTTGATTTGCTTGATGCCACCGCCGGAACCGATCGACTGATAGTTCAGACCGGTACCGGTTGCTGCTTTATATGCTTCCGCCCATTTCGAATAGATCGGATACGGGAAGGTTGCGCCGGCACCGGTAATATCTGCTGCCAGTGCGGAAGAGAATGTCATTGCCGCGCCTGCAGCGATAACAGCGGATTTGACCAAGAGATTCAATCGCATAACTGCTCCTTAAGTTAAAACTAACCAAACAAGACATGCGAGACTCTATCGAACAAATATGACAGCTTTATGACGCAGCAAAAATCGTGTCATAAATGCGAAAAACCGCCACTTTCCTGTCATTAAGTTGTCATAAACGACCACTAGACTCTGCGACATCTACCAATGAAAAAGTCCAGGAAAATGCTCAAGAAAGCCGCGCCCGAGGTCGTTCCGGCCCATGTTCCGCCGCAAAGCGCCATCTATTTGAATCGCGAGTTGTCGCAACTCGCCTTCAACCGCCGCGTGCTGGCACAGGCCGAAAATCCTCATATTCCGTTGCTGGAGCGCCTGAAATATTTGTGCATCGTCAGTAACAATCTGGACGAACTGTTCGAGGTCCGGATTGCCAGCCTGCTGGCCAACAACCATATGGAAGCCGAACCGGTCGAGGCGCCTGCCCTGTCGGCCGCGCTCGCCATCGCCGCCGCAGAATGCCACCGGATTGTCGAGCATCAATATCGTGTGCTGAATGAAAGCGTGTTGCCCCAACTGGCGAAAGAAGGCATCTATTTATTACGCGACCAGGACCGCAACGATGCGCAACGCGCCTGGGTCAAATCCTATTTCGAACGCGAAGTCCGGCCGCTGCTCACGCCGATCGGCCTCGATCCGGCGCATCCGTTCCCGCAGGTCGTCAACAAGAGTCTGAATTTCATCGTCGAACTGTCCGGCAAGGATGCATTCGGTCGCGGCACCGCCATTGCCATTTTGAAAGCACCACGCGTGTTGCCACGTGTGATCCAGTTGCCACCGGAACTGTCGAAGAACGGCACCGCGTTCTGCCTGCTGTCTTCCGTCATCCATGCCCATATCAACGATCTGTTCCCGGGTCGGGACGTGTTGGCCTACTCGCAGTTCCGCGTCACGCGCAACAGCGATCTGTGGGTGGATGAAGAAGAGGTCAAGAACCTGCGTCAGGCCCTGCAGGGTGAATTGCAAAGCCGTAATTTTGGTGTTGCGGTCCGACTGGAAGTCGCAAAGAACTGCCCGCAGCATCTATCCGATTTTTTGCTGCAGCAATTTTCGATCGACAAGAGCCGCCTGTATGCAGTCGACGGTCCGGTCAACATGGTGCGCCTGTCGGAAATGATCGACCACGCCAACAAGCCGGCGCTGCGCTTCCCGCCTTATTCGCCAACCTATCCGTCGCGGCTGGCGAATGTCGATCTGTTTGCCGCGATCCGCAAGCAGGACGTATTGCTGCATCATCCTTATCAATCATTCCAGCCGGTGCTGGAATTCGTTCGCAGCGCCGCACTCGACCCGGACGTGGTCGCCATCAAGCAGACCATCTATCGCACCGGCATGAACTCCGATCTGATGGAATCGTTGATCATCGCCGCGCAACGCGGCAAGGAAGTCACCGTCATCGTCGAATTGATGGCGCGCTTCGATGAAGAAGCCAACATCAACTGGGCCGATCGCCTGGAACGCGCCGGAGCGCAAGTCGTTTATGGTGTCGTCGGCCTGAAGACGCACGCCAAGCTGGCGCTGGTGATTCGTCGCGAAGAAGGTGCGTTCCGCTATTACGCGCATCTGGGCACCGGCAACTATCACCCGAGCACTACCAAGTTCTATACCGACTTCGGTCTGATGACGAGCAATCCGGCGCTCGCCACCGAGGTCAACGAGGTATTCATTCATCTGACCAGCCTGACCAAACCGAAGACGTTGAACCATTTGTGGCTCGCACCATTCGCGCTGCAGAAGGAATTCATCCGCGCCATTCGCAACGAAGCCAAAATTGCCAAGGCCGGTCGCCCGGGCCGCATCATCGCCAAGATGAATGCCTTGCTCGACGAGTCGGTCATTCGCGCGCTGTACGCCGCCTCCGCAGACGGCGTGAATATCGACCTGATCGTGCGCGGCGCCTGCGCATTGCGTCCGGGGGTGCCGGGTCTGTCGGAGAATATTCGCGTGCGTTCCATCGTCGGCCGTTTCCTCGAACACAGCCGTATCTATTACTTCCGCAACGATCTGGCGCATGACGTCTATCTGTCGAGCGCAGACTGGATGAACCGCAACCTGTTCCGACGCATCGAGGTCGCCTTTCCCGTACTCGATCCCGACCTGAAGAAACGCGTGATCAACGAAGGCCTGAACCCGTACCTGAAGGACAATACGAATGCGTGGGAACTCGATTCCAACGGCATCTACCACCGCCGCAAACCACGCGGCAAGATGGCTGCATTCGGCGCACAACAATACCTGATGCAACTTCTGGGAACCCCTGCGGAGTGATGACATGGAATTGATCCTGTGGCGACATGCAGAAGCGGAAATGGGTGAACCCGACGAGGGTCGCGCATTGACGGCCAAAGGTCACAAGCAGGCATCACGCATGGCCGAATGGCTGGACCACAATCTGCCCAACAGCTGCCGGATCATGGTCAGCCCGGCCACGCGCGCGGTCCAGACGGCAGAAGCGCTGAAGCGCAAGTTCAAGATCGTTCCCGACCTCGCTCCCGATTCGACCGCAGAGCGCATCCTTTCTGCCGCGCACTGGCCGGACAGCCGTGAACCGGTGCTGATCGTCGGTCACCAGCCAACGCTGGGCCAGGTTGCTTCCACCTTGCTGACCGGTTCGCCGCAAGACTGGACGATCCGCAAAGGCAATGTCTGGTGGATCGTGCGGCGCGAACGTGACGACACGCACGATCATTTCATTCGCTCGGTGATGGCGCCGGATCTGCTGGCGAAATAAGCTGCTGCGAAGCCACAGCAAATTCGTCGCAGTTTCCCGCAATTCTTCTTCGCACATAAAAAGAGCGGATGCTTTCGCAATCCGCCCTGTCTTTCCGCATGCGACGCCTGCCGGCAAAACCTTACGCGATCGACGACTGCACGACCGGCAACGGTCTGGCCTTGCGTACCGGATTCAAATGCCGTAGAAACTGTTGCGTCGCTTCTTCCCACGAATAACACAGGGCATGCTCGCGCACGGTCGAACGCTTCAGGTTCAACGCCTCGAAGCATGCCTGCGCCAGATCCTCGCCGAGAATGCCTGATTTGCCATGTGCCACGACATCGATTGGCCCTTCGACCGGGTAAGCCGCCACCGGCACGCCGCATGCCATCGCCTCGATCAGCACCAGGCCGAAGGTGTCGGTACGGCTCGGAAAAACGAACACATCGGCACAGTTGTAGTACGCCGGCAGTGCTTCATGCGGCTTGGCACCGAGAAAACGCACGTCAGGATACTTCGCTTCCAGTTCTTCGCGCATCGGCCCATCGCCGATCACCCATTTCGCGCCGGGCAAATCCATCTGCAGGAATGCCGCGATGTTTTTTTCAATCGCCACGCGTCCGACATAGAGATAAAGCGGACGCTTCAAGGTCGATTCCTCGCGCGGACCCGGCTTGAAGTGATTGGTATCCACGCCGCGACTCCACAGTACGACGTTGCGAAAGCCGCTCTCCTCCAGTGCATCTTGCATGCGCGGTGTCGGCACCATGATCGATTTGGACGGTCCGTGAAACCATTTCAGCCAGCGATAGGTAATCGCCAGCGGCAGGTGGAAACGCGCACGCAAGTATTCAGGGAAACGCGTGTGATAAGCGGTGGTGAAATCCAGCCCGTGATTCAGACAGTAGCGGCGCGCCGCCAGCCCCATCGGCCCTTCTGTCGCGATATGGATGCAATCCGGATCGAAATCCTCCAGCGCGGCCGCGATCCTGGCGTATGGTTTATAGGCGAGGCGGATTTCCGGATAGGTCGGACACGAATAAGTCCGCATGTCTTCCGGCGTCAGCATCAGCACGGCGTGGCCGTTGCTGCGCAACTGCTGGCGCGTGGCCTTCAGTGTGTTGACGACGCCATTGACTTGCGGCGCCCATGCATCCGTTACGATGGCGATACGCATAGATCCTCCATCTGTTCCCGTTTGGCCGAGTGTGCCGGCGAGACGATTTCCTGCCACGTCACCAGACGCAGTTCGCCGGAATGTTCTTCTACCAGTGCCGACAGGCTTTCGACCCAGTCGCCGTCGTTGCAGTAGAGAATGCCGTTGATGCTGCGAATCTCCGGCTTGTGGATATGGCCGCAGATCACGCCATCCAGACCACGTCGCTGCGCTTCTTCTGCCAGCGCGTTCTCGAATGACGAGATGTAGCTGACGGCGTTCTTGACCTTCAGTTTCAGATATTGCGACAGCGACCAGTACGGCAGGCCGGCACGCGCGCGCCAGCTGTTGAGCCATTGATTCCATTTCAGGATCATCGTGTACAGGTTGTCGCCGACGTAGGCGAGCCATTTCGCGCAGGCGATCACGCCATCGAAGCGGTCGCCGTGCAGCACCAGCATGCGCTTGCCTTGCGCCGTCACGTGGACGAGCTCGTCGCGCACACGAATGCCGCCGAAATCCAGATCGATGAACTGGCGCACCGCTTCATCGTGATTACCGGGAACGAAAACGACTTCCGTTCCCTTTTTCGCTTTTTTCAGAACGGTCTGCACAACGTCGTTGTGCGCCTGTTCCCAGTACCAGCGTCGTTTCAATTGCCAGCCGTCGATGATGTCCCCTACCAGATACAGCGTCTCGGATTCCGTCTTGCGGAGGAACTCGAGCAGACGTTGGGCCTGGCAGCCTGTCGTCCCTAAATGTACGTCGGAAATCCAGATGGTGCGGAAGCGGACCGGTTCGCGTTTTGCGCCCGGTTCTTCTGCGCGGATGAAATCTGCCGTCAAAAAGGGATCGCGTGGTTTCATGCTGGCTGGGCCTCCTTCAGGTAATGACGGGCATAGCGGCTGTCGAGTTTTGCGAGCGGCAGCATCATGAACAGATCGGCGCTATGGAAATCGGGATCCCACGCCGGTTCGCCGCAAATCCAGGCACCGCTGCGCAGGTAACCCTTGATCAGTGCAGGAACCGTCGCTTGGTGATTGATGCCGCGATCTTCCAGCGGGAATGGCAGGTGCGGCTTGACGCGGTATTCGGCAGGTGCCAGATTCGTTTCGGCAACCGAGCGATACAGCGCCGCGGCGTTATGTCCGCCGTCGGCCAGGCTGATGCTGGCGCAACCGATCAGGTACTCGCATTTTTCACGTTGCATGAAGGCCGCCAGACCGGCCCACAACATCATGATGACGGCACCGCTGCGATAGGCCGGGTCAATGCAGGCACGGCCGGCTTCGGCGATGCGATTGCGCAGGTGATGCAAACGACCGAGGTCGAATTCCTGTTCGGAGTAGAAACGGCCCGCCTTGCGCGCGCCTTGCGGGCTCAGAACACGGTACGTGCCGACAACTTTCAATGTCTGCGAATCGCGTACGATCAGGTGATCGCAGTACGTGTCGTATTCATCCTTGTCGAGACCTTCTGCGTTTGCCAGCGCGGACAAACCCATGGACTCGATAAACACCTTGTAACGCAAACGCTGAACTTCGCGTACTTCCTCCGATGTGCTGGCGAAACTTAACGTCAGTCGGGAAGAAGAAACGCTGGTGTCGGCGGAAGTCGTCAGTCGCTGCATGTTTTCGTCCTTGGTAGTGTGATGGACGAAGCGTAACGATTGATTACTTCCACAAAATGACAGGAGCATGTCAGTTTGATGACACTGCAACACATTAAAAAAGGCCGATGTCACACATCGGCCTTGATTATTCTGACTAAAAACAGGAGGAAACTGCTGTTTATTTATCCTTCTTTGGGCGACCTGCCTTGATCGGGGCCAGCGCATTGATCACGGTATTGAGTTTGCCCAATTCCATGTTGCGGATCAAGGCCACACCTGTACGCAGCAATTCGCTTTTCTTTACCGACACGCCGATTTTCAGGAACGCTTTTTTCACATCGCTCAATACCTGGTACTCGGCTTCCGGCATCGTGAAGCTGTCACGCACCAGTTTCGGCTTCTTGTTCTTTTCCTTCACTTCAGCCGGCTTGACTGGTTTTGACGCTTTCACCGGCGCCTTGGCTGCGGACTTCGGCACCGGCTTCTTCACAACTGTTTTTTTGGCAGCAGCCTTTTTGGTGGCCGGACGGTTTGCCGGCTTGGTCGCTGCAGATTTGGTCACGGCTTTCTTGGCCGCAGTCTTGACCACGGCCTTGGTTGCATTCTTCGTTGCGACTTTCTTTGTTGCGGCCTTTTTCGTGACGACCTTCTTGGCTGCCGGTTTGACGGCTGCAGCAGGTTTGGCCGCCGGATTCACCTTGACCGACGCGGTTGCCGCTTCTTTCCCGACAGACGGCTTGGCAGCCGATGCTGCATTACTTGCGTTGCTTGCGTTTTCCTTCGACACAGTCACCTCCTGTTAAATAAATCGTATAAATAATATATATAGTTTATTCATTTATTGCAAGAAGAGAACGCTGCACAGGTCGCATTTAAGCACTCATTCTCATCTTCGATTCATCAGCGCGTCATAATCGGCAAGCAGAATTGCGCTCCAATAGGACAACCGTGCGCATAGTCATGATATTCCGCTTTCTCTGCATCTTTTCCCTCGCATCGACCGCATTCCTGACGACGACACCCGCCTTCCCCGCCGACGAACCGGATACGATCGTGATCGGCCAGGCCATTGATCTTTCCAGCCCCAATGCTGCTGTTGGACGTGATTACGTCGCCGGCATCAAAACCTATTTCGACGCATTGAATGCCGCTGGCGGCATCAACGGCAAGCGTATCCGTTACGTCACACGCGACGATCAGGCATCGCCGCAGATCGCCGCCCGCGTCGCTACCGAACTGATCGAACGGGATCGGGCCGATTACCTGCTGGGAGGTGTCGGCGATAACGTGACGCAGGCGATCCTGAACGCACCCGCCTTCAAGCGCAGCAACATGCTGCTGTATGCACCGCTGGTCGACGCCAGGGAAGCAACCGGTTCGCGCATCCTGTTCTGGCGGCCTGATTATCTGCAGGAAGTGCGTCACATCCTGTCGCATTTCTCGCAACTTGGCATGAAGGATGTTGGCATCGTCTATCAGGATGGCGGATCGACGCGGCAGGCTTTCCAGGCTCTGTCTGCCGAACTGAAGGAGCGCAATCTGAAACTGACCGGCACGGTCCGCATCGGCAGCGACGAGAAACAGAATGCGCAGGAAGCCGTACGGCTGGCCGCTGCCAGACCCGGCTTCGTGATCGTGATCGGCGACACAATCGGCACTGCGTTGTTCCTGAAGGAATTCCGCAAATCGGCGCCGCAAACCTTCGTCGCCGGCACGTCCTTGACCAATCTGGAGACACTGCGTGAACTGGCCGGCCCGCGTGCAGTGGAATGGACCGTCTTCTCGCAAGTCGTGCCGAACCCGAACAACAGCACAACCACACTGCAGTCCGAACACCTGAACATGATGAAGAAATACCGCGACGAGCCGCCGTCGGCATTGACGCTGGAAGGATTTGCAGTCGCCAGGACGCTGGCGCTGGCAATCAAGCGCGCCAAACGTCCAGGTACGGCGATGCAGGAATTAATGAAGCCCGGCGCGACGATCGATATTGGTGGTCTGACGATTGCCGCTTCGCCAAACAACCGCTTGTCCGGCTATGTCGATATCGCGCTGTTCAAGAAAGGCGCGCTGATGTTCTGATCAGTGTTGCTGCGGCTTGAAGCGAATGAAGCGATAAACATACACGGCAACTACTGTCAGTACTACCGCTTTTGATAACGGATCGACATATTCCTCAACCAGCTCGTATTGCGACTCCAGCAGAAAACCCGTCACCGCCAGCAGCGTGGTCCAGATCAACGAACCGATCGTCGAATACGCGAGGAAAGGCAGCATCGACATGCGAACGATGCCCGCCGGTACCGAAATCAGGGTGCGAATCGCCGGAATCAGGCGACCGAAAAAAACCGCCATTCCTTCGTGCCGCTCGAACCAGCTTGACGCCATGTCGATATCGCCGGGCGATACGGTCATCAAGCGACCAACGCGGCTCGCCATCCACTTCAAACGATCCTTGCCAAACAGCGCACCAGCGTAATACCACGGCAATGCACCGACCACGGAACCGGCAGTCCCGGACAGGATCACCAGCACGATATCCAGCTCACCGCGTGCCGCGACGAAGCCGGCCAGCGGCATGATCAGCTCGGATGGAATCGGCGGAAAAACGTTCTCTGCCAGCATCAGCAGGAAGATGCCAAGGTAGCCGCTCTGCGAAACGATATCGGTAATGCTGTCGAACAAGATGAACTCCGGGGAAGAAAGTGAGCGGCAAAAGATAGGCGACGCCACATTGTAATGCGGGTTGCACGCCGCATAACGTCAACGCCTGATTCAGAAGGCATTACGCCGCAAAGGTTCCGCACGCTTTACCGCCCACAACTTGTTGCTGCCGGGCATTGGCAGTCATTGGCGTACTTCAGCCAAGCAACCGTATCGAAAACTCGATATCGACTTCGCTCCAGGCGCCCCGCTCTTTCTCCATCCAGTAGGACAATGTCGGATGATCGCTGATCCAGTCGTTGCGCAACTCGAGCTCGATGCGACTCTTCATTTTCAGTCGCATATCTGCGGTATCCGCATTCACGCGGGCATGCATGAAGATCACGGCCAGCCGCAACGCAAGAATCGCCTTGATGAAATCGTCATCACCCAGCACCGGCTCGACCTTGCGCAGATTGCCCTTGTGCGCTAGCACCAGATAACCGAGCAGGCGCTGCTCGCGCGTCGTGAATCCCGACAGGTCGGCATTCTCGATCATGTACGCACCGTGCTTGTGGTAACCGCTGTGCGAAACCGCCTGCCCGATTTCATGCAGCAATCCGCTCCAGTACAGCAAGCGTGCGTAGCGGTCATCGGCCGGCTTGAGAACTGTATACAGATCGACCGACAATTGCGCTACGCGATCGGCACGCTTGCGATCGACGCGAAAGCGCTGCGCAAAATCGCGTACCGATTCTTCACGCCGATCACGCTTGGTTGCACGCAGATGCAGATCCCACAACACACCCATGCGCAATCCGGCCTCAATCGGCTTGATTGATTTGATGCCCAGCTCCTGCATCATCCCGATCAACGTCGCCAGACCGCCGGTGATGCTGGTTGCGCGATCCGCCTTCATGCCGGCCAGATCGATCCTGTCTGCACGGCCGAACTGGATCAACCGGCGCTTCAAGGCGTCCAGACTCTTCAGTGACAGGTCGCCGTCTCCCAGACCGTTCTTGCCGATTGCATCGGCAATTGCACGAATCGTACCGGACGAGCCATAGGCGTTTGCCCACAATTCCGGTTTGTATTGCGGCGCGGCGTCCTCGAAACGCGAACGCGCCGACAGGATGGCTGCATCGAACGCTTCAGCATCAATGCGCCCGTCAGGGAAAAAATTGATAGTTTGCGGCACGGTACCGATACTGAACGATTCAACCTGTTCGATTTCCGTCCCCTTGCCGAGGATCAGCTCGGTCGAGCCGCCACCGATATCCAGTACCAGGCGTCGCTCGTTCGATGGCAAGGTGCTGGCGACGCCCATGTAAATCAATCGGCCTTCTTCTTCACCGGAAATGATCTCGATCGGATATCCGATTGCCGCTTCCGCCATCGGCAAAAAGACTGACGCGTTCTTTGCGATGCGCATCGTGTTGGTCGCGACCACACGCACGGCGTTTAATGGATAGGTGCTGAGGATGGAATTGAAACGTGCCAGCGACTCGATCGCGCTGTCCATTGCCGCCGCGGTGAGATTGCCCTTGCTGTCCAAGCCACCGCCGAGACGTATCGGATCGCGCGCACTTTTGATGATGCGCATCGACTCGCCATCGTGTCGCCCAATGTGAAGGCGAAAACTGTTCGACCCCAAATCCACTGCTGCAAACATCTGATCCTTTCAAATCGCTTCAAGTCTCTCTTTGCACATGCCATGCAGATCAGTCCGCGCCGCTTGCAAAAAGTTCGTGACGATAATCCTGCATTGTGACCGGATGATGACTGGATAAGGACTGGATGATGCCAGCAAATATCGAGACGAAAAAATCCTGTATCGAAATGAGGAAATTATTTATACCATTTTAGAATAAGCACTGCCAAGCGCGACGATTGCAACGCGGCACGGACGCAACGCATTGCGATCGATGTTGACAGCGGTCATGAGCATGTGGATGCCGGCGATGCCATGCCAACGCACGGAATGTCTGCGAACGATACAAGATGCAACGTCCGCATTCACATGACGTCAGCCGAACTTGCGAACGGCATCCAGTGCAAGCCCGGCGCCGATGCTGCCGAACAGGTCGCCTTCGACACGGCGCGCGGATGGCAGCAGTGCGCCGATCTTTTCTCGCAGGAGACGCACGCCGCTGGAACCGCCGGTAAACACGACCGTATCGACATCATCGGCAGAAATCCCTGCATCCTGCAGAAGCGCCGAGACCGTATTTTCGATGGACGACACCAGCTTTTCGATCGCATGCTCGAAACCTTCACGCTGCAACAGCAATGACTCTGCAGGTTGCAAACGGTCCAGCAGCAATTCCATCTGCGTCTGCGACGACAAGGCAATCTTGCCCTCTTCCGCCTTCAATGCCAGCCAATGCCCGGAACGATGCTCGATCAAATTAAGCAGGCGATCGAGTTTTTCCTTGTCGCGCGCATCGCGATAGATGTCCTTGATCTGCAACCAGGTTTTTTGCGTGTACGCCAGATTGATCGTGTGCCAGGTCGCCAGGTTGAAGTAGTAACTGGATGGAATCTCCGCACCGTTGTTAAGCTGCGAGCCGAGGCCGAGCAACGGCATGATGCTGTTCAGGCTCAGGTATTTGTCGAAATCGGTGCCCCCAATGTGCACGCCCGCCGATGCCAGAATGTCGTTGCGGCGATCCACCTGCTTCGCGCGCTGGGGCGAAAGACGTACCAGCGAAAAATCCGAGGTACCACCGCCGATATCGGCGATCAGCACCAGCTCCTCGCGATCAAGTTGCGATTCATAGTCGAAGGCAGCGGCAATCGGTTCGTATTGAAAGTCGATGTCCGTGAAGCCGACCGACTGCGCAATTTCATACAGCGTGTCTTCGGCCAGCGTATCCGCCTCGTCGTTATCGTCAACGAAATGTACGGGGCGACCCATTACGGCGCTGGTGAATTCGCGTCCTGCCGCCGTTTCGGCACGATGCTTGAGCTCGCCGATGAACTGCGTCAACAGCGTGCGGAACGGCAATACCGTTCCCATCACTTCTGTTTGATCGTCGATCAGGCTGGTGCCGAGCAGACTCTTCAGCGACCGCATCAGGCGACCCTCGTAACCTTCAAGATAATTCGCCAGCGCAGCGCGTCCGTAGTAAACCTGTTCCTCGTCGGCGTTGAAAAAGACGACGGACGGCAACGTTACCTTGCCGTCTTCGAGCTGCAGTAATGGCGATTGCCCCGGCCGGCTCCAGCCGACGGTCGAGTTCGAGGTGCCGAAATCGACACCGCATGCATTTGGCATGGCTATTTCTATTGAGGGGAAAGGGCCACGATGATACGGCATTACGGAGAATGACGGCGAAAGCATAATGCCGGTCTAAATGAAAACGGGCTCGCAATGCTGGTGCAT